>NZ_JBFRCN010000042.1:0-85897 GCF_040965835.1 Paraburkholderia sp. BR10872
TTCGGAAGAGATAACCGCTGAAAGCATCTAAGCGGGAAACTCGCCTCAAGATGAGACTTCCCCGGGGACTTGATCCCCTTGAAGGGTCGTTCGAGACCAGGACGTTGATAGGTCAGGTGTGGAAGCGCAGTAATGCGTTAAGCTAACTGATACTAATTGCCCGTAAGGCTTGATCCTATAACAGGTGTGTTTTTAAAGACGCACGGTTGAGATCACGTGTCGGTCTACGTTAATGCTTCAGCATCTACGTAGAACCCACACTATGTGTGTTGTGCCTGAAACAACACAACCCCAATTCAGCATCACCCTCTTTACGCTTCTTCCCGATTGGCTGTGGCGCGAACACAAAGCGCGACGCAGCAACCCGTCAAGCCTGATGACCATAGCGAGCTGGTCCCACCCCTTCCCATCCCGAACAGGACCGTGAAACAGCTCCACGCCGATGATAGTGCGGATTGCCCGTGTGAAAGTAGGTAATCGTCAGGCTCCTTATGCTGTAACGTCCAGAACCCCGGTGTCTCCGAAAGAGAGCCGGGGTTCTGGCGTTTGGGCACCAGAAAGAACGATCATTTTCTGCGACCTGACTTATTCGCAGTCGATAGCGAAAATCTCCAAATCGTATTAAATAGCATTTCATGCGTGCGTCAATACGCCTCAGAAATCGCGCACATAAAAATCTAATTCGCATTAAATCGCAGCTTTCCTAAAGTTTTTCTCTAATCCGGCCGATAGACGCGTGTGTAGTCATTAACTACAAACTAAAGATCACACGCTACACCAATAAAAACCGGGGAGCTTCTGCGCATGCGCTCGCGTGCGGGGAAGCGAGAAACATGCACGACCGATGGAATGACTTGCGCGCGCAGCGACGCACTGCGCCCTCTATCTCCGCCGCAGCGACGCTTGCGAGGACGCCCTGCGTGCTCCGCGTGCACGCCGCTGCCGTCTGGCTCCGCATCTCGCCGATCTCCCTTGTCCAGCCTCTTTTGCCCTGACAACAAGGAGAATTCATGAAGTCGTCCAAGACGTGGGGTGCGCTTCTCGCCGCCGCCACCATCGCAGCCCTTGGCGGTTGCGCGACCGAATCGTCGCGTTCGCTGCCCGTGCCGCCTGTCACCAGCGCGCAGCGCCCGCCCGTCGGTAAGCCGGTGCAGATCGCAGTCGGCAAGTTCGATAATCGCTCGAGCTACATGCGCGGCATCTTCTCCGACGGCATCGACCGGCTCGGCGGGCAGGCCAAGACCATCCTGATCACGTCGATGCAGCAAAGCGGCCGCTTCAGCGTGCTCGATCGCGACAACCTTGACGAGATCCGCCAGGAAGCGGGCTTCACCAGGAAGACCCAGGCGATCAAGGGCGCCAACTACGTCATTACCGGCGACGTCACCGAGTTCGGTCGCAAGGAAGTCGGCGATCACCAGCTGTTCGGCATTCTCGGCAGCGGGAAGAACCAGATCGCCTACGCGAAGGTGAGCATCAACGTTGTCGATACCACGACTTCGGAAGTCGTCGCGTCGGCGCAGGGTGCGGGCGAGTACAGCCTCTCGAACCGCGAGATCATTGGCTTTGGCGGCACCGCGAGCTACGACTCGACGCTCAATGGCAAGGTGCTCGAGCTCGCGATCCAGGAAGCAGTCAACCATCTGGCCGACCAGGTCGACGCGGGCGCGCTGCGCTCCGCACACTGACCGCCTACGTCGGCCGCGCTTCGCGCTGAATCAGAACAACTACTCATACGGGGTTTTCATGAAATACATCGGCACGCTTCGGGGGCTCTGCCTGCCCATCACGGCGGCAACGCTGCTGCTCGCAGGCTGCGCGAACACAACGCCGCCGCTCTACCAGTGGAGCGGCTATCAGCCCGGGGTCTACGACTACCTGAAGGGCGAGAAGGCACCGCAGCAACAAATCGATGCGCTCGAGAAGTCGCTGCAGGAGATCCGCGCGAAGGGCAACACGCCGCCGCCAGGCTTCCACGCGCAACTGGGCATGCTCTACGCGAACGTCGGCAACGACACGCAAGCCATGCAGGAATTCGACGCCGAGAAGCACCTCTTCCCGGAGTCGTCGACCTATATGGACTTCCTCATGAAGAAACCGAAACAACAATAAGCGAGCGTACCGATATGTCCAGATTTTCCACTCTCAAGCTCTGGCTGGCTCTGTCCGCGCTCGCATTGCTGGCCGCTTGTGCACAGCCGGTCAAGCACGCGGATTACACGGCGTTCAAGAATGCGCGCCCGCGCTCGATCCTCGTGCTGCCGCCCGACAACGCGACGACGGATGTGAATGCGTCGAACAGCATGCTCTCCCAGATGACGATGCCGCTCGCCGAGGCGGGCTACTACGTGATTCCGGTCGCGGTCATGGAGGAGACGTTCAAGCAGAACGGACTGACGACGGCAGGCGACATCCAGCAGACCCCGCCGGAGAAGCTGCGCGAGATCTTCGGCGCCGATGCGGTGGTGTATTCGAAGATCACGCAATTCGGGACGCAATATCGTGTGATCGACAGCGCGACGGTGGTGACGGCGACCGCGAAACTCGTCGATCTGACAACCGGCAAGGTGCTGTGGCAAGGCGCGGCCAGCGCCAGCAGCAACGAAGGGAACAACAGCGGTGGCGGCGGCCTGATTGGCATGCTGGTGGTGGCGGCAATCAAGCAGGTCGCGAATTCGCTGACCGACAAGAGCCACGATATCGCAGGTGTCACGAGCTATCGTCTGTTGCACGCGGGGCCGCCGACGGGCCTGCTCTACGGTCCGCACTCGCCGAAATACGGCACGGACTGACCGGCGGCGCTCGCGCCGCATAAAGAAAAAGCCCGTCACCGGAAGGTGACGGGCTTTTTTCAATCCAGCTCAAGGGAGCGCAGCAGTAAAACCGCTTAGCGCTCCAGGAACGGACGCAGCTTGTCCGCGCGGCTCGGGTGCATCAGCTTGCGCATCGCCTTGCTTTCGATCTGGCGGATACGCTCGCGCGTCACGTCGAACTGCTTGCCCACTTCTTCGAGCGTGTGGTCCGACGTCGTGTCGATGCCGTAGCGCATGCGCAGCACCTTCGCTTCGCGCGGCGAGAGCGCCTTGAGCGCCTCGTCGATGGCAGCGCGCATGTTCGCGTGAATCGCAGCATCAGCCGGCGAGGCCGAACCTGCGTCCTCGATCATGTCGCCGAGCGTCGCGTCGCCGTCGTCGCCTACCGGGCTTTCGAGCGAGACCGGTTGCTTGGCGATCTTGAGGATGCCGCGCACCTTCTCTTCGGTCATGCCCATGCGCGCGGCGAGGTCCGCCGGATGCGCTTCCATGCCCGTTTGCTGCAGGATCTCGCGCGAAATGCGGTTGAGCTTGTTGATCGTTTCGATCATGTGCACCGGCACGCGGATCGTGCGCGCCTGGTCGGCGAGCGCGCGCGTCACGGCCTGACGCACCCACCACGTCGCGTACGTCGAGAACTTCCAGCCGCGGCGATATTCGAACTTGTCCACCGCCTTCATCAAGCCGATGTTGCCTTCCTGGATCAGGTCGAGGAACTGCATGCCGCGGTTCACGTACTTCTTCGCAATCGAGATCACGAGACGCAGATTGGCCTTGACCATCTCGCCCTTCGCCTGACGCATCTTCGATTCGGCGACGGTCATGCGGCGATTGATCGCCTTGATCTGCTGCAGCGACAGCGATGCGGCCGCTTCGATCTCGGCGAGCTTGCGCTGCTCCGCCTGGATAGCCGGCAGGCTGCGCTCGATCGAGGGACCGTACTTGCTCGACGCGGCTGCGGCGCGCACGCCCCAGTCCAGATCGGTTTCGTGGCCCGGGAACTGCTCGACGAAGGCTTCGCGCGGCATGCCGCAGCGATCGACGACGATGGAGAGCACGTTGCGCTCGATCGCGCGAATCTGCGCGACCTGCTCGTGCAGCAGCGAGCACAGGCGGTCGATCGTGCGGGCCGTGAAGCGGATCGGCGCGAGTTCCGTCTGGATGTCGGCGCAGATCTTCATTTCCAGGGCCGTGGCGCGCGCATTGGCGTCCGTCGTACAGGCCATCTGTTCGAACAGCGCGCGAACGCGCGCGAAGATCGCGAGGCTGTCTGCCTTCAGTTGCGCGAGCAGGGCTTCGTTCGCCTTGCTGTTGTCGGCGTCGCTGTCTTCGTCGTCGCTCGAGTCGTCCGACTCTTCTTCTTCCGATGCCTGGGCTTCGACTTCTTCGCTCGCGTCTGCGTCGGCCGCCGTGGCCGGTTCCTGCGCCGCTTCGTCGCTGCCGATGCCGTCGACGAGTTCATCGATGCGCATCTCTTCAGCCGCGACGCGGTCGGCGTCGGCGAGGATGGTCGCGACGATCGACGGGCATGCCGCGATCGCCTGGATCATTTCCTGGAGGCCGTCTTCGATGCGCTTCGCCACTTCGATTTCGCCGGCGCGCGTGAGCAGCTCGCTCGAGCCCATTTCGCGCATGTACATGCGCACGGGGTCGGTCGTGCGGCCGAATTCGGAGTCGACGGTCGAGAGCGCGACTTCGACTTCTTCGTCGGCTTCGTCGTCGGCCTGCTGGTCGGCGCGGGAATCTTCGTTCAGGAGCAGCGTGTCGGCGTCGGGCGCCTGCTCGTACACCTGCACGCCCATGTCGTTGAACGTGGCGACGATCGTTTCCAGCGCGGCCGTCTGCGCGAAGTTGTCGGGCAGATGGTCGTTGATGTCCGCGTGGGTCAGATAACCGCGTTCGCGGCCGAGCTTGATGAGCGCCCGCATTTGATGCTGGCGTTTTTCGAGTTGCGAGCCTGCGTCCATGGGCGTCGTATCGCCGGTCTTGTCTTTGGACGAGCGGCGTGCGGGGCGGGCAGACGAGGTCAGCGCGTCGTCCCGGTCATGGCTTGTCAATACATTCTCCTCGAAGGGATAGCCCGACAAGGGCAAAAAGGGTCACGCGCCAGCGGCGTGGCGTCCTGGCGATGACGAAATTGCAGGGGAGTGGGCGGGGGCGCATGCCGGTCCCGCCAAGCGAGCGCCAAACGTCTGACGACGTGGCAGCCTGGATTTTCGTGCAATGCAGAAAGACCGCGTATGGTAGTGCGTTACGGCATGCGAGGCAACCTGAATCGTCGTGTTTGCGGCACATTGACCGCCTTCAGGGTCGTATCGTTTGGGTAGCGCTCCACCTTACATATTTCCTACATGAGTCCCTTAGACCATTTTTCAAGTGAGAAGTTCACGTTTTTGTCACTCGCCTGGCCTATGGCACGCTGTTATTCCCCGCTGATTCCCCGTTGTCCGGTCGCCATGCGTGGCAGCGCTCACGCGCGAATCGCGACAATGCGTTGAACGCGTTTGCCGGAGGACCGGTTGACCGCCTCCTCGTCGAGCGCGATGGTCGTGCCCTCGAGCTGCCTGGTGACGAGCGCCGGATCGAACGCACTATATAGACGCCCCGCTGGGTCGCGCGCGCTGTCGCCGTCGGTGACGCGCCAGCTCAGATAGAGCACGCCGCCCGGCTCGAGCAGTTCGACGAGGCGGCGGCAGGCCGGGCCGATCTGCGCGACGGGCAAATGCATGATCACGGTCTCGCACAGGACGTTGTCAAAGCTCGCGGCGGGCACGCCCTCTAGCTCGGGCAACGTGGCCAGACCGAAAGCGCACTGCGGGTGGTCAGCGGTGGCCCGGGCGATCAGACCCTCCGACGCGTCGTAGCCCGTCGCGGGGTAACCATGGGCGTTCAGCCATGCCACGTCGCGGCCCGACCCGCAGCCGATATCCACGGTCCTTCCGTGGGGCCGGAAATACCGCATGAGACGCGCATAGAGGTCGTCGGGCGCAGACTGGTTCGCCCATTCGGCTGCGTAGTTTGCGGCGCCACTCGTGTACGTCTCGATCGTCATGGAGTCCATATGGGGCTCGCGGTTCCTGTGACAAGAGGAAGGGACGCTTCGAGACTAGCCGATCGACGCAACGAGAGGCAGTCGCGCGGCGATACCGGTATGGCCGCTGCCACGCTCGCCGCTGGCGCCGCGCGACGGCCACGCTGCACGCAGCGTCGTCAGGGCGGGAATTCGTCGTATTGGGGCAGCGAGTCGGCGATCTCGAACCACGGCGCTTTCGAGCGCACGAAGATATGGCCGGCGGGGCGAATGGCCGGCGGATCGGTCAGCGTGCCGAGCGTCACGTGCACATACGCTCCTTCGCGCACGACTGAATAGAGCAGCGAGCCGCAGCGGCCGCAATGGATGTCGTGGGCGGCCTGCGGATCGCCGTAGACCAGCGTCTGCCCTGCGCCCTCGGTGAGTCGCAGTGCCTCGCTTTCGATGCCCGCAAACGGCTTGAACGCGGAACCCGTGGCGCGGCGGCACTGCGAGCAGTGGCAATTGAATGCGTAGCGGAACGCATTGGCTACCGCATAGCGCACGGCGCCGCAAAGGCACTGGCCGCGCAGCGTGGCGGGAGCATTCGTGTGGGTGGGGGCAGTGTCGGCGGACATGATGGGCGCGGTGCTCTGGTGGCAAGTGTCGAACATTGCGATCGGGCGGCTGCGGTGTGCGCACTCACATCATACGTTTGAGTTGCCCGCGGCGCAGGATAACGCAAAGGTCACCACATATGGGGATTGGCCGGCCAGTCATGGCCTCCGCACGGTTCGTGGCGCCCCTGTAGCCCCGAAATGCACGCCGAATTTCCCATGGATGGTTACCTTTGGCACCCCCGCGCAAAACGCACCGCCCCAACCCATCCAGGCGAATCTACGCGCCCCGTTCCCTCAAGTCCTTCAATCCCTTGATGACGACAAGCAGCGCGCGGCCGTGCTCTTCCGAACCGTCCCACGCCTCGACGATCGCATTGCGCAGCAACTCGTTGTAGGCAGCCGCGTGCCGGCTGGACGGCAGCGCCTTCACACCATAGAAACTGCATAGCTTATTGAATGATGCGCTCCGGCGTACCCGCCGCCCGTTCGACGTGCGAAGACGCGAGACAGTAGGCTGGCTGACCCCGGAAAGCCGCGCAATTTCGCTGGCAGAGCGTGAATCGTCCGATAACCGCCGCAGCAGTTCCTGCACCGGAAAATGAGTATCTGGGGCTTCCATGTCATGCATTATACCTATACAGTAACGGTTATTGAATTGCTCGCCGAAATCGGCGGGCGGCTGCATTCCGAGGAAGTCGATGGCACTAAAACACCTACCGCCCACGTTTTGCTGGTCCCGTATCGGGCCAGAGGCCGGCATGGATCTCCCCACGCTGATCCTGCGCAAGGAGTGGGAGCGTCGGCAGGGCGGAGGGCGCTTCCTGTGGGGCATCGGCCAGTCGCTTGGCAACAGCGCTCAAATCGCCGCGCTGCGCACCGGCTCGCTTCTCGCGCTGTTTTCGCCGGCGGCAAGCCGCCCGCGCGCCATGCAAGACAAGCGCGGCAAGCGTGCCGGCGTGGTCGTCTGGAATGCGTGGGTCGACGCGTGCGGTCAGGTGCGCCAGCTTCCGCAGCATGTGTTCGTTACGAGCAGCGCCACGCTGCCCTCGGGCGCCGCACGCGAGCATCACTACGCGCTCGTGTGCGTCTCGCCAACCGAACTGAGCGTCGGCAGCTCACTGCGGGTGGTTCCGGAGCGGCTGCGCAGCGTGAGCACGGCGAAGGCGCCATGCCGCTCGCAGGGCACGGTGGTGGTGGATTGCGTCGAGCGCGCCGCCCAGACGGGCGGCAAGAGCCATCCTCTCGTGTTCACGGCGGAGCTGGAGGCGCCATACTTCGTGCGACTCACACAGCCCACGCTCGTCAAGGCGCGCGACCTCGCGGCCATTCACGAGGCATCGCGCATGGGCGACTTCGACACCTACACAGATCTCACCAAACGCGTGCGCAGCGAAGCCTGCGCGCAGCAGGCGCGCGGCGTCACGCGCGATCTCTTCGACGTGCCGCCTGCCGATCACACGGCGTCTTCACGGCTTGGCGGAGCAAGAACGCGCCATGTCTCCCGGGCGGGAGACTGGACCCAGCTCACAATGGAACTCTTCCATGGCGATTCACATCCGTTCACAAGAGGCCGAGGCCGCGCAACGCTTTTTTGAGGCGAGCCGCAACGTCGACCGGGCATTTCGCGCCCTGCGTGCCGAGGCCCACGACCACGTGGCCGCGCCGCTCGCCTATGGCGCCGCGCAATCACGGCTCGATCACGCGCTGGACGAACTGGCGCGTGCCGAGGCGTTGTTCGATTCGGTGACTGACGTACAAACGCGTCAGATGAGGGATCATCAGGATCACTGAGGAACTGGCGCAATGACCCGCGAAGCGGCACTCACCGGTACGGGTCCCGCTACGCTGGCGACCATCCCGAGCCCGCGGCATTCGCGCGGCGCGACTTCGCGCCCATGGGCCGTCCGCTGACCTGCATGCCGCTGGAGCGCTGCGTCCTCGCGCAACGCGTGGAGCGCAGCGCTTTCTGAGCGCGCCGCAGAGGCGAGTTCGCGCGCGAGCTCAGCCCTTTTCCGCCTCCACCGGCAACTGCAGCACGGCCGCCACCAGCGGCCAGCGCTTCGCGGCCGCCTGCCAGGCGTCCTCGGCTTGAACGTCGAGATAGCGGTCGCGGTCCACGCCCTCGACGAGACGCGCGAGCGCGTCGATATCGCTCGGCAACGCGGGACCACTGCGCGAACGCCGGCCGGACCCCCACAAGCGCATCGCCATCACTTGCCCTCCACCCACACGCCGTCCGGCGTATGGATCACATAGCCGGTTGGCGTCGTCATCGTCACCGTGCCTTCGTTTTCGCCGACCATGCGTGTCTGCGGCAGGTTGTTCGCATACTGCGCGAGCGGCGGCGCGCCGGTGGCGAACGGGCTGTGCGCCACGAGATTCGAAAGCAGCTGCGCGAGCGCGAGATAGCTCGTGGGCGTGTCGATCGTCGTCACGCCGCCGGTGTGCTCGCTGCCGGCCGGCAGCCCCACCACCTTCACGCCCACCGGCACGTGGACGATGTTCGGCGTGGGGATCTCGCGCATGCCGGCAATCTGGTTCTCTTCGCCCTGCAGCGCCGCGCCGTGTTCGGGTACGAAGACGATCACCGCCTTGCGGCCCGACTGCGCGACGAGGTCGATCAGCTTGTCGACGTCTCCGAGCAGCCGCTGCAGGCGAATCGGGTAGGACTGCAGGCTCGTGAGCTTGTCGTTCGGCGCGGGCAGCCGGTTGCCGTCGTGCATCGAGACCGTGTTGTAGTAGAGCGCGACTGGCCCGCCGCCAGCGGCAATGCGCTGCTTGTACCAGCGCGAAAGCGCGTCGTAGTCGTCGGCCAGCGCGGAACCGTCGAACTCCTTCATGAACTCCGGGAAGCCTTCGTTCGCGGGGATCGTCACGCCCGGCACGCCGATTTCACTGATCACCGTGCTGCGGAAATTGTCGAAACGGCCGTTGTGGTTGAGCAGCGCGTTCGGCGTGTAGCCGGCCTGCGCGAGCTGCGCGAACAGGTGGCACTCGGCAGGCGCGGGGTCGTAGAGCGCCTTGTGCGGCTCTTGCCCGCAGGTGGCGCGCAGCACGCGGATCGCGGCGGGCCCGCTATAGCTGGCACCCGAGCTGAAGTTCTGAAAGATATAGTCGAAGCGCGAGAAGAGCGGGTTGTTGCGCATCTTCACGACATCCATGTCGTTCCACGAGAGCGAGCAGATGTGCACCATGATGATGTCGAACTGCGCGTTCGCGTCGGTGGTGAGCGGCGTGAAACTCACGTGCCGGCCTTCCTCGTTGGCGCGGAACGCCGCGAGCTGCTGGTCGTAGCTGCCCGACTGCTCGTCGCGCTTCTTGCCGGTGCCGCCGTCCTCGTCGCCGTTGCTGGCGAGTGAAGCGTTGGCGGTCGCATTCGCCACGAACGAGCCCACGCCCTGCCAGACCGGCATGACGACGAGCGCGATCAACACGAGCGTCGTCACGCGTACCCAGCGGTTGATGAGGAAGTAGAGCAGCACGGCGATCACCGCCGACACGGCCATCGACAGCGATATCACGCGCCGAGTGAGCTCGAACATGTACGAGGGCGTGAAGGTGAGGAGCACGGGGATCTGCGAGATCGCCCGGCCGATGTCGGGCATGCTCGACTCGTGGTACGCAATGGCGATACCCACGATCACGGCGATCACATCGCGCGCAATACGCAGCCACCGCCTGTGCAGCGGCACGAGCAGCAGGATGACGAAGGCGAAGTTCATCCACCACTCGGGCTTGAGCGTGCCGATCGAGTAGAGGTACAGCTTGGCGAGGAAGTAGAGATTCCAGAGACCCATAGTGTTTCGCGTTCCAGGGTGTAGCGGTGGTTCCGGTTATCAGGGCTGGCGGACCTGGCCGGCCCGGCGTCGCGTGAAGAAGTTTTCCAGCGCGTCGAAGAACGCGTCGATGAGGCGCATGTAGCCTTGCCAGCTCAGCTCGATCAGCTGAATGAGGCCGTGCAGCGGCGCGTCGGAGGGCGGCACGTCCTCCCATTCGAGCCAGGCATCGGCGCGGCCGAACGTGCATTCCACGAGCTTGCGCTCCATCTCCATCGTCATGCCGACGAAGCGCACGCCGAGGCGCCGGTCGGCCAGACGCGCGACCACGGCGGGGAAGTCGTGCTCCAGCACGCCGCGCGCGAGCGTCACGTTGATGCGCTCGCCGGGTTCGAGCTTCGCTACGGCGTCGGCGGGCAGCATGAGACCGAGGCCGCCCATCGAATAGTTCTCGGTCTTGCACGCGAGCGTGCGGCCGTCGGGCAGCGTGAGCATGGCGGGCACGCGCAGCGGAATGCGGTGCGCCACGCGCACCTGCTTCGCCTCTTTGGCCACGCCGAGCGCGAGCCCGAGAATGGTGAGATTCACGCCGGCCCAGAAGAGGTTCATGAACACGGTGGCGGGCTCGTCTGACCGCCAGATCGTGAGGCGGCCGATACCGGCGAGGACAGAGCACACGTTGATCGCGAGTAGCACGAGGTAGGGCTTCGAAATCGTCCAGTCGAGATACTCGTGCTCGATATGGCCGCCCTTCGAGGTCACGTTGAACTTGCCGAGCTTCGGATTGATGAGCGCCATGGTGGTGGGCAGCACGATGTACCACGCGAGCACGGACTCGTAGGCTTCGGCCCAGAACGAGTGCCGGTAGCGTCCCTGGATGCGCGAGTTGGCAATCGCGGCAATCACCAGATACGGCACCACGTAGGCGAGGATCACGGGCGCAGGCGTGTTGATCACGTGCAGTCCGAAATACAGGTACGCGCCGGGCATCACGAGGAAGATGAGCCGCGGGAAGCCGTAGAAGAAGTGCAGCATGGCGTTGCTGTAGCACATGCGCTGGAAGAACGAGAGTCCCTTGCCGATCCACGGATTGTCGACGCGGAAGATCTGCGTCATGCCGCGGGCCCAGCGGATGCGCTGGCCGATGTGATCGGCGAGGCTGTCGGTGGCGAGGCCCGCCGCCTGCACGGTGCGCAGATAGGCCGACGTATAGCCGTGGCGATGCAGCCGCAGCGAGGTGTGGGCGTCCTCGGTCACGGTCTCGGTCGCGATGCCGCCAATGTGCTCGAGCGCCGAGCGCTTGATGACCGCGCACGAGCCGCAGAAGAACGTGGCGTCCCAGAAGTCGTTGCCGTCCTGGATCAGCCCGTAAAAGAGGCTGCCTTCGTTCGGCACGCGGTGGAACGTGTCGAAGTTGCGCTCGAACGGATCGGGCGAGAAGAAGTGGTGCGGCGTCTGCACCATCGCGCATTTCTTATCGGCGAGAAAGACGCCTATGGTCGTTTGCAGGAAGGAGCGCGTGGGGATGTGGTCGCAATCGAAAATCGCGATGTACTCGCCCTGCGTGAGCGGCATCGCGTGATTGATGTTGCCGGCCTTCGCATGCGTGTGTTCGTCGCGGCGCAGGTAGCCCACGCCCGCCTCGCGCGCGAAGTCGCGGAATTCGTCGCGGTCGCCGTCGTCGAGGATGTAGACGCGCAGCTTGTCGCGCGGCCAGTCGATCGAGCTTGCCGCGAACACGGTTGGCCGCACCACCGAAAGCGGCTCGTTGTAGGTCGGAATGTAGAGGTCGACGGTCGGCCAGTCGGCCGGATCGTCGGGCAGCGGCTGCGGCTTGCGGCGCAGCGGCCACGCGGTTTGCACGTAGCCGAAGATCAGCACGATCCACGTGTAAAGCTCGGCCGCGTAGAGGATGTAGCCGACGATGGCCTCGGCAGGGCTCGAAAGATGCAGCGTTTGCGTGCTGCGCCACCAGACGTAGCGGCCCGTCATGAGGATCGACAGCATCACCATGAGCATGGTGGCGAGGCGCCCCGGCAGGCGGCGCGCGATCATCACCACGACATACACGAGCAGGAACAGCAGCACCTGGCCGGCGAACGGCAGCGGCGTCGTGCACACGGCGACAGCCGCGACGAACGCGAGCCACAGGAGGCCCTGGCGCAGGTAGGGCACGCTGTCGAGCGCCGCCGAAAGCTTTTCGAGGTGCTGCTCGATGCCTTCCCACGGCACGTCGGGCAGCCGCGCGCCGACTGCCGCGCTCGCGCGCGAGGCGCGGCGATAGACGGGTTCGAGGCGCCTGTCGAGCCACGCGCGCAGTGCGAAGCGATGGTGTCCTTGCGGCGCCTTGTGAAGCTTGCGCAGATCGGCGGCGAGACGCTGACGCGGGCGCCGCGGGCGCAGGAAGATGCGCAGGAGCCACGCTCCAGCGGTGCGATCGCGGCCGATGTTCAGGCGCTGGCGGATGTCCTTGCCGAGCCGCGCGAAGGCGAGCGCGGGCACGTCGCGCTGGCCAGGGCGCGGCGGCCGGAAGAAGGCGCGCAGCAGCCACTGGCCACCCGGCGCGTCGGGCGCGAGATTGAACTCGGGCGCGCTCACGCGGCGCAGCGACAACCAGAACGCCGTCCACAGGGCAGCGATGCGCTCGCGGATCATGACGTGCTCCCGTGCGCGACATGTTGCGCGAGCAGTTCGTCGGGCGCATCGAGGCTCGCGCCCGTGCTCCAGTGCGAGAGCCACGAGGCGATGCCGTGAAGGTCGTGCGCGGCCTGCGAGCTGGGCGCGCTCAGGCAGAAGTTTTCTCCCGCGGCGAGTGCGGCGGGCACACCGGTGTCCGCATGCACGAGATACGGGAGCATGGCGGCGCCCAGGCGCGCGCGCAGCAGTGAAACGACGTCCATGTGCAACTGGCGCGCGGGCACGACCGCATTGGCGACGAACACGCTGCGCTTCTGTGCGCGCACGAGCGCGGCGATCAGGCGCGGCAGCGTCGCGCAGGCGGCGGCGCAGGGTGTGAGGACGCCGAGCACGAGGTCGGCGGCATCGATCGCCTGACGCGCGTGCGCCGAGGGCCACGTGCCCGCATCGACGAGCGCGATCGTCTGCGCCGGCAGGTCCACGCGGGCAAGCAGTTCGCGCAGCCAGCCGGGGCGCGCGTCGAGCAGGGCGCAGGCGTCGTCGTCGTGCGGGTCATCGGATGCATGGCCGTCAGCGAGGCTGCCCCACGGCAGCACGAGCACGCCGTCGTCGCTTTGCAGCGCGGCGCGCGACCAGGCGTCGTCGGCGCCGGGGCCGCCCGCCAGATGCGTGACGAGGCCTTCGCGCGCGCTCTCGCGCAGCCCGAAATGGAGCGCCAGCACGTTGCGCGGGTCGCATTCCGCGGCGAGCGCAACATGTTCGCGCGCCGCCAGCAGACCGGCGAGCGCGGCGGTGAGGGTGGTGCGGCCCGCACCGCCCACGCTGGAGACGATGGCGATGGTCTTCATCGGCGCGGCCCCGTCTGGCTGAAACGGCGCTGGCCGCGAATCAGCAGGGCGTCGACCTGCGGCGGGAGCTGGAGCGGGCGCGAGCGCGCGGGGCGCAGCCACATGGGCAGGAAGCGCGCGAGCCGCAGGCGCCAGCCGATCCAGTAGAGCGGCACGGCCAGTATCAAGCCCCAGACGAAGTAACCGAGGAAGATGTTCATGTCGCTCTCCTATGCTTTGAGCGGCAGCGGCGCGCGCTGCGGCGCGGCTCGCGGTTTCGCGTTGTCGGTGCGCGCGGCGGCGTCGAGCGCGGGCAACAGGTCGCCGTTTATGGGAGCGATGTTGACGGGCACTGCGGGTTCCGGCACTGCGGTTTCTGTCGTGGCTGCCGTCGCTGAGCCCGGTGCGATCGCGGAAGCCGCCGCGGGCGGCACGGTCTGGCCGTTGGCCTGCACCGAGACCGCCGCGGGCGCGGCGGGCTGCCCCTCATTGATCGCGAGCCAGCCCGAATAGTCGGGCGGCGGCGTGGTGTCGATTTCCTCGCCGAGCGTGTCCAGCGCCTGGGCGATCGCGCGGCCGTCGCCGTAGCGCTCCTCGCCCTGGAACAGCTCCGCGAGCGAACGCTGGAACACGCGCCGGCACACGGCGTCGGCGTCGCTCATACGGCAGGCGAAGAAGAACACGTAAAGGCTGTCGCCGCTCGCCGTCACGATGTCGCCCGCGCGGCGCAGATGGCACGCCTTGAGCGCATCCACGTGCGCGACTTCCGGCATCAGCGCGAGGCGAATCAGCACGCTCGGCAGCTGGATCACGCGGCTGCGCTCCACCGCCGCGCGCACGAGCTCGACGAAGTGTGCCGCGCCCACGTAGCCGCTCTCTTCGCCATGCACCACGGCGGCGAGCGCCGCACGATAGTCGGCGGGCATGGGCCGCGAATACACCTGGCCCTGCAGACTGTCGACGATGGCCTCGACCTGCGCGAGCGGCGTCTGCCGCGCGATCACGCGGTTCGCGCCCAGGTTGAGCATGAGCGACTCGTAGCGCATGGCCACTGCGTCCTCGCGCACGATGATCTTGAGCGCTTCGCCGCACTGCAGGCGTAGCGTGTGCACCTGCTCCGCGAGCATTTCGAGGTCGCGGTTCACGCTGAATTCGAGAATCACCGTGGCCGCGACCGAAGTGCGCGCGGCGGCCACGGCGGCCTCGTTGTTATCGACGATCTGCCAGGCCGGCGGCAGTACGCGCTCGTGCAACATCGCGTCGCGCGAAACGATCACGCGGCCTTCGTCGGGTGCGAGCAGGCCCGCCTCGCCGATTTCGGTTTCGAAGGTGCCGCCGGAAACCGTGAGCCGGTGATCGGCGGCGGAAAAGCGCAGCGGCACGCTCCGGCTGCCGTGCACGGCATCGCCCGCGCGCCAGAACGCGACTTCCCAGTGATACTGCCCCTGCACCTGGTGCAATTGTGCGGCGCCCGCGAAGCGCGCCTGGAAGGCGGCGAGTTCGGGATGCTCCTGATCGTCGCCGAGGCCGGGCGGCGCTGCCACCATCAGCACGCCGTAACGATGCTGCGCGCACCAGCCCGCGAGCTGCGCGCCCTGAGCTGCGAGCGCGGCGGGGTCCTGCCAGTTGAAGAACGCCTCCGCGCCTTCGATGAAGAACTGGCTTTCGGGCGCGGCGCACTGCCCGGCGAGCGCGTTGAGCGCTTCGATCAGCACCTGCGCGCCGTCGCGCTCCGGCAGTGTGCGTAGCGCGCAGACGTTTGCCCAAGCATGCGTCGAACCGCTCTTGTCGAGATCGACGCCTTGATCGCGCAGCGCCGCCGTGAGGCTCGCGCCGTCGCGCGTGGAAAGGACGGTGGCGGGACCTGTGAGCGCGGCGGCGGCGGTTTGCCAGAACAGCGCGTCGCGCGCGGGCGAGGCGCTCGCGTAGACCACGTGCACCTGGCCCGCGCCGAGCGAAGCGAGCGAGGCCGGCAGGCCGTCGATCGCTAGCGGCTCGCGGCGCGCGAGCCGCGAGAACAGCGAGCGGCGCGTATCGCGGCCGGCGCCGGCGGGCGCAGCGGAAAGGGTGGCGGGATCGTTCATCGTATTGCTCGTCTCGCGGATTTCATCGTCGCGGTTTTCATCGTCGTCATGCGCGCTCGCTCCGTGGCCATGTCAGTAGGCCGAATAAGGGACGACCGGCCGCGGCGGGAACGGCACCGGACCCTTTTGCGGGGAGAAGAAGTAGCGCAGGTAAAGCACGCCTACGTTCGGCGCATAGTCGCGCGAGCGGTCGAGCCGGAAGCGGCCGCCCACCACGAAGTGCTCCGTCACGCGATATTCGGCCGCCGCTTCGACCGCATAGCTGAAGCCGCCGCCCGAGCCGCCGCCAAAGAACGGCGAACCGAGGTCGTTGGCGCTCATGAACGCGAGCGCCTGGGCCTGCAGGCCTGGGCGCGTCGGGTAGAACGGCGACTCGTTCTCGTTCGTGAACGACATGCCCACCGATCCGTCGATCTCCCAGGAAAGCTTCTTGTAGCGTCCGGTCCAGTCGAGCGGAATGCTGACCGAAAAATAGCTCTGCGGACTATAGTAGCCGCCGTTACCGAACGTGTAGTTGTGTTCGTTCTTCGAGTACTTCCAGTAATTGAGCGTGAGGCCGCTCGACACGATCTGGTCGGGCCGCTTGAACACCGACCAGTCGTAGCCGCTGCGAACCTTGAACTCCTGGTTCGTCTCCACATTGGTGCCGGTCAGCAGGCCGAAGCCGATGCTCGTGAAGATCGTGCCCGGCCCGAAGTCCTGCGCGCCGCGCACGGTGAAGCCGTTGCGCACGACACCGCCCCACTTCTCGCCCGTGACCGGATCGATGCCGCCCGCATAGGAAACCAGGCTCGCGGTCACAGGGCGGCGCGAGACGTCGAGTGAGAGCGACGAACCGCTCGGGAAGTCGTGGCGATATTGAATGCCGCCCAGCACGCTCGTGATCGGGAAGCCCACCGGCGTGCTGCCGATGTCGGCGCGCCAGCTATTGTTCGCACCGCTGAACTCGTAGCCCGCCGCGAGCGCGACACCCGTCGCGGTCTCGTTGACAGAACCGAGCCCGGCGTTGCCGAGCGCGGCGATCTTGCCGTACTTGTACGCGATGTCGAGGTCGTTGCCGGGCAGCGTGCCCGCATTCAGATAGACCGTATCGGCGTGGAAGAAATAGTGCCCCGTATAGCCATCAGGAATGCGAACGTATAGCGGGACTTCGGTGGCGTGCAGCTCGGAAATGCCGGGGTCGCCCGAGAGGTTCGACTGATACCAGCCGGTCGCGACCTGCCCCTGCTTGCGGTCTTCCAGGCCCTGCAGCGCGCGGCCTGCCGACGTCGTGCCGTCGGCGTCGGGCCGCGTGCCTTCGGCCACTTCCTGCGTGCGCGAGGTGCGATAGAGGCTTGCGGCTTCGTTGTAGTTGCCGCGCGCCTGCGCAACGCGCCCCGCCTGGATCGTAATGTCCGGGTTGTCCGGATACTGCTCGCGCAACGGATCGACCACGGCGGAAGCCTCGTCGTTCAGCCCGAGCGCGGTGAAGCGCCGCGCCACGGCAAGGCGCGTGTCGATGTCGTTCTCCGCGGTGTCGGCCAGCACTGCGCGCACCATGTCGGCGGCCTCCCGGTCTCGGCCCATGCGCTCCAGCATACGCGCAACGGCGAGGCGTGCATCGGCGTCGTCGGGTTGCGTCACGAGCACCTTCTGCGCGGAGGCCATTGCGCCCTTGTAGTCGCCCTTCGCCTCGCGCAGATCGACGTCTTCGAGCAGCCAGCGCTTGGTCGTCTTGAGGCGGTCCGGCACGGCGTCGAGCGTATGGCGGGCGCCCGTCAGGTCGCCCGCCTCGATCTGACGGCCGGTTTCGCGCGCGACGAGGCGCAGCTCCTGGTCGTCGAGACTGGCCTTCTGTTCGTCGGTGATGCCGGGCTGATCGCGCGTCGCGTCGATCCAGTTCGCCCACGCGTCGTCGCGGTTGGCCGCCGCCAGCAGCTCGCCGTAGCGCACGCGCGCGCCGTTCGCCGCCTGGTCGTCGGGGTGCGCCGCGAGCCAGTCCTGAACGAGCTTCAGGCCCCGGTCCGGCTCGCCGATCGCGATCCACTCGCGCCCGACCGTGGCGAGCATCTGCGGGTCGTTGGCCGCGTTCGCGTTGGCGGCGGCGGAATCGAGCAGCGCGCGCGCCTCGTCTTCCTTGCCCTGAGCGATGAGCTGGCGGGCCTGCGCGATCTTCTTCTGCGCGGCGAGATTGCCCATTAGCTCGCGCATGCCTTCGCTGCGCTGTGCTTCGGGCACCGCGTCGAGTTGCGCGGCGGCCGCTTCGACGTCGTCCACGGAATTCAGATAGAGCGCCGTGGCGTAGCGCATGTCGGGCGCCTGCGAGACCTTGAGGCCGTCTTCCATGACCTGGCGGCCTAGTGCGGGCAGACCCAGATCACGGTACTGGCGCGCGAGCCTGAAACGCGTCCATGCGTCGTCGGGCGTGAGGCGCACGGCTTCTTCGAGTTTCGCGATGGCCGGACTCTTGCGGTTGTCCGCGAGCAGCTGGTCCGCCTGGATCGAGAGCAGTTCGGCGTGCAGCTGCTTTTGCTCCGCGCTCGAACCGCTCACGCGCGGCGTCGTGGCGGCGATGAGCGGCTCGATCTCGCTTTCGCGGCCCGTTTCGCGCAGTACGGTCACGAGGCCGCGCAGCGCGTCCATGTCGGGCTTCGGCGCGTTCACGAGCGGTCGCAGCACGGCTTCGGCTTCGGGCCACTTCTTCTGCGCGATGAGCGCGTTGCCGAGGATATCGCTGGCAGTCGTGTTGCCCGGATCGAGCTTGAGCGCCTCGCGCGCGAGCGTTTCGGCTTCTTCGGGCTTGCCCTGCGAATTGGCTTCGCGCGCCTTCGCAATGGTGCCCCAGATGGTGGCCGTCTTTTCGAGGCTGCGCCACTTGCCGGCGTTGTCCGGGTCGAGCTTGAGGGCGCGCGCGAACAGCTCGCGCGCTTCGTCGTGGCGGCCTTCGCGCAGCCGCACGAGACCGAGCGCGCCGATGGTTTCGCCGTCGTTGGGGTTCGCGCGCTGCGCGCTTTGCAGCGAGGTTTCGGCATCCTTGAGATCGCCGCGATCGAGTTGCGCCAGACCGCGCGCACGATCGGCGGCGCCGGGGCCGGGGGGCCGTGCACGCGCCTGGGTTGACGCTCGCGCGTTGCCTGCGGCCGTGGCCGGCGGCGCGCTAATGACGGCCGATGGGTTCTGCGCCAGGGCTTGCGCCTGCGCCTGGCCCTTCGCGCCGAGCTTCTTGCCGAGATCGGCGACGGTCTGCTTCGCGTCGGAGTCGTCGGGTACTTCCTGCAGATAGCGCAGATACCACACGTAATAGGCGGGATCGTCGTGCCCCGCGCTCGCGAGCGCGCGCCGCCACAGTTCGAGCGCGAACGCGCGGTTGCTGTCCTGGCGCTGGTACACGTGATAGATGAGGTTGAGGCCTTCCATGCGCGTGTCGGCGCGGTCGGTGAGCAGGTCGCCAAGGATCAGCGCGAGGCGGGGATCGTTCGGATTCTGCTTCACGCGCGTGCGCAATTCGCTGATCGCCTGCGCGCGGCCCGCGGTCGTGCCGGCCAGGATGCGGTAGTAGTCGCCCGCGAGATCGCCTGCGGGCGCGCCGTTCGGAAAGAGCTTGAGCAGGCGCGCCGAGGCTTCCTCGCTCTTGCCGGCGGCCGAGAGCAGGCGGATCTGGGCCATCTCCATCTTGCCGCTCGTGGCGACGCGGTAGGCGTCGTCGAGTTCTTTCGTTGCGTTCGCATTGGGCGCGATCTTCTTGAGCTGCGCGAGGATTTTCGCGGCTTCGGCCGGGCGGTTCGAGCGCAGCTCGATTTCGCCGAGCAACGCGAGCGCCTCGGGTTGCTGCGGGTCGAACAGCAGCGCTTTTTGCACGAGCCCGCGTGCGATATCCGGACGATTCTTGCCTTCCCACATGCGTGCGGCCGAGAGCAGCTGCGCGGCCTGGGCGGAGGGCGTGGCGGCGTTGGCCGCCGGCTGCGGACCCGCCTGCGCGGATGCCAGATACGGCGAGGCCGCGAAGAGCAGCGCGACGATCGGCGCGAGTCTGGGTGCGAATCCTGGTACGCGTTTTGGTACGAGTTTAGGTACGAGGCGCGGTGCGATGTTCGGCAACAAGCGTTGCGGCATGCGTGAAATCGCTTCGCCTCGCAAGGCGTGCGCAGCCGCGCACCGCGCCTCACGGCGCGCACTGCGCAAATGGGCTGCGCGGCGGGCAGACACGAGAGCGTTCAGCGCGGCGTGGGGCATGCGCTCGTCCATGCTGGGGCAACGCGACCTTGCGCGTCGAAATGGTAGAGCCCGTCGAGGTAGCCGAGCCCGAACAACATCAGCACGCTGCTGTAGTAGCCAGGCGGCGACTTTTGCGCGAGCGTGCGGCTGCGCTCGACCTGGGCGTTCGCGAGATCGCTGCGGCCGAGTGCCGCCAGATACGGCGCGACCGCGGCGGAAAAGCCGCCGTTGCCCTCGTTGGGCCCCGCTGTGCCCGTGGTCGTGTCGACGCGCTCCGGCGGAAAACCATGCGCGCCGACGAAATCCGCGAGCGGCCTGAAGGTGGCGAGCGTGCTGGCGCGCAGAGGGTCGTCGCCCGCGAGCATGCCGGCCCACAGATACACGCGGATAGCGTTGTACGCGCTTTCGGCGTGCGTTTGCGCGTCGGGGGCGAAGCCGCCTTTCGCGTGATATTCGACCCAGTCGGGCGAGTAGCCCTTGGGCGCGGTCTCGTTGACGAGTCTCGCCGACGAGGCGAGCAGCGCCTTCCATTCGCCCGCCTCCGGCAGCGCGAGCATGAAACGCCGCATGACCTGGAGCGGCACGTAACTCGGGTTCAGGCGCCAGCCGTCCTTGCCGATCGTAAAGCCCACGGGTCCCGGCAGCACTGTGCGGCCGAGACCCGGCAGCACGGCGGTTTCCTCGCGCACGATGTTGCGGGCCATCACCGTGCCGAGCGCGGTGTAGCGGCGCTCGTTCCAGAGGCGTCCGGCTTCGAGCAGCGTGTAAGCGATCCAGAGGTCGGCGTCGCTGGCGGGGTTGCTGTCGATCACGCCCCACTGCGGCTCGCCGGCATGCGCGGCGCCTGAAGTGCCAGACGCTGCCGACGCCGCAACCGGCTTGCCGTCCTCGCCGATGTCGCGCCGTCCCCAGATCCATGCCGGCAGATGCGTGGCGAGGTCGCCCTGCGCAAGATTGTTTTCGGTCCACGTAAGGACTTTGTCGAAGCTCGCGCGGTCGTTCGCGACCAGCGCAAAAAAGAGCGCGTAGGACTGTCCTTCGGAAACGGTCACCTGGCGCGGCGTGCTCGCGTCGATCACGCGGCCATCGGCGCTCAGCAGCGTGCTGCGAAACGCGTTCCACGCGGGCCAGGCGCAGGCCGCGGGGCTGGCGGATTTTGCCGCGCTGCCGCTGGCGCCGGCGGCCGGCGCGGCCGCGTGCGCTGTCGCAGCCGGCATCAGCAGCGCCAATGTTGCGAGCGGTGCGCAGGCAAACGCGCCCGCCGCGAGCCAGCGCATGAGCCGGGGCGCAAGCCGGGGCGCCAGAGCGGGCGCGAGCGTAGCCAAACCCGGACGCATCGTCAGGTCCCGGAGCGGCGGGAGGCCATGCGGCCGAGCGCCCAGAACACGGTGAGCGCAACGATCAGACCGGCCAGAATGCCCGCGAGCGCCATCAGTGCCGGGTAGCGCGAGATAAACACCCAGGCGCGCGCATACCACGGCAGATCGCCGACAAAATAGCGGTTGCCCACGCGCAGGCCCTCCACCTGGCCTTCGCGCACGAGCGTGAGATCGCCGTGCATCTGCGAGATCTTGCCGCCGTCCTGGAGCGCGTCGAGCACGTCGCCGAACTGCGCCGACGAAGTCGCGGCGAGCGCCACCACGCTCCTGCCTGACTTCAGCGGCGACTCGAAGGCGATCAGCGCCGCCATCGGTCCGCCGAGCGTAACGATCGAGCGGCCCGACGGCGTCGGGTCCTCGTCCTCGGTGCCGCCGAGCCAGCCGGGCCAGCCGCTGCGCTGGTCGCGCGTGGTCACCTCGGTCTT
The DNA here is from genome assembly GCF_040965835.1 of Paraburkholderia sp. BR10872. Lineage (NCBI taxonomy): Bacteria > Pseudomonadati > Pseudomonadota > Betaproteobacteria > Burkholderiales > Burkholderiaceae > Paraburkholderia > Paraburkholderia sp. BR10872. Next base: position 21,766 of record NZ_JBFRCN010000042.1, read on the forward strand.
GCCGCGCTCGATGAGAAGCGGCAGGTCATTGCCCCACTTTTCGAGCAGTTGCGCGCCCGAGCCCGAACCGATCACGAGCAGGTTGCTGTCGCGCACGCTGTCCACCTGGCTGGCGGGCACGATCGTCAGGCGCAGCGAGGGGAGGCCCGTCCACTGGCCCATGTGGCCGAGCAGCGTGAGCACGGCTTCCTGATCCTTCGTGTCGGGTTGGTCCGGAATCACGAAGGCCGTGTCGGAGAGGTCGGCCATGCGCGTGAACGGATAGCCGCTGTTCGCGAAGTAGGCGAGGTTGGGCAGCGACGTGTAGTGCGCGAAGCCGCTGAAGTCGATGACCGAGTCGGGATCGACGGCCGCGCGCGCAACATCGTTGGCAGTCGAGGTGCACAGCCCCGTCTTCTGCGAATCGATATGGAACTGGAACTGGAACTGGTTGTCGCTGCCCACGCGGAACGCGGGGATTTCCAGATTCGTTGATGAACGGGTGTCCGAGCCCGAAAGCAGCGGCACGTTGATGCGCGCTTCGTCGGAGGCGCGCGTGACGGGACGCAGCCGTTGCGAGCGCACGAGTTGATCGTTGATGCTCACGTTGAGCACCGAGTCGTTCCATGCGGAAGGCGCCGTGTAGCGATAGCGGATGTCGAGCGGCACGTTGCCCCGCGCCCACGCATAGAGGTCGGCGGGCACGCGCAGATTCACGCGGATCGCGGGCGGGTTGTAGCCCGATACCTGGAGCTGCTGCGGGTCCGTCACCAGCTCGCGGAACAGCACGGGGCGGTCGGTGGGCACCCAGTTCGGCGCGTCGTAGGGCTTGCGCGCCGGGCCGAGATCGATCGACTTCACCATCACGCTGTTGCCGGCCATGCCGGCCTGCCCGAGCGCGACCGCGTAGGCGGCGTTCAGCAGTTCCTCGGGCGTGCGGCCCGCGAGCACGAGGAGCTTGCGGCCCGACTGCGGATCGGCGGCTGGGTTCGCCATGACCGAGACCGTGGGGCCCTTGATTTCCGGCAGGTTCAGCCCCTCGGGCACCTGGCCCGGCAGCACGAGCGCAATGGCGTTGGCGTCGGGCGGCACGGTGCGCGAGACCGGAAAGCGCGAGCCGCGATAGCTCGCGAGCGCGCCAAGCCACGACGAGACGACGCCCGCCGCATGCAGCACGGGCACGCCCGCGTTGGCGGCGAGTACGAAGGGCACGCGCACGAGGCGATTGTCGTGGCGGTCGAAGAACGGTACAGGCAAGAGCCCGAGGTCGTCGGGCAGCACGATGCCCGCCGTGTTGAGCGTGAGCGACGTGTCGGGGCTGATGTCGGCCCAGAGGCTCGAATGATAGGCATCCTCGCAATGATCGAGCGTGTAGTGCGCGATCATCTGCACGGTGATGCGGTTGTAGTCGGTGAAAAGGCGCGGGTCGAGATCGATCTCGCTCGTCACGAGCTGCCCGGCCGTCTCCTTCACGAGCGGAATCGTCGCGACGACTTCACCGTTCACAAACACCCTGAGATGCGAAAGCGAAAAGATCAGCGAGGGCGAGTAGGTGTAGACGAGCTTGAGCTTTGCGCTGGTCACGACTTCGTCGGTGCGAACGTCTACATTCATGCCGCCGGTGGGATCGAGGCCGCGCAGCGGGATCGGCCCGTACGCACCCATCTGGCGCAACGTGAACGTGCGCGTGCGCGGCTGCCCGAGCGGCGTCGAAGCGGCAGGCTCGGGAATGACGGAGCCCGGTGCCGTCTGGATGACAACGGGCCCCGTCACAGGGGCGGAAGCAGCGGCCGCAGCGGAGGCCGTAACTGGCGCTGCGGCGGGAGCGGAGGCGGGAACGTCGCTTGCTCCCGCCGCGGCCGCCTTTGTCGTCTGCGTAGCGGCGACAGCCGATTTGTCCACCGCGAAAAGGCTCGCCCCCAGCAGTAATCCGGCGACGAGCGCGCCCAGCCCAACTTGAACGGAGAGTCGCATCGCAACAGCCCTTTGTTTTCTTCGCAGTGGCTGTCTTTATCTTGCAAAGACAGCGGCTATGGTTATTGGCGGCGTGGTGCCGCCAAGCGTTATCTCGAAACGGCGTCAATGTGTGGTGGAGTTTAGCGGAGAGCCAAGGATCGCGCCCTATGAATGCGCGTGTTTATGCCCGTTGCGTAAAGCGCGCAGATGACGGGCTGGCGCGGCCTGACGGCCGGTTTGACAGTTGGGCGCACGGATTGGGCTGGCGGGTCGGCGCGCTTGACAATTCCTGCGCGCGCAACGAAAGGCGGTGGCGTTGCGAGCGCGCAACGCGGTCGCCGGAGATGGTGCGCCAAAAGCCGGCCCTCCGGTTCATTCAATTACTAAGGACGTCGAATCGATGGGGCATGCAGCCACCTCGCGCATGTGCAGTGTCGCGAGCGGTGAGGTAATCTTGGCGGCTCAGATCCAGAAGCGGAGCAGGGTAATGAACGAGCAAACGTGGCAAGCAGTGGACGACTGGTTCTGCGAGCGGCTGATCGGTCCCGATGATGCGCTCGACGGCGCGCTCGCCGCAAGCGCCAAAGCGGGCCTTCGCGCGATCAACGTGGCACCGAATCAGGGCAAGTTTCTGCATCTGCTCGCGCGCATCCAGGGCGCGCGGCGCATCCTCGAAATCGGCACGCTGGGCGGCTATAGCGCGATCTGGCTCGCTCGCGCGCTGCCCGATGACGGCGCGATGGTGTCGCTCGAATTCAGCCCGGAAAACGCGGCCGTTGCGCGGGCCAACATCGCGCGGGCGGGGCTCGATGCGAAGGTGACGGTCATGACGGGCCTCGCGCTCGAATCGCTCGATGCGCTCATCGCGCAAGGCGTGCCGCCGTTCGACTTCGTGTTTATCGACGCGGACAAGAGCAACAACCCGAATTACCTCGAACGCGTGCTGAAGCTTTCGCGTCCGGGTACGGTGATCGTGGCCGATAACGTGGTGCGCGAAGGGCGCGTGGCCGACCCCGCGCATCACGAGGACGATGTGGTCGGCTTGCGTCGCTACTTCGACATGCTTGGAAACGACAGGCGGCTTGCGACCACGGCTGTGCAGACGGTGGGCAGCAAAGGCTGGGACGGGTTTGCGATCACGGTGGTGGGCGGGTAGCAAACGTCGATCGCCCATACACATGCGCCAAAGGCAAAAAGGGCCTGGCAGATGAACTGCCCGGCCCTTCGTCCGTCTAGCGACGCGCTGACGATCGCCGGTCAGAAGTCCGTCGTCATCGAGAACAACACGGTACGCGGCGCGCCCATCGTCAGATAGCCACCGTTGGTCGACGACCAGTACGCCTTGTTGGCGAGGTTATAAACATTGGCGCGGAACGTAGTCGGACGGCCGAACACGTTCGTCGCATAGCGCGCGCCGATGTCCACGGTGTCCCACGCCTTGATCGACATGGTGTTGGCCGCATCGAAATACTGCGGACCCGTATGCGTCCAGCGTGCCGAAAGCGTGAGGCCCTGCACCCCGGGCACGTCGTATTCGGCGCCCAGGTTGAGCAGGAAGCTCGGCACGCCTACCGGGGTCTTGCCGTCGGTCGAACCCCCGTCGGTGTCGAGTTGCACGGCGTTGATCCAGGTTGCGCCCGCGATCAGACGCACGCCCTTGTACACCTCGCCGAACACCGACGCTTCCACGCCGCGATGGCGCTCGTTGCCGTTGGCCACATAGGCGCCCGCGCTGTTGGTGTAGGTCTGCGGCTTTTCGAGCTGGAACAGCGCGAGCTGCGCGCCGTACTTGCCGTTGTCGTACTTCGCGCCCACTTCATACTGCTTCGTGCGCTCCGGCGCGAGCTGGTCGCCGTAGTTCGTCGTGCCCTGAGGCGCAATGCCGCCCGCCGAAAGCGACTCGCTGCGGTTCGCGTAGATCGAGACGTTCTCCCACGGCTTGACGACGAGGCCGAACAGCGGCGTGGTGATCGAGTCGTTGTAGTTCGAGGTCTGCAGCAGCGTCGACGACGAGTAGCCGTTCGACAGGATCTCCTGGTGACGCACGCCCACCGTAAACAGCACGCGGTCGTGGAAGAAGCCGAGCGTGTCCGAGGCCGAGACGCTGCGCATCAGGTTCAGTGCCGTGATCGGCGGGTTGCCGTCCATGCCGGCCTGATAGGCCGTCGCCGGATACGGCACCTGCACGCCGCTGTAGAGGCTGGTCGGGAACGAATTGGAAAGCGTCCAGCCCGACTGCGTTTCCACGCGCACGATCGAGGCGCCCGCGGTTACGAAGTGGCTCACCGGACCGGTGTTGAAGTGGCCGCGCACGCCCGTTTCCGCCGAGATTGCGCCTTCCTTGCGCACGACGCCCAGGCGCGAGCCGGTCGTGGTCGTGGGATCGGTGTAGTAGGGCGAGAAGTATTCGCCATGCTCGTTCGTGTGGCGCACGCCGCCCGTCACATACGCGGTCCAGCCGGGCAGGAAGTCGTATTCGGCTCGCAGGATGCCGACGGTGTCTTCCGCGTCGCTATACGACCAGGTCTGCGCGTAGTTGTGCGTCGCCGAGGGCACACCCGGAATTTCGTCGCCGAGCACATAGACGACGGGGCGGCCGTCCGAAACGTGCTGACGCTGATACATGAAGTCGCCTTCGAGACGCAGCTTCTCGCCGCGCCAGTCGAGCGCCACGGCCGTCTGGTTGGCGCGGCGCATTTCGCTGTCGATGCTCGTTTCGCCGTCGCGGTTGTACTGGTTCACGCGGATGCCGAACTGGTCGTTGTCGCCGAAGCGGCGCCCCACGTCGATATGCGTACCGAACTCGCCCGAGGCGCTGCCTTCGAGCGTCACGCGCGTGAGCGGCTTGTCGTCGGCGCGCTTCAGTTGCAGGTTCACGCTGCCGCCGATCGAGGTGCCGTTGGGCGCCGCGCCGTTCAGGAATGCGCTCGCACCCTTGAAGATGTCCACGCGCTCGAGCGCAGCCGTCTCGACGAGCTGGCGCGGCGTGATGCCGTACAGGCCGTTGAGCGAGATATCGTCGCTGTCGAGCGTGAAGCCGCGAATGACGTATACCTCCTGGAAGTTGCCGTAACCGTAGGCGGTGCGCACGGCCGGATCGTTCGAGAGCACATCGGCAATGGTGCGCGCCTGCTGGTCCTCGATCAGCTTCGCGGTGTACGTCGTCATGCTGAACGGCACGTCGATGTTCTTCTGCGAACCGAGCACGCCGAAATCGCCGCCGCGCGCCACGTGGCCGCCGCCAAAGGTCGGCTGCAGGTCGCCCGGCAGCGTTTCTTGGGACGCCTGCACTTTCACGGTGGGCAGCGTGGCGTTGCTGGCGCTACCGGTTGCGGCGGCGCCGCTCGCTGCGGCGGGCGCGTCGGCGGTTTGCGCGAACGCCGCGGCGGGCAGGCTGAACGCGACGGCGATGGCGGCGAGGATCGCAACCCGGGAAGCGGGGAAATGCGAAGGCAAATTGAAAGGCGGGTGCAGACGGGATGCGGACATAAAAAAGGTCGTAGCGAAGGTAGCGCCGGCGCCTCGTGATGCCTTGGCGCTGTGCGCAGGCTCCGGGCGAATGGTTATGCTTTGCCGGGCAGACAGGGCTCGCGGAGCTGGCCCCACGAGCGGCCCGGAAAAGTATGCGGTTGTATTGCAAATGAGAATGCGTGTTATTTAAATATTGCTGTGAGTAGGTGTATTCGGCGTTTACGCAACAATTTCAGTCTCGGGCATTTGATGTGGGCGCAACGAAAGCTTGGGAAATTCGGGGTCACAAGGTTTGCGTGCGCCGCGCGAACGCGCGGCGTCGTCCAGCGTCGTTGCGCGCTCAATCAATGCACAGCGCGACGCTTGACGCCGCATGGGCAAGACGCGGCCTGGCCCGTTTTCGAGGCGCGTTCCATGCGGCGCCGATAAGCAGATTCGATGCCTTTCGGCAGTCCTTTCGTTGGTTCGCACGGCGCGCTCAAACCTACAATGAGGCTTCGTGATGTTCGACGTCTGGTGAACCGGAAATGACTGAAAAATCGATGCTCGTGGTGAGCGCACACAGCGCGGATTTCGTATGGCGCGCGGGCGGTGCGATTGCCCTGCACAGGAAGAACGGCTATCGCGTGAAGGTCGTGTGCCTCTCGTTTGGCGAGCGCGGCGAGTCTGCGAAGCTCTGGCGCAAGGGCCCCGACATGACCATCGAGAAAGTGAAGGCCGCGCGCCGCGAGGAGGCGCTCGCCGCCGCCGAGATTCTGGGCGCGGAGTGCGAGTTCTTCGATCTGGGCGATTACCCGCTGCGCGTTTCCGATGAAGCGCTTCTGCGCCTCGTCGACGTTTATCGCGACGTGCAGCCCGCGTTCGTGCTGAGCCATTCGCAGAAAGACCCGTACAACTTCGATCATCCGCTCGCGATGCACGTGGCGCAGGAAGCGCGCATCATCGCCCAGGCCGAAGGCCACAATCCGGGGCAGAAGATCGTCGGCGCGCCGCCGGTCTACGCATTCGAACCGCACCAGACCGAGCAGTGCGAGTGGATTCCGAACACCTTCCTCGACATCACCGAAGTGTGGGACGTGAAACGCCGCGCCATCGAATGCATGGCGGGCCAGGAACACCTTTGGGAGTACTACACGCGTGTCGCGCAACAGCGCGGCGTGCAGGCCAAGCGCAACATCGGCATTACGGCGAAGCGCGACATTCAATACGCGGAAGGCTATATGCGCCTGACGCCCGCAGTGGTGGGAGATCTGTCATGAAACGTGGTGTCGTCGTCACCCAGATTCCGCGCGCCGACGCGCGTCACATCGAAATCCTCAAGGAAGCCGGCACGGCCACCGTGCACGAGGCGCAAAGCCGTCTCGGCCTGCTCGCCACGTATCTGCGGCCCATTTATTCGGGCGCCGCGATCGCGGGCTCGGCCGTGACCGTGCTCATGCCGCCCTCGGACAACTGGATGCTGCACGTGGCCGTGGAGCAGTGTCGCGAAGGCGACGTGGTGGTGGCTGCACCCACTTCGCCTTGCGAAGATGGCTACTTCGGCGAGCTGCTCGCCACCTCGCTCGCGGCGCGCGGCGTGCGCGGCCTGATCATCGACGCGGGTTGCCGCGACGTGCGCGCACTGAAGGCGATGGACTTCCCGGTGTGGTCGAAGGCCGTTTCGGCGCAAGGCACGGTGAAGGAAACGCTCGGTTCGGTGAACGTGCCGGTGGTGTGCGCGCAGCAGATCGTGCACCCGGGCGACGTCATCGTGGCCGACGACGACGGCGTGGTCGTGGTGCCGTTCGCCACCGTTGCGAAGGTCGTGGAAGCGACCCAGGCGCGCCTCGCCAAGGAAGAAAAGACGCGCGCGGTGCTCGCGGGCGGCACGCTCGGCCTCGACTATTACGGCATGCGCGAGCGCCTGGCCGAAAAGGGTCTGCGCTACGTCGACACGCCGGCAGACGCGTGAGTCCGCAGCGTTTGACTTCACACGAGGCGCCAAAACGACAACGAGCGCCGCAAGGGCGCTCGTTTCGCTTCGCGATGACCTGACGAAGCGGGTTAAAGAATGCGGTCCAACGCCTTCGCGAACCTCGCGACCGTGCCTTCGATGTCATGCAGTTTTTCGAGGCCGAATAACCCGATACGGAAGGTCTTGAAGTCTTCAGGCTCGTCGCATTGGAGGGGAACGCCAGCCGCGATCTGCACGCCGGCATCGGCGAACTTCTTGCCGGATCGTATGCCGTCGTCGTCCGAATAGCTGACCACGACGCCCGGTGCCTCGAAACCTTCGGCCGCGACGCTTCGGAAACCCTTGCTCACGAGCAGCGAGCGAATACGCTTGCCGAGTTCGAGCTGCTCCGCCATTACCTTGTCAAAGCCGTATGCCTCGGTTTCCTTGATCACGTCGCGCAGCGTCGCGAGACTGTCCGTGGGCATGGTCGCGTGGTAAGCGAATCCGCCGCTCTCATAGGCTTCCATGATCTGCAGCCACTTGCGAAGATCGCAGGCGAAGCTGGTGCTGGTCGTTGCGTCGATCCGTTCGCGGGCGAGCGGGCCGAGCATGACGAGCGCGCAACAGGGTGACGCGCTCCAGCCCTTTTGCGGTGCGCTGATCAGGATATCGACGCCGCTTTTCTCCATGTCGACCCAGACCGTACCGGAGGCGATGCAGTCGAGTGCGAACATGCCGCCTACGGCATGCACGGCGTCGGCCACCGCGCGCAGATACGCATCGGGCAGCATCATTCCCGATGCGGTTTCGACATGCGGCGCAAAGACCAGATCGGGCTTGTTCTCCTTGATCGCCGCGACGACTTCTTCGACCGGGGGCGGCGCATAGGCGGCCTGCCTTCCCTGTTCGACCGGGCGCGCCTTCAACACGATCGATTCAGAGGGAATGCTGCCCATGTCGAAAATCTGCGACCAGCGGAAACTGAACCAGCCATTGCGAATGACGAGGCACTTCCTGTTCGTCGCGAACTGCCGGGCAACGGCTTCCATGCCGAAAGTCCCGCTGCCTGGGACGATCACGACCGACTTCGCGTTGTAGACTTTTTTCAGGGAGCTGGAGATATCCCGCATGACGCCCTGAAAGAGCTGCGACATGTGATTGATCGAGCGGTCGGTGTAAACCACTGAATATTCGAGGAGTCCCTCGCGGTCGACATTGGGAAGTAAACCTGACACGCTCGCCTCCGATAAAGGATGAACAAGGTGAGCAGCATGTGCGATTCGATGCTGCTGCACCCATGCAGATGGGTTTGTTGTCGCGACGAAAATAGATTCTAACGAATGCCGTCTGCAGGCTGGGGCATATTTTTCTGTGCTATCTGGCGCAAGTACAAAGCGCCTGGTGGCCCGGGGCAATGGTGCGATGCGGCAGAACCGGTGTCTGTCTCACGTGCGCGCGGGCGGCTGCGGATTGTTGGCCGGGTTCGTGTCGAGCCGGTTCACGCTTTCGATGCCCAGCTGGTCAGCGAGGGCCGAGAGCCGAGCATACAGCCCGTCGGCGCTTTCCCTGTCGTAGACCGCTTCACCGCGAACGTATATCGCGAACGACTTCAGGTACTTCGCCTTTTTCGCTGGATTGGCGATCGTCTCTTTCGTCCATTGATATAGCGGATAACGTTCCCGCCCGGCGCGTTCCGCCTCTTCGACATAATCGGCGAATGCGTCGAACTGGCACTTCAAGGAGGCGTCGTAATCGCGCAAGACGGCTTCGAGTAAGTCGCGCCCCGCGTAGGAGCGGTTGTCCCGCAGCGCATCGGCCGACTCGGGCACGACGGTGATGCGGACCTGGAATTGCCACGTTTCTGCCATGCATGCCTCCTGCGTTGACGCACAGCATAACCGCTCTGACGCGGCCGCATGCTGCCGCTCATGGCTATTCTCGTCGGGAATCGGGCTTATGAAGAATCTGCGAATTATCGCTCCGTCATGTGGCCACTACGATCTACCTGTCACTCATCACCCGGCAGAAGATTTTCATGTCCACACCCGCAGGCAAAGTCGCCGCGAATAGCGGCGCCACGACTGGCACCGGTTCGAGCCATCCAATGCTGTTCACGCCGATACAGATCGGCAACCTGAACCTCGCCAACCGGATCGTGATCGCCCCGATGGCCCAGTACTCGGCCGAAGAAGGGCTGATGAACGATTGGCACCTGATTCATCTCGGCCAACTGGCGCTTTCCGGTGCGGCGGCGCTCACCATCGAGGGGACGGCGGTCACCCCCGGGGGGCGCACGAGTTACGGCGACGTAGGGCTCTATTCCGACGAGAGCGAATTCGCCATGGCGCGCGTGCTGCAGAGCGTTCGGCGCTGGTCCGACACGCCGATTGGGATCCAGCTCAACCATGCCGGCCGAAAAGGCTCGCGGCAGAAGTTATGGGACGGCGGCGCACAGATTCCTCATGGTCGCGCAAACGGCTGGAACACCTACGGCCCATCCCCGGTTGCTTTCGCGGCCGGTGAGACACCACCCACTGCCCTGGACCGCAGCGGACTGGCCGCGATTCGCGATGCCTTCGCGGCCGCCGCGCAACGCGCCTCACGGCTCGACCTGAACTTCATTCAAATCCTCGGTGGGCACGGGTATCTGCTCCATCAATTCCTTTCGCCGCTCTCGAACCACAGGGACGACGAGTACGGCGGCTCGCTGGAAAACCGCATGCGCTTTCCACTCGAGGTCTTCGAAGCCGTGCGAGACGCGTTTTCGCACGATCGCCCCGTGACGATGCGGATCTCCGCGACGGACTGGATGGACGGCGGGTGGTCCGTGCACGACGCGATCGCTTTTGTCCACGCACTGGAGGCCAGGGGCTGCGCTGCGATCAATGTCTCGAGTGGCGGCTCGAACCCCGCCGCGCAAATTCCCGTCGGGCCTGGCTATCAGGTTCCCTTCGCACGGGCCGTGAAGCAGGCGACGACGCTCCCTGTCATCGCCGTCGGCATGATCACCGAGTTCGAACAAGCCGAATCCATCCTCAGCACGGGAGACGCCGATCTGATCGCGCTGGCCCGAGCGGTGCTTTTCGACCCGCGCTGGCCATGGCACGCTGCCGCTCACTTCGGAGCCCAGGTCAGGGCGCCGAAGCAGTATCTTCGCGCTCAACCCAGTCGGCTGCAAAAGGTGTTTGTTTGAAGCGGCGATGTCGATGTCCGCGGGCCAGGCCGCCTCAGCGCGCTTGGCCCAACTGCTCGTCGATCGTCCTCGTCAACGGCGATTCCACGCGCCCGGTATGCAATGTCTGCACGGGCTCGATCAGCACGACCCAGCATTCGTCCTCTGCGACGGGATTGTGCAGCGTGCCGCGCGGCACGACGTGCATCGAGCCCGCGGGCAGATCGACGACACGCCCGTCCTCATACTCGATTTTCAGGTGCCCGCGCACGACGAAGAACAGTTCGTCCTCGTGCTCGTGGTCGTGCCACACGAGCTGCCCGCGCACTTTGGCGACCTTCACGTACTGATCGTTGACCTGGGCGACGACTTTCGGCGACCAGTAATCGGACACGCCGGCGAATGCGGCTTCGAGGTCGAACGATTCGGCAAACGGATGACCAGACATCGTTATCTCCATGCTGGAATGACGGATGCGGCGAGCAGTACGCCCATCGCAAGGTTAAGGATGCGCCAATGGCGCGGCGTGCGAAAGAGGCGGGCGAGCAGCACGCCGAGCGCACACCACAGCGCGAGCGAGACGCATGCGGCCACGCCGAACGCAGCGCTGAGCAGCAGCGCGAGTCGGTTCGGACTGCTTGCGAGCAGCGCGAACGACGCCGCGGCGCCGATCGTCATCGCCCAGCTTTTCGGGTTGAGCCATAGCAGCAGGAATCCGTTGACGAGCGTGATGGGGTGCGCGGGGCCGTTACCTGCGTTCGGCGGCCCGCTGCGCGCGATGCGCCACGCGAGCCACAGCAGATACGCGGAGCCGACTGCCTTGACCGCCGTTTGCAGCGACGGCAGCGCGAGCAGCAGACCGCCCAGGCCGAGCCCGGCGACGGCGGCGAGCACAGCCAGGCCGATCGCGATGCCGAGCATCAGCGGAATCGAACGCGCGAAACCGAAGCGCGCACCCGAAGCGGTGGCGAGCGTGGTGGCGCCGCCGGGCGTCACGGTCGCAATGACGACAAACAGGAGAAGCGGCAGGATCGAGGTCATCGGTGCAGATCCGGAAGAATGAAACTTGCACTGTACGGATCGCCGACGCATCATCAAAGGCAATAATCCTGATGCGATTCATTACGCGGCATAATGCATCCATGAGCCGAAACCTCGACCTCGATCTGATCCGCACCTTTGTTGCCGTCGCCGACAGCGGCAGCATGACGGTCGCCGCGAATCTGCTGCATATGACGCAAGGCGCCGTGAGCCAGCAGGTGAAGCGTCTCGAAGACGTGCTGGATTGCCTGCTGTTCGTGCGCAAGACGCGCAAGCTGGAGCTATCGCGCCATGGCGAGTCATTTCTCGTGAAGGCGCGCCAGCTGCTGCAGTTGAACGACGAAATCTGGGCCGATATGACGGGCGGATCACTGCGCGGCAGCCTGCGCGTGGGCGTGCCATACGATCTCGTGACACCGCTCGCCCCGGCGATGAAGGCGTTCGCCGATGCGCATCCGCAAGTGGAGATTTCGCTCGTGTGTGCGGCGTCGCCGGAATTGAGCGAAGCGGTGCATAGCGGCCGCGTGGATATATCGCTGGTCGAATATGTCGAGAGCGAAGCCGAAGGCGAAGTCGTCCGCATCGAGCCGTTGGTGTGGGTCAAGGGGCGCGGCAGCGATGCCTGGCAGAAGCGGCCGTTGCCGCTGTCGATGGTGGACGAGCGATGTGCCTTCCGGCCGGTCGTGCTCGGCGCGCTCGCGGAGGAGGGCATTGCGTGGCGCACGGTATTCGAGAGCGGCAACATCGAGGCGACCGCTGCGACGGTGCGTGCGGGCCTCGCGATCACGACCTGGCTCGCCTCCACGGTGCCGGCCGACCTCGAGACGCTCGCGCCTCAAGCAACCGGCTTGCCCGCGCTGCCACCGTTCGCGATCTGCCTGCGATTGCCCGCGACGGTTCAGCCCGCGGCGCAGGAATTCGCGCGCCACGTGCGCGAATCGATGTCGAACGACGCAGGCACTCGACGCCCGCAGTTCGCGAGCGTTGCCTGATCTCTTGCGTTCGAGGCCGTCGCGCTTCTACAAGCGCTGCGGTAGGGCATCCGCAAAAAAGTCGGTGATCCGGCGCACGCGCGCAGGCACGAAGCGACGGCTCGGCCAGACGATGCTGACATCACGGGCGTCCCCAATGAAGTCGTCCAGCACGGTGACGATGTCGGGATGCTCGAGTTCGGCGGAGAGCGAGAGCTTCGCGAAGAGGCCGATTCCCACACCCGCGAGCACGGCCGATCGTATCGTCTCGACGCTATTGGACGACAGGTTGCCTTGGACCGGCACGTTGAAGCGCCCTTGCGGCCCATGAAACGGCCAGTTCGCCGATTCCATCAGACCGCCATAGACGAGGCAATTGTGCCTCGCGAGTTCCGCAGGATCCTTCGGTATGCCGTGCTGCTCGAAATAGCGGCGCGATCCCACGCAGACCAGCGGGGTGCTCGCGATTTTCCGCACGACCGAATCTGGATCGTTGATGGTACCCACGCGAATCGCGAGATCGATTCGATCCTCCACCATATCGCGAACGAAATCCGACAACACGAGATCGACCCGAAGACCAGGATGGCGCGACAGCAGTTCGGGAATGAGCGGGAGAACGTGCAGGCGGCCGAACGTCGAGGCGGCGGCGATGCGGGCCAGGCCCGAGACATCGAGCGTGCTGCTGCTCAGTTCGTTGTCGGCTACCTCGATTTCGTCGAGCAACGGCTTGGTGCGCTCGTAGTATTTCTGCCCTTGATCAGTGAGAGTCACGCTGCGTGTGCTGCGGTTCAATAGCTGCACGCCGAGGCGTTTTTCCAGCGCACCGATCGCCTTGCTGATGGCGGACTGTGAATCGCCGGTTCTACGCGCCGCTGCGGAAAAGCCGCCCGCTTCGACAACGGCGATGAAGGCGTTCAATTCGTGAAATCGATCCATTGCATGTCTCTCGTGAGACCCATTCCCTCGAAGAATAGATCTCATGATAACTCCGCTGATTATCATTCGTTGGGGCGGCAATTACGATGTCGATTCCGTTCACCAACAAGCAGGAATTTCAATGTCGACTCTCACAGGCAAGGTCGCCGTCATTAGCGGCGCAACGACAGGTATCGGCTTGGCGATTGCCCAGCGGTTCGTCGCCGAAGGCGCGCACGTCTTTATCTTTGGCCGTAGGCAAGGTCCGCTCGAAGAGGCTGCCAAACTGATCGGACGCAACGTGACTGCGATCCAGGCCGACGCCGCGAACCTCGATGACCTCGACCGCGTCGCCGCGGCGGTCAGGGAAGAAAAGGGTGTCGTGGACATCATCGTGTCGAACGCGGGCTTTACCGAGCAGGCTTCGATCGACACCATCACCCCGGAGCATTTCGACAAGGCATTCAACCTCATGGCGCGCGGCCCCGTCTTTCTGGTGCAGAAGCTGCTGCCGATGATGACAGGGGGCGGATCGATCATCCTGGTTTCTTCGGCCATGCACGTCATGGGCATTCCCGGGCACACGGCCTACGCGGCGACCAAGGCCGCGTTGCGTTCCTATGCGCGCACCTGGGCCGCCGAATTCAAGGATCGCGGCATTCGCGTCAACATGCTCAGTCCTGGCGTCACCGACACGCCGATACTCGACGCCCAGTCGGCGACGCGCGAGGATCTGGTGAGCATGTACAAAAGCATGGTCCCGCTCGGTCGACTCGCCCGCGCCGAGGAGATGGCCAGCGCGGCACTCTTTCTCGCCTCCGAACAGAGTTCGTATATGACGGGCGCGGATCTGATGAATGACGGCGGCATCGGCCAGGTCTGACAACCGATGCACACAATCGGCCAAAGTGATTTTCTGTTATTCAGGAATACGAATGGAGGGTGCAATGAGCTATGCAATCATCGGGCTCGGCAAGATCGGCACGGCCATCGCGCAGGCATTTGCCGATCAGGGCCTCGAGGTAGCCATGGCAGGCAGACGCCCGGTCGATTCGCTCGCAGCGCAGATTGGGCCGTCGCTGGATTGACCGGCCGCGCGCTAACTCGCTTGCCGCGAGAGCGCTTTCATAACGGGCATGGCGTTGCTTGTGGACGGACGCTGCCCGTTCGCCATGCGGGAGCATGGCTCACTGTACCCGCTCCGGCTGTGCCCGAAGCTTGTCCTTGATTGCGGTCAGGCAGTTCGTGAACTGGGTGCGAAGTCCCACGGAGTTGCCGCTCGGTGCGGCAAGGCTGTCGGTTGTCACAGTCCATCCGTCGGGCGTACGCGAGACATCGAGTTCGAAGTACTCGGCCGATTCGCTGTCGAGGACCACCGACTCGCGAAAGCTGCCCTTCGCCGAACGAACGACCGCCTCGCAGCCCTGCTGGAGCCTGGCCGGCGCATGAGCAGACAAACCGGGTGAGCCGTCGCGAAAGGGGACCGCGCCGTACATGCGGAACGCCTCGAATTGCGCCGGCATGGCGGCCGTGACGAACTGGATGTCCGAATCCGAAACGGCATTTCCGCATCCCGCGAGGGCGGTGACGAAGGCTGCGAGCGCGATGCGGGCGCAATGACTCCGGTTAGTGGGTTCTTGGTTCCTGCCTGCTCGTAGTCTCTGCGCAAACGTTAGCGTTCTCATCTCCACTATTACGGCGTGCGTTATGCATATATTTATCGAGGTTAACCCTGGCATCGCATTTGTTTGACTCGACGAGCGGGGCAATGCATGCGCGGTTGACGGATTCGATATCTCTGACTAGAGTCAGAGATATGAGCGCGTCCTCGATTCCTCAGATTCGTCGGTTTAACCGCATCGTCGCGGAAAGCATCGGCGCTATCGACGATCATTTCCTCGGACGAGGCCGCCCGATGGGTGAATCGCGCCTGCTATGGGAGATCGGTGTCGAAGGGGCGGATATCCGTACGCTGCGCGCGCGGCTGAGTCTTGATTCGGGTTATGTCAGCCGTACGCTGGCGTCGCTCGAGCGGCAAAAACTGGTCGTTGTCCTCACCGATTCGAAAGACCGCCGGGTTCGCCGGGCTTGCCTGACTGAGGCGGGTCTCGTCGAAAGGGCTGAACTCGAACGGCTCTCCGACGCGGTCGCGTTACGCGTGCTCGAACCTCTCGGAGAGAAACAGCGTCAGCGACTGGTCGAAGCCATGTTCGAGGTCGAACGTTTGCTGCAGGCATCGCTCGTGCATTTTGCGCTCGAGGACCCGGATAGCAGTGACGCGCGGTGGTGCTTTGAACAGTACTTCAGCGAACTCGACCAGCGTTTTGAAGCCGGATTCGACCCGTCCCTGAGCCTGTCGGCAGATGCTGTCGAACTGACGGCGCCCGCAGGCGCGCTAATCGTCGCGAGACTCCACGGCGACCCGATCGGCTGTGTCGCGCTGAAATTCCACAAGAAGTCCCCGGCCGAACTCAAGAGAATGTGGGTGAGTCCTTGCGCACGCGGTATGGGCGTCGGCCGCCGCTTGATCGTCGAGGCGGAGAAACGTGCCCGCCAGGCCAAGGCGCGCGTTATTCGTCTGGAGACGAATCGAACGCTGTGTGAGGCGATATCGCTATACAGGCAATCTGGATTCGTCGAAGTCGATGCATTCAACGCCGAACCGTATGCCCATCACTGGTTCGAAAAGCGCCTGGACTGAACGAGCGCAACGCTTTGCACTACGGACTTTCGATTCTCGCTGACGATCGTCTCATGGGGCTTGCGGATTCACCCCGCGCGCCGCCCCTCCACCACACGCGTTGCGGGCGCAACCTCCATCACCGCGAGCCGGATCGCGTCGATCAGCGCGCGTGCCGCAGGCGAGGGCGAGCCCTGCGCGCGCAGTGTCAGCCCGATATCGCGGCGTGTGTGCTGCAGCGGCACGTCGAGAATCACCAACTGGCCCGATTCGATTTCGTAGTGCAACTGCTGCGCCGAGAGCGCCGTGATCATGTCCGTGCCAAGCAGCAACCCGCGAATCACGGCGAGATCGGCGGTTTCGACGGTGGGCAGGGGCGGCTTGAGCTTCACGCGGCGGAACTGCGCTTCGAGCAGCCCGCGCGAAGGCGAATGCGTGCGTGAAAGTATCCATTGAGCATCACGCAGATCGTTGAGCGTGAGGCTATGCTTTTTCGCGAATGGATGATCGCGCCGCGCGAGCACGACCATGTCTTCCGACATCAATCGTTCGTTGCCGAGGCCGCTTGCCGCATCGTTTTCGCGCAGCGCGCCGAGCACGAAGTCCACGTCGCCCGCGCGCAGGCCCGCCACGAGCAGTTCATACGCGCTTTCGTCGGTCACGACGCGCACGCCCGGATGCTGCGCGGAAAGGCGCGCGATGGCGGCCGGCAGGATCAGCGTGCGGCCCAATGGCAGCGCGCCCACGGTCACCGCGCCCTGGATATTGCCGTGCAGCGCCGCAATATCGTCGGGTACGTGACGCAGTTCGTTGAGCGCGCGCCGCACGTGCAGCAGGAAGGTCTCGCCCTCGGCCGTGAGCAGCACGCCGCGCGGTCCGCGATGGAAGAGCGTGACACCCGAGCCGCTTTCGAGCACGCGCATGGCGCTGCTCACGGCGGGCTGGCTGATGCCGAATGCATTGGCCGTGCTCGGCATATGGCGGTGCCGCGCGAGAGCGACGAATAGCTGCAGCCGCCGGGTGTTGAGCAGATACGCGGGAAGCGTGCCTTCGCTCAACGCGCGCCGGCGCGCCTGGCGCGCGGCGCACCACTGCGCGAGTTCTTCCAGTTCGCCAAAAATTCGCGCGCAGCGCTCGAGCACCACGCGGCCCACGGCCGTGGGCAGCATGCCCGACGGTTTGCGCTCGAAGAGCGGCGCGCCCAGCGCCGTCTCCAGTTCCTGCACCGAGCGCGTGACGGCCGATTGCGCGCGATACAAGGCCGAAGCGGCGCGCGTGGCGCTGCCCGTGTCGGCAACGAGGCGAAAAGCGCGCAGATGCGCGAGGTTCAGGAGTTCGGGCTGGCTCACGGCTCGATTATGTCGTTTTGGGTGGGATACGCGCCGTGTCTCATGCGGCGACCGTGGCAACCATGGCAACTGCGGCGGCGGCGCCATCGTCGACCGCGCTCAGATGCAGCCGGTCGACCGAAAGATTGAGGCTCTCCTTCGAAATATGCGTGTGCTCTTTCATCAGCGCCTCGACGCGTGCGCCTTCGCCGTTGACGAGCGCGCCGACAATGGCGTGATGCTGGCGGTGCGCATACGAGAGCATCATGAACTGACGCTGCTGCGCGGCCTTGTCGAACACCACCGTGCCCGGCGAGACGAATGGAATCTTGTCGTTGAGCCCGAGCGCGGCACTCACCGCAAGATTGTGCGCCGCTTCCACAATCAGTGCGTGGAAGCGGCCGTTCATCGCGGCGTAGCGCGTTTCCGCTTCGCTGTCGAGCACGCCGGCCGCGAAAATCGCGTCGCCTTCGCGCAGACAGTCTTCGAGTGCGCGCGCGAGCGCCTGGTCCACGCCGCGCTCGGCGACCGTGCGCGCGGCGAGCCCTTCGAGCACGCCGCGCACGTCGATGGCGTTGAGCACGTCGGTCACCGAAAAGCGCCGCACGGTGTAGCCGCGCGCGCCCGAGCGCTCGACGAGGCCTTCGGTGGCGAGCACACTCAGCGCATAGCGCAGCGGCGTGCGCGAAATGCCGAGGCGCTCGGCGAGTTGCGCCTCGACGAGCCGCTCGCCGGGCTCGAGTTCGCCGGAGAGGATGCGCGTGCGCAGCGCCTGCACGATGGTTTGCTGGGTCGTCCCGTTCATGTCATGCGTGAATCGCAGCGGGCGAGGCGCGCGGCGTATGGCGCGCGCGGCCCTTGCGAGTTCGTTCTTTTGATATCTGTTTCGTTTATGAGGAGGTTGCCGGGGCGGATCGGCCGCACTTCCCGCAACAGGGTTTCAGGATACCAAAAACCGTTGCGGCGCGCGGGTTTGCGCGATCGGCCGAATGTGCGCAAGCGCGCACAAGCCTTGAATTCATGAGGGAAAGGGAAAAAATCGTGGTTAACCCTTGCTTACGGTCTGGGCGGCGTTTTTGTAATTTCGTATCCCAAGTGATGGATCGAAGGCGTCTGCCGACGCATCGGGTCCAGCGCGGCGCGAGTGCGCCGCATGAACAGCAGCAGAGGGCAAGATCATGGCAAGAATAGTGGGCGGCATCGGCACATCGCACGTGCCGACAA
The DNA here is from genome assembly GCF_040965835.1 of Paraburkholderia sp. BR10872. Taxonomy (NCBI): domain Bacteria; kingdom Pseudomonadati; phylum Pseudomonadota; class Betaproteobacteria; order Burkholderiales; family Burkholderiaceae; genus Paraburkholderia; species Paraburkholderia sp. BR10872. The sequence continues at coordinate 40,442 of NZ_JBFRCN010000042.1, forward strand.
TCGGCATGGCGTACGACAAGGGCAAGCAGAACGAACCCGCGTGGGCGCCGCTCTTCCAGGGGTACGAACCGGTGGCGAAGTGGCTCGCCGAGCGCAAGCCGGACGCGCTCGTGATGTTCTACAACGACCACGCCAACAGCTTCTTCTTCGACTGCTATCCCACCTTCGCACTGGGCGTTTCCGCCACGCACGAGTTCGCCGACGAAGGCGCGGGCAAGCGCGCGCTGCCGGACATCGCGGGCCACCCCGATCTCGCGATCCATATTGCCGAGCAGCTCGTCAACGACGAGTTCGATCTCACGATCTTCCAGGACAAGCCGCTCGACCACGGCTGCAACTCGCCGCTTTCGCTCATGCTGCCGCACGAAGGCGGCTGGCCCGCGGCGCTGGTGCCGATCCAGGTGAATGTGCTCCAGTATCCGCTGCCCACGGCGAACCGCTGCTACCGGATCGGCCAGGCGCTGCGCCGCGCGATCGAATCGTTCGAGCAGGATCTCGACGTGGTGGTGGTCGGCACGGGCGGCCTTTCGCATCAGGTGCACGGCGAGCGCAGCGGTTACAACAACACCGAATGGGACATGGAGTTCCTCGACCTGATCGTGAACGATCCGGAGCGCCTCGCCCGCATGAAGCATGTGGACTATGTGCGCCTTGGCGGCGCCGAAAGCGTGGAGACGATCATGTGGCTCGCCATGCGCGGGGCGCTGGGCGGCAAGATCCGCGAAGTCCATCGCAACTACTATCTCGCGACCAGCACGGCGATGGCGGTCACGGTGTACGAAGAGGAGGGCCAGCAATGAATCCGCAACTGGTTGGCATCGAGGAACTGACGGGCACCTACCCCTTCGACATTCGCCAGAGCATGAAGGCCATGCGCCTGAATCGCTTCTTCTGGGAAATGCGTCTGCCGCAAGCGCGCGATCTGTGGCTGCGCGACCGCACGGCCGCCTACGACGCCGCCGCGCTCACCAGCGAGGAGCGCGCGCTCGTCGACGCGACGGACTGGCTCGGCCTCATTCAATACGGCGTGTGCTTCTTCGTGCTCGAGAAGTTCGCGCGCGTGGTGAAGATCACGAATCTCGGCATGTACGCCAGTATGCGCGGCGAAACCCTCGAAGCGTTCCTGAAGACGCGCAAGGTGCCCGACGCAGTCTGAGCGTTTGCCCGACCGTTTGATTTCCTGATTGACTTTTGCGCTCGGGCGGGCATTTTGCCCACTCGAACGCGTTTGACCCGCGTGGCCCCACATGCCGCGCGCTCGCTTGCGGCTCGCCGGATCTCGGGGCGGCGAGAGCGCTACCCTTCGATGCTCGAATAAACAGGTTTGTTCAAAACAGGAGACCTGGAGAATGCAGGATCATAAGCAGTACAAAAAGATTGCATGGGCGATTACGGGGGCCATCGGTGTGATGGCGTGTGCTGCACCGGCGTTCGCGCAGAGCAGCGTGACGCTCTACGGCATGATGGACACGGGCATTACCTACGTGAGCAACCAGGGCGGCAAGCACAACGTCAAGATGGACGACGGCGTGAACGGCCCGAACCTGTGGGGCATGACCGGCACGGAAGACCTGGGCGGCGGCACGAAGGCCTTCTTCCAGCTCGTCAACCAGTTCCAGGTGGACAACGGCGCGTTCATGCCGAACAAGAGTCTTTTCAGCCGTACGTCGATTCTGGGTCTGAGCAACGACAAGCTGGGCAAGCTCACGCTCGGCAACCAGTACGACTTCATGACGGACTCGCTGTATTTCGCGGGCAACGATCCGGCGGAGCTCTCGGGCCACTTCTACGATTTCCGCGCAGGTCCGTTCCAGAAGCTCGCGCTGCCGAACAACCCGACTGGTTCGTTCGACTGGGACCGCATGGCTGGCGAAACCGTCAACAACTCGGTGAAGTATCTGTCGCCGACGTTCGGCGGCTTCAGCGCGGGCGCGATGTACAGCTTCGGCGGCGTGGCCGGTTCGATCGGCACGGCCAATGGCACGAGCTTCGCGCTGAACTACTCGGCACATGATTTCGGCGTGAACGCGGCCTATACGAACCTCAAGACCGTCGTGACGGGCGAAGGCGACGTGAGCGTGCGCAACTGGGGTATCGGCGCGCACTACCGTTTCGGCGGCTGGATCACGAACGCGCTCTTCACCACCGTGCACAACTCGGCCAACGGCGGCTCGGTGTATCAGGGCTCGGTGGGCGCGCACTACAACTTCACGCCTGCACTCAGCGCCGGCGCGTCGTACATGTACATGAAGGGCAACGACGTGGTCGACAACAATCACGCGCACCAGGTTGCGGCGATCGTCGATTACGCGCTTTCCAAGCGCACCAGCGTGTACGTGCTGGGCGTGTACCAGCGCGCCAGCTCGGGCGGTCTCGCGCAGATCAACGGCATGAACTCCTCGGACGGCGCTTCGAGCGGTCAGAGCCAGGCGGTTGCGCGCGTGGGCCTGCATACGCACTTCTGATGCACCGCTAGCTTCATCATCTCCGGCGGTTGTTTGACGCCGCCCGATCGGCTGATCGGGCGGCTTTTTTTCATGGTGCGCATCCTTTCACGAAAGGCTCGCGAATTGGGCAAAATAACGCCAGTCGCAACAGCACTCGCGTGACGAGAAAGGAAGTTTCATGACGGATACGGTGGATTGCGTCGTGATCGGCGCGGGCGTGGTCGGTCTCGCGGTTGCGCGCGCGTGCGCGCAGCAGGGCTGGGAAACCGTCCTCGTCGAGGCGGAAAACGCCATCGGCACGGGCACCAGCTCGCGCAACAGCGAAGTGATACACGCGGGCATTTACTACCCGCAAGGCTCACTCAAGGCGCGGCTGTGCGTGCAAGGCAAGCACAAGCTTTACGCGTATTGCGAGGAGAAGGGCGTGGAGTTCAGCCGTTGCGGCAAGTTCATCGTCGCGACGCACAAAGGGCAGCTCGACGCGCTGCGCGCGATTCGCGCGGCGGCCGCCGCCAATGGCGTGGACGACCTGCGCTGGCTCGACCGTGGCGAGGCGCGCGCACGGGAACCCGCGCTCGAGTGCGTGGCGGCGCTCGAATCGCCCTCCACGGGCATTGTCGACAGCCACGGTTTGATGCTCGCGCTACAGGGCGACTTTGAAGCGGCGGGTGGCATGCTCGCGTTTTGCTCGCCGGTCACGGGGGGCCTCGTGCGGCCGGGCCAGCCGACGCTCCTCAAGGTAGGCGGCGACGAGCCGATGGAATTGCTCGCCACGCGCGTGGTGAACAGTGCGGGCCTCTACGCGCAGCAGATCGCGGCATGCATCGAAGGCGTGCCGGCGCAATCGATTCCGCCGGGGCGCTACGCGAAGGGCAATTACTACTCGCTGGCGGGCGCGGCGCCGTTTTCGCGGCTCATCTATCCGGTGCCGGAGGAAGGGGGCCTGGGCGTGCATCTGACGATCGACCTGGGCGGCCAGGCGCGCTTCGGTCCGGACGTGGAATGGATCGACACGATCGACTACACCGTGGACCCAGGCCGCGCGGCGAAATTCTACGAGGCGATTCGCACTTACTGGCCCGCGCTGCCTGACGACGCGCTGCAACCGGGTTATGCTGGCATTCGCCCGAAGCTGGCCGAGGGCAAGCATGGCGGCGACTTCGTGATCCAGGACGCGCGCGAGCACGGCGTGAGCGGGCTCGTGAACCTCTACGGCATCGAGTCGCCTGGGCTGACGGCTTCGCTCGCGATTGCGGACGAAGTCATCGAACGCCTGAAAACACACTGACTGCAGTGGCGGATCAAACGCGAATCAACGCGAATCAACGCGAATCACAAGGAGAACAGGATGGTCTACGAGATGGCGCATATCACGGTGAGCGCAGGCAAGAACGCCGAATTCGAGGCAAACGTGGCGCAGGCGCTGCCGCTCTTTCATCGCGCACGCGGCTGCCGCAGCGTGGAATTGCAGCGCGGCGTGGAAGAGCCGAACCAGTATGTGCTCGTCGTGCAGTGGGATACCGTCGAAGATCACATGGTGCACTTTCGCGAGTCCGATGACTTTCAGGAATGGCGCCGGCTCGTCGGCCCGTACTTCGAGAAGCCGCCTGTCGTGGGGCACACGCAGGTCGTCGTGAAGTAAGCGGCTGGGCGCGGCCAGCCGCGCTTACGCCTTGATACCGAATCCCTCCACATACCCCACCGCGTCCTCCCCGTCCCAAACGCGTCCATCGACGAACGGCGCGGTGGCCGCCCCGGCCGGCCGCGCGATTCCCATCGCCGCCGCCGCTTGCCCGTACAGCGCGGTATGGTTCAAGCCGCGCGCGATCTCGCGATAGTCGCTTCGGCGCGCGAGCATGCCCCATCGTTCGAACTGCGTCAGAAACCATACGCCTTCGGATTCGTGCGGATAGTTCACGCGGCCTTCCTCGAAGAACTTCATGCCCGGCGCGCGTGATGTCGTGTCCGTTTCGAGCCGTGCCGCGATCAGCCCGGCTTCCACACCGAGCATCTCCGGGCGCGCAAGCCATTGCGCAATCTCGCGTCGATTGCCTTCGCCGTCCAGCCAGCGGCACGCTTCGAGCATCGTCTGTACGAGCGCGCGCGCCGTGTTCGGATGGCGCACCACGAAATCGCGCCGGCAGGCGAGCACCTTCTCGGGATGATCCGGCCAGATCGCCCCGCTCGCGATGATCGTGCGTCCTACGCCGCGCTGCTGCGCGAGCCCTGGCCACGGCTCGCCCACGCACAGGCCGTCGAGGCGATCTTCAGCGAGCGCGGCCACCATCTGCGGCGGCGGTATCACCACGCTCTCGATGTCGATCAGCGGATGCACGCCTTGCGAAGCGAGCCAGTAGTACAGCCACATCGCGTGCGTGCCGGTGGGGAAGGTCTGCGCGAACACGGGCTTGCGCGCGAGCGTGGCGAGCGCGCGCGGCAGCGAGCCGTGTTCGGCGAGCGCATCTGAGAGACGGTTCGAGAGCGTAATGGCCTGGCCGTTGCGGTTGAGCACCATCAGCACGGCCATGTCGGTCTGCGGGCCGCCCAGGCCTAGCTGCACTCCATACACGAGGCCGTAGAGCGAATGCGCGGCGTCGAGCTCACCGGACAGCAGCTTGTCGCGCAGCGCCGCCCACGAGGGCTGGCGCGAGAGCTCGAGCGTGAGGCCGTGCGCGTGGCCGAACTCCAGCAGCTTCGCGGCGACGAGCGGCGCGGCGTCGGCGAGCGGCACGAAGCCGATCTTCAGATGGGTTTTCTCGGGCGCGGCGAGGGTAGGGGTGGCGTTCATGGGCGAGCTTCGTTCCTGCTCAATCGGGTCGTTCCTGCGCTTGCGCGAGCGCGACGATCTGGCGGGCGACTTCGGCGAGCTTCACGCTCTCGTTCATCGCGCGTTTGCGCAGCGCCGCGTAGGCCGCGGGTTCGGTCAGCTTCTGTTGCTCCATCAGGATGCGCTTCGCGCGGTCGATCAGCTTGCGCTCGGCCAGTTCGTTTTCGGCCTGCGTGAGACGCTCGCGCAACTGCGCTTCCTGTGCAAAGCGCGCGAGCGCGACTTCGAGGATCGGTGCAAGGCGCTCGCTCGCGAGCCCTTCCACGAGATAGGCGGTCACACCCGCATTCACGGCCGAGCGGATCAGCTGCTGGTTGGCATCGTGGCTGAACATCAGCACCGGGCGCGGCGCGGTGGCGTTCATCACCGCGAGTTGTTCGAGCGTATCGCGCGAGGGCGACTCGGTGTCGATGATGATGACGTCGGGCCGCTCGCGCTCGACGACGCGATGCAGCGCCTGCGGCGTGGCGGGCTCGGCGAGCATGTCGTAGCCGAGCTTGGCGAGCGCGTCGCGCAGGTCGCCGATAGGCTTGTCGGTGTCGGTTACGAGCAGTACGCGCAGCATGAGGATTCGGTGGTCGTCGGCATGACGTCTTCGACGGTTAATCGGTGCATTGCGCGCCATCGCTGGGCGCGCATGAGGGTTCAGCAAAGTGCGTGCCAGTTTGTCCGTTGGCCGCAAAGCCATGCCGCTTGGGGTTTTGGGTGCGCCTCGCAAAAACTCGGCGCGAGATGTGTTGTGCACCGCAGCAGTGCGATGGGCGATACGGCGCACCCGGTTGGCGCAGTGGTCGCGGGCGATGCCCGAAAAAGTGCCGGAGGGCAGCATGAGCCCGCGCTCAGGACTCCGGCGTCAAGACAGCGGACCGCGGCGTCTTTTGTGACACGCATATTTCACCTATTCTTTTTAGCGCACGCCGTCGGCTCCACGATTCCCAGCGCCAGCATTCTCACGACAATTAACCGGCCAATGGAAATGGAAAGACCTGCTTCCCCCAACGCACAGCCCGCCAGTGCCAGCGCAAGCCAGCCCTGGTTGCGCTGGCTGCCCGGCGTCACGTTGTTCAGGACTTATCAACGCGCCTGGTTGCTCAACGATCTCGCTGCGGGACTCGTGCTGACCACCATGCTCGTGCCGGTCGGCATCGCCTACGCGGCGGCGTCCGGTGTGCCGGGTGTATACGGTCTCTATGCCACGATCATTCCGCTGCTGGCCTACGCCATTTTCGGGCCCAGCCGCATTCTCGTGCTCGGCCCCGACTCCGCGCTTGCCGCGCCGATACTCGCCGTGGTGGTGCAGGTAGCGGGCGGCGACCCCGCACGCGCCATCGGCGTGGCGAGCATGATGGCGATCGTTTCCGGGCTCGTCTGCGTGGTCATGGGGCTGTTGCGCCTCGGCTTCATCACGGAGCTGCTGTCCAAGCCCATTCGATATGGCTACATGAACGGCATTGCGCTCGCCGTGCTCATTAGCCAGTTGCCGAAGCTCTTCGCCATCTCCATCGACGAGCAGGGGCCGATGAGAGACCTGCTCAGCCTCGCCCAGGGCGTCGCGCGCGGCGAGGCGAACTGGTACAGCTTCGCCGTGGGTGCGGGAAGCCTCGTGCTGATCCTCGCGCTCAAGCGCTTCGATAAAGTACCCGGCATCCTGATTGCCGTGATCGTGGCCACGCTCTCGGTCAGTCTCTTTCATCTCGACACCGTGGGCGTGAAAGTGCTGGGCACGATTCCCCAGGGTTTGCCTGGACTCTCGCTGCCATGGGTCGCCAACGCGGACCTGGTCAAGATCGTGCTGGGCGGCGCGGCCGTCGCGTTGATCGCTTTCGCCGATACGAGCGTGCTCTCGCGCACCTATGCAGCGCGCTTTCATGCGCGCGTCGACCCGAACCAGGAGATGGTGGGCCTCGGCGTGGCGAACTTCGCGGCCGGCTTGTTCCAGGGCTTTCCGATCAGCAGCAGCGCCTCGCGCACGCCGGTTGCCGAAGCCGCCGGCGCCCGCACGCAGCTAACCGGCGTAGTCGGCGCGCTCGCCGTGGCGGCGCTGCTCATGGTCGCGCCCAATCTGTTGCGCTATTTGCCCAATAGCGCGCTCGCCGCCGTGGTGATTGCCGCCGCGCTCGGCCTGTTCGAAATCGCGGATCTCAAACGCATCTACCGGATTCAGCAGTGGGAGTTCTGGCTGTCGATCGGTTGCTTCGTGGCAGTCGCGGTTTTCGGGGCGATTCCCGGCATTGGACTTGCCGTCCTGATCGCCGTGATCGAATTCCTCTGGGACGGCTGGCGGCCCCATTTCGCAGTGCTCGGCCGTGTGGAGGGCTTGCGCGGCTATCACGACATCGAGCGCTATCCCGAAGCGGTGCGCACGCCGGGACTCGTGCTGTTTCGCTGGGACGCGCCGCTGTTTTTCGCGAACGCCGAATTATTTCAGCAGCGCCTGATGGAGGCGGTGGAAGCGTCGCCCACGCCGGTGCGCCGGGTCGTGGTGGCGGCGGAGCCCGTGACGAGTGTGGACGTCACGTCCGCCGACATGCTGCGCGAACTGACTCATACGTTGCGCGAGCGCGGCATCGCGCTGCATTTCGCTGAGATGAAGGACCCGGTGCGCGACAAGCTCAAGCGCTTCGATTTGCTCGAAGACATCGGTCCGGAGCGCTTCGATCCGACCGTGAGCAGTGCTGTCGATCGCTATGTCGACGAGACCGGCCTCGCGAAGGACGAGGCCGGGCCGCAAACGGGACGGTAGTGAAAAGCCGATGCGGTGCCAGCCTCCCAGCGCCGCATCGCACCGCACTTCGCCTCGATGCGCGTCAGGCGCCGGGCTTGAGCACCACGCGAAAGCGCGCCTTGCCGCTCATCATCCGTTCATACGCTTCTGCCGCGCGCGACAGCGGATATTCTTCGATCATCGGCTTCACCCCCGAGAGCGCGCTGAATGCCAGGGTATCCTGAGAATCGGCGGCGGTGCCCGAGGGCCAGCCCTGCACTGAGTGGCGGCCCATGATGAACTGCGTGATCGGCACTTCCACGGGCTCCTCCGATACGCCGATCATGATCAGCTTGCCGTTCAGGCCGAGCCCGCCCAGCGCAGCGCTCATGGCTTTGCCGCTCGTGGCCGTGGCGAGGATCACGCGCGCGCCGCCCAGCGCGAGCAAGGCTTGCGCGACGTCCTGCGAGGAACTGTCGATGTAGTGATGCGCGCCGAGCTGTTTCGCGAGCGGCGCCTTGTCCTGGCCGCGCGCGATGGCGACGGTGACGAAGCCCATTTTGCGGGCGTACTGCACGCCGAGATGGCCGAGACCGCCTATGCCGAGAATCGCCACGACATCGCCCGCGCGTGCGCCGCTGTTGCGCAGCGCGTTGAAGGTGGTGATGCCCGCGCACAGGAGCGGCGCGGCGTCGACGTCGGAGAGGTCGTCGGGCATGCGTGCGAGCGCTTCCTGCGGCGCCACCATGTAGTCGGCATAGCCGCCGTCGTAGCTGATGCCGGGAATCTGCCCGTTCTTGCATAGCACGAAGTCGCCGTGACGGCAGTGTTCGCAATGGCCGCAGTGTCCGCCGTGCCAGCCCACGCCGATGCGCTGCCCAACCTTCCATTCGTCGACGCGTGGGCCAAGCTTTTCGATCACGCCTGCGATCTCGTGGCCGGGCACGCGAGGAAACTGCAGGCCGGGCCACTGGCCTTCCTTCGTGAGGGAATCGCTATGGCAGATCCCGCAGGCCTGCACCTTGACGAGGACGTGTCCCTCGGGCGGCTCGGGAATATCGCGCTCGACCAGTTCGAGAGGGGCGCCGGGTTTTGCTACCTGCACTACGTGCATCTTTGGCATCGTCTGCTCCTGGGAAAGAGAGGTTTGCGCCGGTGATGTCGTGGCGACGTATGGCTATGCGACATTGTAGGACGATGGTGCGAGCGCTTCGCGCTGCGCGGCGCAGGGGATGTTTGTTAGCGTTCGGCGTTTGTGAATGCTTTGCGGCATCAGCTTTCTATTCGCGACCCTGCGCGTTTTGCATCAGCTTTTACGCGGACTTTTCCATCGCCCGCCGTGCGGCTCTTCATATGGTCGATGAACGCGCGCAGTTTCGGCATGACCTGACGGCGGTCCGGATAGCAGAGAAACACCCCCGGCCTCATCGGCGCGTAGGCCGCCAGCACCTCGATCAGTTCACCCGATCTCAACCCGGCAGCGGCCAGCGGCTCGGGTACCTGGGCGAGGCCCAGTCCTTCTAACGCAGCGCCCAGCACGGTGGGAAAGTCACTGGCGATGAGGGGGCCGGATACGGCGATCTCGATCGGCTCGTCTTCGTCGTTGAAGGACCATAGGGCGAGCGCGCCGTTGGACCACCGCCATCGCAAGCAGGCATGCTGGCGCAGGTCGTTCGGGTGAGCGGGCGGGCCTGACCCGGCGAAGTAGGCCGGGCTGCCGACGACGATGAGACGGAACGGCGGCGTCATCGGCACCGCGACCATATCGGGAGCAACGAGATGCCCCTGCCGGACAGCGGCGTCGAAGCCTTCGGCAGCAAGGTCGGTCACCTCCTTGCTCGCAGCAAGCTCCACCTCGACCTCGGGATAAGCCTTGCAGAACGACGTGACCAGCTCAAGCAGAGTGGGGATCACCGCGCGCGGCGCCGAGAGGCGCAGCAATCCCGCCGGTCGCTGGCCGAGTCCACGCGCCACCTCACTGGCGGCGACCAGCTCCTCGAAGGCGGGCTTGGCGCGCGCGAAAAACTGTTCGCCGGCTTCGGTCAAGCCGACACTGCGCGAGTTGCGGATGAAGAGCGCTGCGCCAATGCGCGCTTCGAGTACACGTACTGTCTGGCTGATAGCCGAGGGCGTCACACCGAGCTCCGCGGCCGCCTTGCGAAAACTGCGATGCCGGGCAACGCTCAGGAACACTTCCACGCCGTCCAGCGCGCCCTGCCTGACTGTGAAGTTCTGCTTCATGGCCCGTCAACAATGTGATGGATAGCCGCGTGCGAATAGCGATGATACCTTGGCACCAGCCATTGGTCCGGAGCATCAGCGGCTCGCACCACAGTCACTGGACGCTGAATGAAACGCCTTCTTCTTAATTCGACCATCGCCTCTGTGCTGGTCGCTTCTGCTGGAGTTTCCATGTCGCAAACCATGCCTATGCCTGCCACGCCAACCACGAAGATTCTGGCGATCGGCACTTTTCCGCCGGGAACGGACATGCAACTTGTCCAACACACGCTTCCGACCGAAGTGCGCGAGACGGCGCAGCTTTACCTCGAGGGCAAGATTGATCAGTGGTATTCACTGCAAGACCGGGCCGGGGTGGCATTCATCCTGAACGTAACGGACGTCGACCAAGCGCATGAAATGCTCGAGGCACTGCCCTTGGGGAAAGCGCATTTGATGACGTTCTCGCTCTTCCCAATAGGCCCGCTGAAGCCGTTGAGCAAGCTTTTGAATTCGCCTGCCCCCCAGTAGCAGGCACTGGAGCGTCCGGAGCATGCTTGCATCGCATGTCAACGTTTTGAAACCCCTTTCAATCATGACTGGAAACGCCTTCTTCTCGACCAACCTGCTGCTTGCCTACACAGCGTATTTCGTCGGCACCGCGAGTGCCGGGCCGAGCAACGCTTTGGGCGACGGTCGCAGCGCTGTCGTATTCGGGATCGCCGGGATCAAACTCCTGGCGACGCGTATCTAGCCCGGTTTCAGACTTCGCGTTGAACTGACGTTCGCTCTTCGGGGCGCGCCAGCTACTCACGCAACGTTGCGAGGGGAAGTCTGGCAACCAGTTCGTCGAATACGACACGGACTCGCCTCGACACCGGGCCGCGTTGGGGACGGTAGACGTATAGCTTCCAGGGATCGGGATCGAGGCGAGGTAGAAGCCGGACGAGTTGACCTCGCTGAATGTAAGGTCGAATCAGATATTCGGTGCATTGGCTGAAGCCAATTCCAGCGCAAGCTGCTTCGACCTCCACGGAAGTATCGTTGGTTACGAATGCAGGTGCAGCCGGCTGGAAGTGGCGTTCGCCGCGGAACATCCATGGCCACGGACGACCGCTTGCGGGATCGATCAGGCACGTCACAGGCAGTGCTTCGAGGTCCTTCAAGTTCTTCGGTTCTCCCAACCGCGCGATCAATGCAGGCGACGCGACAGTCCACACCGGTAGTGGACCGATAGCGCGCGCGACAAACCGGTTGTCGCCAATTGCGCCCACACGCACGCCCAGGTCGATCTGCTCGTCCACGACGGCCGAGGGGGCATCCGAGAGTCTGAGATCGGCAATCAGACCGGAATGGCGGGCCATCAATTCCATCAAAATCGGCTGTACGTAGTAGCGGCCCAAGGCTGACGGCGCAGTAATGCGCACAACGCCCATTGCGTCGTCGCTCATGCTTGCCTGGCCGAACAGACCGTCGACGCCTGCTAGCGCGGCCTGCGCGCGTGCGACGAACGACTGGCCGAAGGTCGTGATCTGCACGCGTCGCGTATTGCGATGGAACAGGGTTTCCCTCAGTTGCTCCTCCAGCTCACGCACCGCGCGCGTGACCACTTGCGGCGAAACGCCGAGTCGCGCGGCGGCTTCGCGAAAGCTCGTACACGACGAGGCGGCCAGGAAGATCCTCAGGAGATCAAGGCGATTGAGCATGATTGTTCCTGCGCTGAGAAGGACGAGTCATTGTCGTTGAAAATTCCCAAATCAGGAATTGTGAAAGCGCGATTATTCCATTCACCTTCGAGGGCTGGGTATCCATACTTCGTTCCAGGCGTGAGGCAATGTAGCCGTGACAAGCGCGCCAGACCCTGCGCAATATCCACTGGAACCAAGGACGACATCATGAACACGATCAGCACACAACGGCAGCTCGAAGGCAAGATTGCACTCGTGACCGGCGCAAGCTCCGGTATCGGCCGCGCTTCGGCCGTCGAACTCGCCCGCCGCGGCGCAAAGGTCGTCGTGGCGGCCCGCCGCAAGGACGAACTCGACCAGCTCGTGCAGCAGATTTCGGGCGAGGGTGGCGAAGCGTCGACCTTCGTGGCGGACGTTTCGAAAGAGGTCGACATCGAGCGTCTCGTCGATTACACGGTGCAGACCTACGGGCGCCTTGACATCGCCTTCAACAATGCGGGAACCGAGGGCGTATTCGCGCCGCTCATCGAACAGGATTCCGAAAGATTCGACATGGTCTTCGACCTGAACGTGCGCGGCGTGCTGAACGCGATGAAATACGAAGCGCAGGTCATGCTCGAGCAAGGCGCGGGCAGCATCATCAACAACGCCTCGATGGGCGGCCTGATCGGTTTCGCGAACGCGTCGGTGTATATCGCGAGCAAGCACGCGGTAGTCGGCATGACCAAATCGGCGTCGATCGAATGGTTCCGCCAAGGCATACGCGTAAACGCACTGTGCCCGGGGTTGATCGAGACGCCGTTCCATCATCGCGGCATCTGGCCATCGGCCGAAGTGCAGCAGCAGTTCGCCGCCGGCACGCCCGCTGGCCGCTGGGGCACCGCGCAGGAGATGGCGACGATCGTGGCGTTCCTCGCCTCCGACGACTCGAGCTACGTTTCAGGCCACGCGCTGGTGGCCGACGGCGGCTACTCGGTCGCCTGACCGGTGGAGCGGGTGCGTTTGCGAGGCTTGACCAGTCTTTCGACCGCATCCTCGGTCACCTGCTTGAACAGCTCGACGTTCGCATACGCCCGCGCAGCGAGCATGGCGCCGTAGACCAGCGAGACGAGCGTGGCCGCTTCGGCGTGAACCGACGAATCCAGTTTGAGGAGATCGCCCTTCACGCCGGCTTCGAGCACCCGCTCGAGCCACGCCGTCAGGCGATCGAAGAACGTCTTCACCCCTTGAGCCACTTCTTCGGGCAGCGAAGGCAGTTCGGCGCCCAGCATGCCCGCGACACAGAACGGAGCCGTGTCGTCGGCAATGCAGCGCTCCCAATGGCCGATGTAGGCGCGCAACTGTGCGATGGCGTCCGCGCCGCTCGCCTCCAGCGCCGCCACATCGGCGTCGAGCGCTTCCTGCCACGCGTCCAGCACCGCCACCACGAGATCGGTCTTGGCGGGGAAATGGTGGTGAATGCTGGCCTTGCGAATGTCGATCGCATCCGCGATGTCGGCATAGCTGAAGCCGTTGTAGCCGCGCCGCATGATGAGCTGCCGTCCCGCCGCGATGATCCTGTCGGCCGTCAGTTCGCCGTTTACTGTCATTTTGCCTACCATCTAGTCGGTTGAATTACCGACAGCTTACGCGGAGCGGGAGCCCATTGCCACCCCCAAGCCCCTGCAAAATTTTTCTTGCTCCTCAGCCATCCTACTAGTAGGATGGCTGCATCGAACAGGCGACGCCCTGTCGAGCCCTCAAAATCACCTGGAGCATGAAAATGAAGATTTCCTCATACGTCACCCGCATCGCCGCCGCCGTTGCCCTTTGCGCCGCCGCGCTCGGCTCGCAGGCCGCCACGGCCGCACCGGTCAAGAACATCGTGCTCGTGCACGGCTACTTCGCCGACGGTTCGGGCTGGCAGGCCGTGTCGAAGATCCTCACGCGCGACGGCTATAAGGTGTCCGTCGTGCAGGAGCCGGAAACGTCCTTCGACGACGACGTGAAGGCGACGACCCGCGTGATCGACGCCCAGGACGGCCCGAGCATCCTCGTCGGCCACAGCTACGGCGGCGCGGTCGTGACCGAGGCGGGGAATGACGACAAGGTCGCGGGTCTCGTCTATGTGGCCGCGTTCCAGCCCGATACGGGAGAATCGCCGCTCGAACTGACGAAGAAGACGCCGCCGGCCACCCAGGCGATCAAGGCCACCGCCGACGGCCACCTGTATATCGACCCGGCGAATTTCCACGAGGATTTCGCCGCCGACCTGCCCGCCGCCGAGGCCCGCTTCATGGCCATCTCGCAGGTCACGCCCGCCGCGCAGTCATTCGGCGTTCCGATCGCGCACGCCGCCTGGCGAACGAAACCGAGCTGGGCCATCGTGGCGACGGCGGACCGCGCGATCAATCCCGATCTGGAACGCTTCATGACCCAGCGCGCCGGCAGCAAGACGGTCGAGATCAATTCGAGCCACGTGGTCTACATGTCGCATCCGGCGGAAGTGGCGAAGGTCATCGAGCAAGCCGCCGCGCAGTCGGCCAAAGAGTGATGCGCCGTGACGAGCCGCCTCCGGCCGTGATACCGGCCGAGGCGGCGCAATTGTCGCTAACGAACTTTTTTCGCCCCAATGTCACACGCGGCCCAGGCTGTCTCGTCATGTCATGGCAACCCAACCGAAAGGAGATGCAACATGACTGCCAAGCTCGACCTGTTCGCCGCCGCCCCGACCCTGATGAAGTCCTGGATGGGCACTTCGCTCGCCGTGTCCGGGAGCCTCGAGCCGAGCCTCATTGCGCTGGTGGAGGTGCGCGCGTCGCAAATCAACGGCTGCGCGAATTGTCTTAACATGCATACCGCCCACGCACGCGAGGAAGGCGAGACCGAACAGCGTCTCTACCTGCTTTCCGCGTGGAAAGAAGCGCCTTGCTATACCGACCGCGAACGCGCGGCGCTCGGCTGGACCGACGCCCTCACGCGCCTTTCCGAAGGTCATGTGCTGGAGGAGGCACGCGCGGCGCTCACCGACCACTTTACCGAGGAGGAGCAGGTGAAGCTCACGCTGATGATCAATGTGATCAACGGCTGGAACCGCCTTGCGGTCGGCTTCGGCCTGTGGGTCGATCCGGCGGCGGCGAAGGCCATGGCCAGGAAGATGGTTGCCGCATGACGGACGCTGGCCTCACGGACGCCGCGGCGAGTTTCGATCCGCTGCGGCGCAAGCTGATCCGCGTGGCGTACCGCATGCTCGGCTCGGTTGCCGACGCCGAGGACATCGTGCAGGACGCGTTCATCCGCTGGGCGGACGTGGAGCGCGACGAGGTGCGCGTGCCCGAGGCGTTCCTGCGCCGCATGGTGATGCGCATGTGCCTCGACCAGCTCAAATCGGCGCGGCATCAGCGCGAAACCTATGTCGGTCCGTGGCTGCCCGACCCGGTCGTCGAAGAAGACGAGCAGGAGGACGTCACGCTGCCGCTCATGCTCGCGCTCGAACGCCTCTCGCCGCTGGAGCGCGCGGCGTTCCTGCTGCACGACGTGTTCGGGCTCGAATTCGACGAAGTCGCGGCCACGATCGGGCGCGAGAGCGCCGCATGCCGGCAGCTCGCGGCGCGCGCCCGCACTCATGTGCGAGAGGCGCGCCCGCGTTTTCATGTGGAGAAAGCGCGCGGCCTCGAACTGGCGCAGGCGTTCTTCGCGGCGTCGCGCAGCGGCGACATGAGCGCGCTGGGCGCCATGCTTGCCGATGACGTGAGCCTGCACGCGGACGGCGGCGGCAAGCGCCCGGCGATCGGCCGCCCGGTGTTCGGCTTCGAGAGTGTGATGAAGCTGCATGCGCAGCTAGCCGACCTGTTCCGCAAGAATGGCTCGACTTTCGTGCGCGCGGGTTTCATCAACGGCCTGCCCGGCTTCGTCTCGCGCGAGGCCGATGGCGAGTTGCAGACCACCGCGCTCGAGATCGAAGACGGCAAGGTCACGGCCATTTACGTGATGCGCAATCCGGACAAGCTGCGGCATCTGCACTGAGATGTGCGGCTTCCGGGCGGCCCAAGCCGTCGTGCACAAACGTTCCAGACTTGCAGCGGCGTCTCGCGGATCATGACTGCCTCGAAAAAGGAGGCAGCATGTTCGATACGAAAGTCGCGCTGGTCGTGCGGGAAAACCTCGCGGTCTGGCAGAAGCTCAATGTGACCGCGTTTCTCGCCACGGGCATTGCGGCGGCGGTGCCCGAAGCGCTTGGCGAGCCCTACGAAGACGCGCGCGGGCAACGTTACGGCAGGATGCTGGGCCAGCCGATGATGATCTATGGCGCCGATGTCGGGGGATTGCAGGCGGCGCTGCGGCGCGGCGTGTCGCGCGAACTCACGATCGTGCCGTATGTGCACGCCATGTTCTCGACGGGCCACGACGCGGCGAACCGCGAGGTTTTTCGCGCCGAGGACCCGGAGAATCCCGATCTGGTGGGAATCGCGTTATACGGCCCGAAAAACGCGGTCGACAAGGCCGTGAAGGGGCTGGCGCTGCATCAGTAGACGCGCGCCGTTTCCATCACCCCGCCTTGCGCACCGGCGGAAAGCGCCGCTTGCTGTTGCCCACGGGAATGCGGCGGAAGCGCTCCTTTTTGTGCTCTTCCTCGAAGTGCGCAAGCGAGAGCTTGACGAGGTCGCTGCGCGAGACGATGCCCACGAGCCGCCGCGATTCGCGGTCGGCAACCACGGGCAGGCGTTCGAGCCCGTGAATCGCGAGGCGCGTGGCAACCTGCCGGCAGGTTTCCGCGGGGAGCGCCATGTCGGGGGAACGTTGCGCGAGCAACGAGCCGAGTGGCGTGTCGAGGGCTTCGGTCGCGGCGCTCGCGCGCACGGCGTCGAGCATCGCGCGATCCACCACACCGAGCACCGCGCCGTCGCGCAGCACCGGGAAGGCGCGGCGCTGCTGGGTCGAACCGAAATAGCGGTCGAGGGCGTCGCGCACGGTGACGTTCGCGTCGATCGTATCGACGGTGCGGGTCATCACTTCATCGACGTAATGGCGCTCGAGCGGATCGACGCCGTACTCGCGATAGATGTGATAACCGCGGCGCGCGATCTTTTCGGTCATGATCGAGCGCTTCATGACGACCGTCGCGAAGCCGTGCGCAACCAGCGTGGCCGTGAGCAGCGGCAGCAGCGCATTGGTATCGTGCGTGAGGCCGAACGCGAACACGATGGCCGTGAGCGGCGCGCCGAGCGTGGCGCCGAGCGTCGCCGCCATGCACACGAGCGGCCACAGCGCCGGGTCGCTGCCGGGCAGCACGTGGCTCAACACCGAGCCGAGCCCGGCGCCGAGCATGAGCAGCGGGGCGAGTACGCCGCCCGAGGTGCCGGAGCCGAGCGCCACGACCCAGATCACGGCTTTCACCACCAGAATCGCAATGGCGACCTGAAGAACGATGTGCTGATGCAGCAGATCGCCGATCACGTCGTAGCCCACGCCGAGCGCGCGCGGCTCGATGAAGCCGCCGATGCCCACCACGAGCCCGCCGATGGCCGGCCACCACGACCAGTGCAGCGGCAGATGGCCGAACAGGTCCTCGACCTTGTAAAGCGCCGCCGACAGCCCCGACGCGAGCGCGCCCGCCAGCAGCCCGGCGATGATGCACGAGAAGAGCGCCACGGCGTGCGGCGGCAGGGTCTGCATGGGAAAGAGCGGCGCCGTGCCGAAGAACACGGAGCGCGCGAAGCCGGCCACCGCGCAGGCGAGCGCCACGGGCAGGAAGCTGCGCGGGCGCCATTCGAACAACAGCAGTTCGACGGCGAGCAGCACGGCCGCGACCGGCGTGCCGAACACGGCGGTCATGCCCGCGGCCGCGCCCGCCACGAGGAGCGTCTTGCGCTCGGCCGAGGTGACGCGCACGCACTGCGCGAGCAGCGAGCCGAGCGCGCCGCCCGTCATGATGATCGGGCCTTCTGCGCCGAACGGGCCGCCGCTGCCGATTACGATGCCCGACGAAAGCGGCTTGAGCACGGCCACCTTCGGCGACATCTTGCTCTTGCCGAACAGAATGGCTTCGATGGCTTCGGGAATGCCGTGACCGCGAATTTTCTCGGAGCCGAAGCGCGCCATCATCCCGACGATCAGTCCGCCAATCACCGGCACGACGATGACCCACGGCCCCAGCGTGTTGAGCGCGGGCGAGCGGTCGGCGAACGAGAACTGGCCGAAGAAGAACAGGTTCGTGAACCAGTGGATCAGGCTCAGCAGCACGAACGCCGCGAGCGTGGCCAGTGCGCCAATCACGGCGGCCAGCGCGCTGATGCCGGGCAGGCGTGCGTTCGCCGAGAAGTCGCGCTTGTGGGAATCGTCGGAATGCATGGTGAGCAGGCCCTAAAGATCGATACGCGGAATGGTGAATGCGCCCTCGAGCGACTTCAACTCGGCGCGATGCAGTTCGGCCAGGCGCGCGAGCAGCTTTTCGCCGGCAGCGAGCAAATGCACTTCCACCTGGCGCCGGTCGCGCTCGCTCACGCGGCGCTCGACGAGTTCGATCGCCTCGCAGCGCGAGACGAGCGCCACCACGCCGTGATGCTGCGCCTGCAAACGCTCGGCCAACTCGCCGATGGTCGCCCACGTGCGGCCGGGGTAACCCTTCACATGCAGCAGCAACAGGTATTGCAACGGCGTGATGCCCTCGGCCTGCGCGGCCTGCTCCGAGAAGCGCTCGAAGCGGCGCATCTGGTAGCGAAATTCGGACAGCTGTTCAAAGTCGACCTTGTCGAGGTCGCGCGCGCTTTTTTTCATCGGGAGTCCCTGGAACGGTTTAGTCTCCTAATATATCACGATGTGACATTTCTTCCCGAAAACGCCCGTCACATCGGCATGCGGCCAGGTGTATGGCCGCGATTCTGGCCGCCAAGCGGTTCAGGCCGGTGCCTGCTGCGGCGTCTTCGCCTGGTGATAGAGCCCCGAGATCAAATCGGCCTGCGTGATGATGCCCGCGAGCCGGTGGTCGTGATCGACCACCGGCACATGGTGGTGCCCGCGGCCCGCAAAAATACGCACGAGTTCGACGATCGGCGTCGTGTTCGCGACGGTGAGCACATGCGTGGTCATCAGCGTGCCGACACTCTGGCCGGACTCTGCGTGCGGCCGGAACAGGCGTGCAATCGCGTAAAGCATGAGGCGCAGCGGATGCCGTTCGCGCCCGTCGTCGGCGAGGTCGGCGCGCGTGACGATGCCCTTCACCTGGTGATGCGCGTCCACCACGGGCAGTGCCTTCACATCGTGGCGCTTGAGCAGCGAGCGCGCTTCGCCCACGGTCGTCGCGGGCGTGATGCTCACCACGTTGGCCGACATGACGTCGGCGCAGGTCAGTTCGCCGAAGCTGCGCGCGTAGGCGCGGATCTCGGCGTCCTGGAGCACGGCTTCCAGGTCGTCGGTGTCGATGTCGAGCATTTCGTCGCGCTCGCGCAGCACGGCTTCGAGGTCGGCACGCGTGAAACCGGCTTGCGCGGGGACGGGGCCGGCCACCCGCGGGCGCCGCGCGGCATGCGGATAGCGATGCACCGTGGCGGCGTGATAGACGAGCGCGCCGCCGAGCAGCAGGAACGACTGCAGCGCGACGGGCACGAATACGAACTCATAGCCCAGCGCATGGACGGCCGGGCCGCCCAGCACCGCGGTCAGCGCGACCGCGCCTGAGGGCGGATGCACGCAGCGCAGCGTAAACATCGCGACGATGGCCACGGCGATGGCCACGGCGGCGGCCGGCACGGGGTCATGGATCCACATCGCCGCGGTCACGCCCACGGTGGCGGAAACGAGATTGCCGCCGATGATCGACCAGGGCTGCGCGAGCGGGCTGGCGGGGACGCCGAACAGCAGCACGGCGGAGGCGCCCATCGGGGCGATCAGGTACGGAATGCCCGCATCGCCGCCAGGCAGCCGGTGCGCGAGCGCCCCAGTCAGCGCGATGCCGACCAGCGCGCCGCCGCCCGAGCGCAGGCGCTCGCGCCATGTGATGGTGACCCTGGAAGGGGTGAAGCGGGTGAGCCAGCGAAGGACCTTGAAGCGTGACACGATTCGGAGCGGAAACGGATGGGAAGCGCAGACGGCTCGGCGCCGCCCAAAGAATAGCGATTATATCGCGATGTGATATATATCGCGTCACTTAGTCGCGGCGATGTTGTACCGAGGATGCACTTCGGGCAGGAATTTTTGGGGACGCAACCGTAACCGCGCGGCTGGCGGCAGGTGAGGCAAGGGGAGGAGGCGCCGCCAGAGGGGCGGCGGCGCATTTAGGCCGGCCAGTGAACGCTGGCCGCCGGTTCGAACTTCAAGTTTTAGCCAGCCTTAACCGGCATGCGGCGGCTGACCCGCGAAACGCGGCGCGGGAGCGGCGTTGGGATGGCCGTCGGGGTTGCGGTGATGGCCGGCATTGGCGTTGGCGCTGGCGTTCGCATTGCGGTTCGGCGCAGGCGGCGGGCGATGTTGGGCGGTGTGCGCCGGCGGATGCCCGCCCGGCTGGGGCCGGTAGCCATGCGGCGGCGTGCCGTGCGGCTGCATCGTCACGCGCACGCGCTGGGGCTCGGACATGTGCGCATGTTGCATCGGCAGATGGCCTTCGTTATGCGCCATCACCACCCGCAGTTCCGCGCGGCGGTGCAGGACTTCGCCGCGCAGATCGCCGCGGCCGTAGTAGCGGCGCTGGCGGTGGCCGTCCGGCCCCACGATCCAGATATACGTGCTGCCGCCGGCGTAGACCACGTCGCGGTCGAGCACGACCGAAACGTAGGCGTCGTACGGTTGCGGCACATAAACGGGTTGTGCGACGACGACAGGCGGGGGCGGCGGCGGGGGAGCGACAACCACGGTCGTGGGGCGCGCGGGGGCGGTGGCGACTCGGGGGCTCGAGACGCAGCCGCTGATCAGCAGGGTTGCGGCCAGGGTTCCGAACAAGACAGATGCAGATGGCAGGGCGCGTGGTTTCGCGTGCAAGCGGGACTCCGGAATGAGTGGTTGCTGGTCCCGCGTGTTAACGGCAAATGCCCGAGGCGCTTGAGCAAGCGCCCGTCGACGCGGGGATGACTGCGCGTCCAGCCATCCGTTTTTCGCATACCGGTGTTCCCAATTTGTGATTTTACGATGGCATATCGGCTTCCTATACTCGCCCGGAAAACGTACCGATTCCGGAGACAGCCCCGCCATGAACGCCCCAGACCGTGCCGCCGTAGACGCTGCATCGCTAGCCGCATCCGTTTCGCTCGACGATAAATACACGCTGGAAAAGGGCCGCGTGTACATCAGCGGCACCCAGGCGCTGGTACGCCTGCCCATGCTGCAAAAGGCGCGCGACCGCAAGGCCGGCCTGAATACCGCGGGCTTCGTCTCGGGCTATCGCGGCTCGCCGCTCGGCGCGCTCGACCAGTCGCTCTGGAAGGCGAAAAAGCACCTCCAGGCCCACGACGTCGTGTTCCAGCCCGGCGTGAACGAAGACCTCGCCGCCACCGCCGTGTGGGGCACGCAGCAGATCAATCTCTGGCCCGGCGCGCAGCGCGACGGCGTGTTCGGCATGTGGTACGGCAAGGGCCCCGGCGTCGACCGCACCGGCGACGTGTTCAAGCACGCCAACTCCGCGGGCAGCGACGCGCGCGGCGGCGTGCTCGTGCTCGCGGGCGACGACCATGCGGCCAAGTCGTCGTCGGTCGCGCACCAGTCCGAGCACGCGCTCATCGCGGCGGGCATTCCCGTGCTCTATCCCGCGAACGTGCAGGAATATCTCGACTACGGTTTGCACGGCTGGGCCATGAGCCGCTACTCCGGCTTGTGGGTCGCCATGAAGTGCGTGACCGACGTGATCGAATCGACCGCGTCGATCGACCTGGACCCGGATCGCGTGGCAATCGTCACGCCCGCCGACTACACCATGCCCGAAGGCGGGCTCAATATCCGCTGGCCCGACACGCCGCTCGCCCAGGAAGCGCGCCTGCTCGACGAGAAGTGGT
The DNA here is from genome assembly GCF_040965835.1 of Paraburkholderia sp. BR10872. Taxonomy (NCBI): domain Bacteria; kingdom Pseudomonadati; phylum Pseudomonadota; class Betaproteobacteria; order Burkholderiales; family Burkholderiaceae; genus Paraburkholderia; species Paraburkholderia sp. BR10872. The sequence continues at coordinate 62,287 of NZ_JBFRCN010000042.1, forward strand.
ACGCCGCGCTCGCCTATGTGCGCGCGAACCGCCTGAACCGCGTGGTGATCGATTCGCCGCGCGCGCGCTTTGGCATCATGACCGCGGGCAAGGCGTATCTCGACGTGCGCCAGGCGCTCACCGACCTCGGTCTCGACGACGAAACCTGCGCGCAGATCGGCGTGCGCGTGCTCAAGGTCGGCTGTGTGTGGCCGCTCGACGCGCAGGACGCGCGCGGCTTCGCCACCGGGCTCGAAGAAATTCTCGTGGTGGAGGAAAAGCGCCAGATTCTCGAATACGCGCTCAAGGAAGAGCTCTACAACTGGCGCGAAGACGTGCGTCCCAAGATCTACGGCAAGTTCGACGAGCGCGACAACGAAGGCGGCGAATGGTCGGTGCCGCGCGGCAACTGGCTGCTGCCTGCGCACTACGAACTCTCGCCCGCACTGATCGCCAAGGCCATTGCGCGGCGTCTCGCGCGCGCCGACGTGCCCGAGGAAGTCCGCGCACGTATGCTCGCGCGCGTGGCGATCATCGAGGCGAAGGAACGCGAGGCAGCGAAGCCGCGCGTGACGGTGGAGCGCAAGCCGTGGTTCTGCTCGGGCTGTCCGCACAACACCTCGACGAATGTGCCCGAAGGCTCGCGTGCGCTGGCGGGCATCGGCTGCCACTACATGTCGATGTGGATGGACCGCAAGACTGAAACGTTCAGCCAGATGGGCGGCGAGGGCGTGGCGTGGCTCGGCCAGATGCATTTCTCGGGCGACAGGCACGTGTTCGTGAATCTCGGCGACGGCACGTACTTTCACTCAGGACTGCTGGCGATTCGCGCGGCCATCGCATCGAACGCCAACATCACCTACAAGATTCTCTACAACGACGCGGTGGCGATGACGGGTGGCCAGCCCGTGGACGGCGTGCTCACCGTGCCGCAGATCGCGCATCAGGTGCATGCCGAAGGGGCGAAGCGCATCGTCATCGTCACGGACGAGCCGCAAAAATACGACGCAAAGATCGCATTGCCGGCAGGCGTGGATGTTCATCATCGCGACCAGCTCGACAGCGTGCAGCGCACGTTGCGCGAAATCGCCGGCACCACCGTGCTGATCTACGATCAGACCTGCGCCACCGAAAAGCGCCGTCGCCGCAAGCGCGGCGCCTATCCCGACCCGGCGCGCCGCGCGTTCATCAACGACGCCGTGTGCGAGGGCTGCGGCGACTGCTCGGTGCAATCGAACTGCCTGTCCGTCGAGCCGCTCGACACGCCGCTCGGCACGAAGCGCAAGATCAACCAGTCGTCGTGCAACAAGGACTTTTCGTGCGTGAAGGGCTTTTGCCCGAGCTTCGTGACGGCCGAGGGCGCGCAGTTGCGCAAGCCGCGCGCGGCGAACGTGTCCAGCGCCGCATCGATCGATTTCGACGCGCTGCCCATGCCGGTGCTCCCGCAACTGGCGAAGCCTTACGGCATCCTCGTGACGGGCGTGGGCGGCACGGGCGTCGTGACCATCGGCGGCCTGATCGGCATGGCCGCGCATCTTGCAGGCAAGGGCGTGACCGTGCTCGACATGGCCGGGCTCGCGCAAAAGGGCGGCGCCGTGCTGAGCCACGTGCAGGTGGCGGCGACGCCCGCCGCCTTGCACGCCACGCGCATCGCCACGGGCGAGGCGCGCCTCGTGATCGGCTGCGATGCGATCGTCTCCGCTTCGGGCGACGTGCTCTCGCGCACCCAGCATGGCGTGACGGTCGCGGCGATCAACAGCGGCGCGACGCCGACCGCGGAATTCGTCAAGAATCCGAAGTGGACGTTTCCGGGTGCGCAAACCGAGGCTGAACTCCGTGCGAGCATCGGCGAGGGCTGTGCGTTCGTGGACGCCAATGCGCTCGCGCTGGCCTTGCTCGGCGACACGATCTACAGCAATCCGCTGCTGCTGGGCTATGCGTGGCAAAAGGGTTGGCTGCCGCTCGAACTCGCGCATCTGCGTCGCGCGATCGAACTCAACGCCGTGGCCGTGGAGAAGAACCAGCAGGCGTTCAACTGGGGCCGCTACGTCGCGCATCATGGCGAGGCGGTCGTGCGCGCGCTCACCAGGACGCAGGCAGAGCCCCAAGCCGTCGTTCTGCGCATGCCCGAATCGCTCGACAAGGTGATCGCCGCGCGCGAAGCGCTGCTCACGGCGTATCAGAACGCCGCCTATGCGCAGCAGTATCGCCGCGTGGTCGAGCGCATTCGCGTGAAAGAGACAGCGCTTGGCTGCGACGCGAAGCTGCCGCTCACGCGCGCCGTTGCCGTGAATCTCGCGAAGCTCATGGCCTACAAGGACGAATACGAGGTCGCGCGTCTCTACGCCGATCCCGCGTATCTGCAGAAGCTGCGCGAGCAGTTCGAAGGCGAGCCGGGACGCGACTACAAGCTGAACTTCTGGCTCGCGCCGCCGCTCTTCGCGAAGCGCGACGAGCACGGTCATCTCGTGAAGCGCCGTTTCGGTCCGTGGGTGCTGCCGGTGTTGCGCACGCTGGCCCGCATGAAGGGGCTGCGCGGGACGGCGTTCGACGTGTTCGGCAAGACCGGAGAGCGTCGCGACGAACGCCGCTCGATTGCGCAATACGTCGCGCTCGTGGACGAATTCTGCGCGAGCCTCGACGCCCAGCGCCTGCCCGTCGCGCTGCAGCTCGCGGCGCTGCCCGACGAGATTCGCGGCTTCGGCCACGTCAAGGCGCGCAATCTCGCGGCGGCCGGCAAAAAGCAGGAGCGCTTGCTGGCCGACTACCGCGCGAGCGCAGCGATGCGCGCCACGGCGTAAGAAGCCATCGAGCGATCAGGGCAACAGGCGCCTGCCTAGCAAGCGCGGCAGGCGCAGCGCGAACCCGCTCACGAGCCGCAGATGCATGCCCGCGAGCAGCAGGTTGTCGCGCACGTAGTTGAAATGCGAGACCCCGCCTTCATCGGCGCCGAAGTAACGCACCGGCGCTTCGATCTGGATGGGCCGCACGCCGGCCCAGCACAGGCGCACGGCGGCTTCGGGATCGAAGTCGAAGCGGCGCATCCACGTCTGGCGGTGCATGATCGCCTTCAGTGGCGCGATCGGGTACACGCGAAAGCCGTATAGCGAGTCGCCAATGCCGGCCCACAGCGTCTCGAAGTCGGCGAAGAAGTTCGACAGGCGTCGTCCCTGCACGCGCAATTGCGGCGCGCTCGCGTCGAACTTCGGCAGGCCCAGCACCATGGCGTCGGGCGCGGCCTGCGAGGCGGCCATGAATTCGGGAATCAGCGCGGCGGGGTGCTGGCCGTCGGAGTCCATCGTCAGCACGTGGGTGAATCCGCGCGCCGCGGCGGCTTCGAGCCCCGCGAGCACCGCGCCGCCCTTGCCCCGGTTGTCGGGCAGCACGATGACGTGCAGGCCGGGGTCGTCGTTGGCCATGGCCTGCAGGCGCGCGGCGCTGCCGTCCGTGCTGCCGTCCACCACGACCCACACGGGGTTCCATTGCGCGCGTGCGCCGCGCACGGTTTCGTCGAGCTTGGCGCCCGGGTTGTAGCTCGGGATCAGGACGAGATGCGTGGACGAAGGCGTGGCCATGGCAGCGGGTGCCTCGACAGCGGGAGACCCTGAAAAAATTCTAGGTCGCGCCGCTGCGCGCGCATAACCGCCCGGGCGGACGTCCGGCGCATCGTGCGCGGGGACGTCGTATCCGGATGCTTCGGCGCTCGCGCCCGTGCTGGTGCCGGGCGCGGAGCGCGACTGCCGCTTTGCGTCGAAGGGTTGCACAGACACTCGTATTTCCTCAGAGGATGCAGCAGCGGAAAACGCGCCGCGTGTTCAAGCCAGGCCGCCGTTGATCGAGAGCACTTGCCCTGTCACATAGGCGGCCGCGTCGGACACCAGGTACGCCACCATGCCCGCGACTTCCTCGGGCTGGCCGGCGCGCTGCGCGGGCACGAGCTGCTTGATGCGCTCGGCGGGAAACGCGTGCTCCGCCATGGGCGAAGCGATGATACCGGGCGCCACGGCGTTCACCGTGATGCCGCGCGAGGCCAGCTCCAGCGAGAGCGATTTCGTTGCGCCGATCAGCCCGGCCTTCGCGGCCGCGTAGTTCGCCTGGCCGCGATTGCCCATCACGCCCGCGAGCGAGGCGATGTTGACGATGCGCCCGTGGCGCGTACGGATCATCGGCATGAGGAGCGGCTGGGTCACGTTGAAAAAGCCGTTGAGCGAGACGTCGATCACGCGGCGCCATTGCTCCCGGCGCATGCCCACCAAGGGCGCGTCGTCGTGAATGCCCGCGTTGTTCACCAGGATCTGCACGGGCGCGTCGTCCACGAGCCGCGCGAGCGCGGCTTGGGCCGCGTCGGCGTCGGTCACGTCGAAGGCGATGGCGTGCGCGCTGCCGCCCGCCGCGACGATGCGCTGCGCGACGGCTTCGGCCTCGGCCAGACGCCGGTTCGCGTGCACCCAGACCTCGTGGCCCGCCTGCGCGAGCGCCACGCTGATGGCCTGCCCGAGTGCGCCGCTGCCGCCTGTCACGAGTGCACGCATGGGTTTTCCTCCCTCAATCCTGGCCAGGTCCTGGCCTGCGCCGGCAGTCATGGCACTACGCGCCGCGCACGTCAGCGCACCCGGTGCGCCGCGACGTAGGCGGCCAGCGAGCCGAGCGTCGCGAAGATCTTTTCGTTTTCCGGATTGTCCGAGCGCAGCTCGAAGCCGTACTTCTTCGAGATCAGCAGCGCAATTTCCAGGATGTCGATCGAGTCGAGCCCGAAGCCTTCGCCGTAGAGCGGAGTGTCGGCGCCCACTTCGTCGAGCGAGACATCTTCGAGATTCAGCTCTTTCACGATCTGCGTGGCGAGCTCTTGTTCCAGTGCGTTCATCATGCGTGGGCTCTCCGGGCGTGCGGGCCGAAAGCGCCGGCCACCCGTTTTTAGGGTTCGTTTGATGTAAAAGTTACCAGGATTCTAAGTGAAGGGTATCGGTGCGTATACCGTGCTCCCAGCCGAAAGGGTTACAGAGGGTCGGTGCCAGGCGCCGCGCTTTTTTGGGATCGGAACGCGCGAGACGCTTGTACGGCTTCGGGCCTGTCTGGATCGGACAAAAACCCCGCCTGACGCGATTCCGAACATTCAGTTACAAACCGGCATCCGGCAGGACAGGTGATCGGGTCCCGCCAATCTTAAAATGTGCGTGCCTGAACATACTTGCAAGAAACCGGCCCGATACTTGCGTTTCTTAAGAGGATTCGGGGCGCTTGCCTTACCCTACGATTCACTTACGAGTCCATTTGCGATATTTGCCAGATGCCCTCTTTGCTTAGCCAGACCGCCCTGGGTCGCACCGGGGCCGACCGCCCGCCGGCGCCCTGCGCACGGCCCTCTGGCGCGCGCGTGCGCGGAGGCGGGCAATGAGCGCCGTGGCTGCGGCGGCGCGCGCGGCGCTTGGAGTGGCGGCTGTGGCCGCCTGGCAAATCGGCGCGCACTACGCGGTCGCGACGCCCGTCGCGCACGGCTTCGGCCTGGCCATGGCGCTCGTGCCCCCGCTCGCGATCGCGCTGGCCGCCGCCGCGCGTTCGCCGCGCCGGGCGTGGCTGCTGCCGCTGTGGACGCTCGTGGTGCTCACGCTGTGGTTCATGCGCACGCCGCTTGCTTGGCATTTCGAGTGGGGACTGTATCTGGAGCATGTGAGCTTCAACCTCGCGATGGCGCTGCTGTTCGGGCGCACGCTCGCGGCGGGGCGCGTGCCGCTTTGCACGCAGTTCGCGTCGATGATCCACGGCGGCGCGCTGACGCCGTCCGTCGCGCGCTATACGCGCCAGATCACGCTCGCATGGGCGCTCTTTTTCGTCGCGATTGCCGGCGTTTCGACGCTGATGTTCGCGGTTGCACCGATCGTCGCGTGGTCGACGTTCGCCAACTATCTGGCGTTGCCGCTCGTGGCGGTGATGTTCGTCGCCGAGCACGCATGCCGGCGTTTCGTGCTGCCCGGCGAGGCGAATGCCGGCATGCTCGACGCGATTCGCGCATACCGGCAGACGACCCAGGCGCACGCGGAGCATTCCTGATCATGGACGCCGCTCGCCAGCCTGAATCAAAGCAGGGAACAACGCAGGAATCCGTATTGACTGAAGTTATGCAGACTCATCCGCTCGTTTTTCATACGTCGCCCGATCAGGTCATGGCCTGGCGCGACGGCGCGCCCGTCACGGTGCGCGCGTTCCTCGCCGATGTCACGCGTGTGGCCGCGGCACTGCCGGCGGGCGGCCACGTATTCAACGTCTGCCGCGACCGCTACCGCTTTACCGTGGGCCTGTGCGCGGCGCTCGTCTCTGGCCGCATCAGCCTGCTGCCCTCGACGCAGACGCCGGAGACGGTGCGCCAGCTCGCCTCGTTCGCACCCGACGCGTTCTGCCTGCACGACGCACCCGATTGCGCGATCGACCTGCCGCGTTTCGCGTATCCCGAAGCCCGGCAGGAAGCCGACGGGCACGCGCCGTTCGCCGTCCCGCGGATCGACGCCTCGCGCGTCGCGGCCTACGTGTTCACGTCGGGGTCCACCGGCGCGCCGGTGCCGCATGCCAAGACGTGGGGCGTGCTGGTGGCGGGCGTGCGCGCGTCGGCCGAGCGGCACGGCCTGCTCGCCGCGCGCGACTGCACGATCGTCGGCACGGTGCCGCCGCAGCACATGTATGGCTTCGAAGTGACCGTGTTGCTGCCGCTGATCGGTGGCTTCGCGTTCAGCAACCGGCTGCCGTTCTATCCCGTCGATATCCGCGACGAACTCGAAGCCGTGCCGCACCCGCGCGTGCTCGTGACCTCGCCGATCCATTTGCGCGCGCTGCTCGCCACCGATCACGCGCTGCCGCCGGCCGAGCTGGTGCTCTCCGCCACCGCGCCGCTCTCGGAAAAGCTCGCGCTCGAAGCGGAAACGCGCCTGAAGGCGCCGCTCGTCGAAATCTACGGCAGCACCGAAACCGGCCAGATCGCGACGCGCCGCACCGCGAAGGGCGCAACGTGGCAGCTGTTCCCGCAGGTTCGCTTCGAAGCGCGCGCAAGCGCGGTCCAGGACGACGAAGGCTCCACGATGTGGATCTCGGGCGGCCACGTGGAAGAGCCGGTGCCGATGGGCGACGCGATCGAACTGCTCGACGCGCAGCGTTTCCTGCTGCACGGGCGCAAGGCGGACCTCATCAACATCGCGGGCAAGCGGACCTCGCTCGCCTACCTCAACCATCAGCTCAACGCCATTCCTGGCGTGGTGGACGGCGTGTTCTTCATGCCAGCGCACCTCGAGCACGATGCGCATACGGGACACGACATCGTGCAGCGCCTCGTCGCGCTCGTGGTCGCGCCCACGCTCACGCTTGCCGATCTGCAGCGCGCGCTGCGCGAGCGCATCGATCGCGCGTTTCTGCCGCGTCCGCTGCTGTTCGTCGATTCCCTGCCGCGCAACGACACCGGCAAGCTGCCGCACGATGTGCTCGCGGCGTTCGTCGCGCGGCAGATGCGCGGCGGCCTCGCGCCCGCCACGCGGGAAGCGGGCGACGCTCTATCCGAACCCGCAACCACGCTTTCGTTCGCGATTCCCGCCGATCATCCCGCGCTGCCGGGCCACTTCCCGGGTCACCCGATCGTGCCCGGCGTCGTGCTGCTCGATCACGCCATCGACGCGATCGGCGACGCGCTGAACCGTCCGTTCACCACGTTCAAGCTCAGCACCGCGAAATTCCTGAGCCCGGCCGCGCCTGGCGAAACGCTCGACCTCGCCTGGGACGCGGCGGCGAGCGGCGCGATCCGCTTCACGCTGCGCGCGGGCGCGCGCGATGTCGCGAGCGGCGTCATCAGCGACGAAAAAACCGGAGCGCAGCCATGACGAAGCGCACCGACTGGGCGAACCAGCAGGAGCGCAGCAATACGCTGCTCCTGCGCATCATGACGTGGCTCTCGCTGCGCCTCGGCCGCCGCGCGGGCCGCGTGCTGCTGCATTTGATCGCGCTGTATTTCGTGCTGTTTTCGCCGCGCGCGTGCGCCGCCTCGCGCGATTACCTGCGCCGCGTGCTGGGCCGCCCGGCGCACTGGCGCGATATCTACCGCCACGTGTTTACATTCGCGTCGACGATTCACGACCGCATCTACCTGGCGAACGCGCGCTTCGACATGTTCGATATCCGCCCGCACGGCCATACGCTCGTGGACGAGACGCTCGCCAAGGGGCGCGGCGTGTTCCTGATGGGCGCGCATCTCGGCAGCTTCGAGATCGTGCGCGCGCTCGGCCGCACGCGGCCCGACCTGCGCGTGGTCGTGACGATGTACGAAGAGAACGCGCAGAAGATCAACGCGACGCTCGCCGCCGTGAATCCCGCGGCGAAGCCCGAAGTGATCGGGCTCGGCCAGGTTGGCTCGATGCTGAAGGTGCACGAGCGTCTCGACCAGAACTGCATGGTGGGTATGCTCGCGGACCGCACGCTGCTCGCCGACGACGCCGCCACCATGCGCCGTATGGCGTTTCTCGGCGAACCGGCGGCGTTCCCGCTCGGGCCGCTCTACATGGCCGCGATGCTCAAGCGCCCGGTGCTGTTCATGACGGGCCTGTATCGCGGCGGCAATCGCTACGACGTGCACTTCGAAACGCTGGCGGACTTCACCGACGTGCCGCGCGAGTCGCGCCAGCGCGCCATCGACGCGGCGCTCGTGCGCTACGTGACCCTGCTCGATCGCTATTGCCGCCTGGCGCCGTACAACTGGTTCAACTACTACGACTTCTGGCAGGGCGGCAGGCAGGGCGCGATGGTTGGCGCAACGGCATCGGCAACTGCGGCGGCGAGCACTGCAGCGCGTGCGCCGGCCACGGTGCGCCGCCGCGAGACGCGCCCCCATGCCGAGCTACCCGTGCACGAGGTGACCGACGCATGAGCGCGAACCGCCGTTGCGCAACCTTGCGCGCGCGCTGCCAGCGTGCGCTGGCGAGCGCCGCTTTCCTCGCCGCTTCCGTCATGACGGCGGCCGCGGCCGCCGTGCCGGCACAGGCCGCCGAAACCGCGCAGCCCGCGTGGACGCTCGACCGCCTGATGTCCACGCTCGCGCAGCGCAAGTCCGGCCGCGCGAGCTTCACCGAGACGAAGTACCTCTCGATTGCGACACAGCCCGTGGAGTCGTCGGGCGAACTCGTGTTCGTCGCGCCCGATCATCTGGAAAAGATCACGCAGAACCCGAAGCCCGAGCACCTCGTGGTGGACGGCGACATGCTCACCGTGCAGCGCGAGAACCACAAGTACACGCTGGCGCTCGCGCGCTATCCGGAACTGGGTGCGTTCATCGAGAGCATCCGTGCGACGCTCGCAGGCAACCGCTTCGCGCTGGAGCAGGTGTACAAGGTCGCGCTCACGGGTGAGGGCGACGACTGGACGCTCACGCTCACGCCGCTCGACTCGCGCATGCGCAAGGTAGTGAGCACCATCACGATCGACGGCACGCGCGACGCGATGCGCAGGGTCGCGATCCAGCAGGCAGACGGCGATCATTCGGTGATGCGCCTGCATGCCCTTTCCGCGGACGCGAACTGATGGACCCGCGCGCCCATCCGGTCCTTGCGCGCGGCGTCGCGCTCGTGCAGCGCCGCGCCGTTGCGGTGTGGCTGCTGTGCCTCGTCGCGTGCGCGGTGGCGATCGGCCGCGCGAACTTCACCGCCGATCTCTCGGCGTTTCTGCCGCGCTCGCCGAGCCCCACGCAGCAAGTGCTCGTCGATCAACTGCGCGACGGGCTGGCGTCCCGGCTCATTTTGATCGGCATCGACGGCGGCTACGAGAGCACGCGCGCGGAGCTTTCGCGCCGCGTGGCGGCGAGCCTGCGCGCCGACCCGCAATTCGTGGCGATCCACAACGGCTCGGGCCAGAACGACGCGCGCGACGAGCAGTTCATGTTCGCCCACCGCTATGTGCTGAGCCCCGCGGTCACGCCGCAACACTTCACGGAACAAGGGCTGCACGAAGCGCTGGGCGAGAGCCTCGATCTGCTGACTTCGTCGGCGGGGCTGGTTGCCAAGGACCTGCTGCCGCGCGACCCGACGGGCGAAGTGGCGGCGATGGTCGGCCAGCTCGATAGCGCGGCGCAGCCTGCGAGCCGCGGCGGCGTTTGGGCCTCGCGCGACGGCCGGCGCGCCGTGCTGGTGGCGCAAACGGCGGCCGCCGGCTCCGACACGGACGCCCAGTCCCGCGCCATCGACGCCGTGCGCGCCGCCTTTGCCGCCGCCACGCGCACCTTGCCCAATGCTTCGGCCTACCAGGTATCGCTGACGGGGCCGGGCGTGTTCGGGGTCGCCACGCGCGACGCGATTCGCCACGACGTGGAACGCCTCTCCACCCTGAGCCTCGTGCTGATCGTCGCGCTGCTGCTCACGCTGTACCGTTCGCCGCGCACGCTGGGGCTCGGGCTCCTGCCGGTGTTCTCGGGTGTGGCGGCGGGCATTGCGACGGTTTCGCTCGTGTTCGGCACGGTGCATGGCTTGACGCTCGGCTTCGGCACGACACTGATGGGCGAGGCGGTGGACTACTCGATCTATCTGTTCGTGCAGTCGTCGCAGGGTGGCCCCCGCGGCGCCCCTCAGGGCCGCGAGTCGATGCGCGCATGGCTCGCCGCTTACTGGCCGACCATCCGCCTTGGCGTGCTGACGTCGGTGTGCGGCTTCGCGACGATGCTGTTCTCGGGCTTCCCCGGCCTCGTGCAACTCGGGCTCTATTCGATTGCGGGCCTCGTGAGCGCCGCGCTCGTCACGCGTTTCGTGCTGCCGCAGCTGTCGGGCGGCGCAGTGGCGATCCGCGATGTGTCGCGTATCGGCGCGGCGCTCGCGCGCCTGGCGCACGCCGCACCGCGCCTGCGCTGGCCGCTCGCGGCGCTCGTGCTCGCCGCGCTCGCGTCGCTCTGGCTGCATCGCGACGACCTCTGGAGCCACGAGCTTGCCGCCTTGAGCCCGGTGCCCGCCGCGAGCCAGGCGCTCGACACGCGCCTGCGCGCGGACGTGGGCGCGCCCGACGTGCGCTATCTCGTGGTGATTCCGGCCGCGAGCGAGCAGGCCGCGCTCCAAGGCGCGGAGAAGGTCGGCGCGCAGTTGCAGCCGCTCGTCGAGCGTGGCGTGCTGGGCGGCTTCGAGAGCCCCGCGCGCTACCTGCCGAGCGACGCCACCCAGCGTGCACGCCTCGCGAGCCTGCCCGGCAAGGACGTGCTCACGGCGCGCCTGCAGGAGGCGCTCAGGAACCAGCCGGTGGATGTGAGGCCCGACGCCTTCGCGCCGTTCCTCGCCGACGTCGAGGCGGCGCGCAACGCGCCGCTCGTCACGCGTGCGGACCTCAAGGGCACGTCGATGGCGCTCGCCGTCGATGCGCTCCTGACCCAGCGCGACGGCCAGTGGAGCGCCATGCTCGCCTTGCGCGCGCCGCGCCATTCACAGGGCGCGCAGGCCGTGAATACGCCGAGCCTCGACGCCAGCTCCGTGAGCGGCGCCGTCGCCCGTGCGAACGTGCCGGGCGCGCTCTTCGTCGACATGAAGGCCGAAGCCGACCGCATGTACGTGGACTACGTGCACGAAGACATTCGCCTCTCGCTCGCGGGTTTCGCCGTCATCGTCGTGCTGCTGGTGTTCGCGCTGCGCTCGTTCTCGCGTGCGGCGAGGGCGCTCGCGCCGCTCGTCGCGGCGGTGCTGGTCGTGGCCGCGGGATTCGCGCTGGCAGGCGTGTCGCTCACCATCCTCCACCTGGTCGGCATGCTGCTCATCGTCGCCGTGGGCTCGAACTATGCGCTGTTCTTCTGCAAGCGCGACGACGAAGCGGGCATCACGCCGCGCACGCTCGTCTCGCTCCTCGTCGCCAATCTCGCGACCGTGGCGGGCTTCGGCCTGCTCTCGCTGTCTCATGTGCCACTGCTCGAAACGTTCGGGCTGACGGTGGGGCCGGGCGCGATGCTCGCGCTCGTGTTCGCGGCGATTCTCGCGCCGCCGCTCGTGCACAGCAGCGACGAGGCGCACCTGAGCGCCGATACGCGCGACGAGCGGCGGCACGCTCGCCCGCGTACCGAACCCGCGCAGATGACCCACCCGCACGGAGGCCGCGCATGAATTCGGCTTCGTTGCGCGCTACGCATGTGACGCCCGCGTCCGCCACGGCGCGCCGCTGGAGGCCGTCGCCGTTCATAAGCGGCGCGGTGGCGCTGCACGCGGGAGCGGCCGCCGCCGTGGTCGCGCAGCCGCACGCGTGGCCGTGGGCCGCGGGCAGCGTGGTCGCGTCGCATCTCGCGCTGATCGCCGCGGGCCTGTGGCCGCGCAGCGCGTTGCTCGGCCCGAACTGGACGCGCCTGCCCGAGCACGCGGGGCAGCGCATCGCGCTCACCATCGACGATGGTCCGGACCCCGAAGTGACACCGCGCGTGCTCGACCTGCTCGACCACTTCGATGTTCGCGCAACCTTCTTCTGCATCGGCGATCTCGCGCGACGCCACCCGCATCTGGTCGAAGCGATCGTGGCGCGCGGCCATGCCGTCGAGAACCATAGCCAGCGCCATCGGCATACGTTTTCAGTCTCGGGGCCCATCGTGATGAAGCGCGAGATCGAGGCGGCGCAGCGCACGCTTACCGAAATCGCGGGGACGCCGCCGCGCTTTTTCCGCGCACCGGCGGGCCTGCGCAATCCGTTCCTCGAGCCGGTGCTGTGCGGCCTCGGCCTGCACCTCGCGAGCTGGACGCGGCGCGGCTTCGACACCCGCGCGAAAGAGGCCGGGACGGTCACGCACCGCCTGCTCGACGGCCTGGCTGCGCGCGACATCCTGCTCGTGCATGACGGCCACGCGGCGCGCGACGCAAGCGGCAAGCCGCTCGTGCTCGACGTGCTGCCGCCGCTCCTGCGCGCCGCCGCCGAACGCCAGCTGCAGTGGACCACACTGCGCGCGTGCCTCGACGGCGAAGCCGGTCAACCCTGATTCCACCGCTGCGCAAACGGAACGACTGACGTGAAACCACTGATCCTTTCGCATTTCACCGCTACCAGCTGCCTCGGGCGCGGGCTCGACGCGACGCTCGACGCGCTGCGCGGCAAGCGCGGGGGCCTCGCGCGCTGCGACTTCGCGCGCGCGGACCTCGATACGTGGATTGGCGAAGTGGCGGGCCTCGAGAGCGAGACGCTACGCGCCGACCTCGCGGACTATGCGTGCCGCAACCACCGTCTCGCGCAGATCGGCTTCACGCAGGACGGTTTCGCCGAACACGTTCGGGCCGCCGTCGCGCGCTATGGCGCCGAGCGGGTGGGCGTGTTCGTCGGCACCAGCACCTCGGGCATTCTCGAAACCGAAAACGCCTACCGGCAGCGGGACCTGGAAAGCGGCGCGCTCAAGCCGGGCTTTCATTACGCGCAGACGCACAACCCGTTCGCGCTGGCCTCGTTCGTGCGCGCCTATTTTGGCCTGCGCGGCCCGGCCACGTCGATTTCTTCCGCCTGTTCCTCGGGCGCGAAGGTGTTTGGCTCCGCCCGCCGTATGATCGAGGCGGGGCTGATCGATGCGGCCGTGGTGGGCGGCGTCGATTCGCTCTGCCTGACGACGCTGTACGGTTTCAACTCGCTCGAACTGCTTTCGCGCGATCCGTGCCGCCCGTTCGACGTGAACCGCAACGGCATTTCGATTGGCGAGGCCGCGGCGTTCGCCTTCCTCGAGCGCACGCCCGACACGCTGGACGACGACGCCATCCTGCTGCTCGGCGTGGGCGAATCGAGCGACGCGCATCACATGTCGTCGCCGCATCCCGAAGGGCTCGGCGCGCGCGCCGCGATGGCGCAGGCGCTTTTCACCGCGGGCGTGGCCCCAGGAGAAATCGGCTACATCAATCTGCATGGCACGGCCACGCCGAGCAACGACGTCGCTGAAAGCCGCGCGATCAACGCACTGTTCGAGCGCACGCCATGCAGCTCGACCAAGGGCGCGACGGGGCATACGCTCGGCGCGGCGGGTGCGCTCGAAGCCGTGATCGCGGCGCTCGCGCTGCGCCATCGTTTCGTGCCCGCCGGCGTCAACACCACGCAGCCGGACGCCGCGCTCGGCCTCGACTACGTGCTGGAAAGCCGCGAAGCGCAAGTCGGCGCCGCACTCAGCAATTCATTCGGTTTTGGCGGCACGAACTGCAGCCTCCTGTTCGGGCGCGCGGACCGCGCACATCACGGATGACCGCCATGAAACTTTCCGTATTCATCGAAAGCGTCGGCGTGATCGGCCCGGGTCTCGCCAACTGGCCGCAGACGGCCGACGTGCTCGCCGCGCGCGCGCCCTACGCGAGCGCACGCACGGTGCTGCCGCCGCCGGAGGGGTTGCCGGCGGCAGAGCGCCGCCGCACCGGGGCCGTCGTCAAGACCGCGCTCGCCGTGGGCCACGAAGCCGTCGCGGCGAGCGGTCGCGACGCGACGACGCTTGCCGCCGTGTTCGCGGCCTCGGGTGGAGATGGTCAGAACTGCCACATAATTTGCGACGCGCTGGCAAGCGACGACCGCCTGCTTTCGCCCACGCGTTTTCACAACTCGGTGCATAACGCGCCCGCGGGCTACTGGAGCATCGCGACGCGCGACCGGGCCGCATCGAACGTGCTGTGCGCGCACGACGGCAGCTTCGCAGCGGGGCTGCTCGAAAGCGCGTGTCAGGTGGCCGTGGATGGCGTGCCCACCTTGCTGATCGCCTACGACGCCGACTATCCCGAGCCGCTGCACGCGTTGCGTCCCGTGGCCGATGCATTCGGCGTCGCGCTCGTGCTCGCGCCGCAGGCGAGCGCGACGACGCTCGCGCGCCTCGACGTGACGCTCACCGAAGCGCTCGCGACGCCGCTCGCCTCGCCTGAACTCGAAGCGCTGCGCACGAACAATCCCGCCGCGCGTGTGCTGCCGCTGCTCGAAGCGCTCGCGCGCATCGATGCATCCGGCCAACGTGCGAGCGTGGTCATCGACTACATGCCCGAGCTGCGTGTGCAAATCGACGTCGAGCCCGTGGACGCGTCTGGAGAGGGGGCATGACGACGCAAGCCACTCTGCCCGCTACGCTCGCGGACGTGATCGCGAACGCCGCGCCGGGCGCGCCGCTCGACCGCGCATGGATCGCGGCGCGCATACCGCATAGCGGCGCGATGTGCCTGCTCGACGCGGTACAGTCATGGGATGAGACGCGTATCCGCTGCATCGCGACCAGCCATCGTGATCCGCACAATCCGCTGCGCTCGCGCGGCCGCCTTGCGGCGGTGTGCGGCGTGGAGTACGCGGCGCAGGCCATGGCGGTGCATGGCGCGTTGCTCGGCGCACTGGACGGCGCAGAGGCCGAGCGTCCGCGCGTGGGTTTTCTTGCGAGCGTGCGCACGGTAGTGGCGCATATCGAGCGCCTCGACACGCTCGCCGCGCCGCTCGCGATCGAAGCCGAACGCGTGAGCGGCAGCGGCAACACGGTACTCTATGGTTTTACGGTGCGCGGCGAGGGCCGCGTGCTGCTTACGGGACGCGCGGCAGTCATGCTCGACGCGTCCGGAGTCATTCGATGACAATACAAAAGGGAGCCCGATGATGAAATCCAAACGGTTCATACTTGCCGCGCTCGTGCTGGGCATGGCCAGCACGATGGCGCACGCCGACCTTCACGAAGTGAAGGAGAACATCAAGCACGACTCGAAGGAAGCGGCCACGAAAACCGGCCACGCCGCACGCGACTTCGGCCACGCCACCGCGCACGCGGCGAAGACGGTGGGCCACGGCATCGCGCATGCGTCGCGCGAAGGTTACGAGGCCACCAAGCGCGCGACCAAGCGCGTGTTCCACAAGGACGGCAGCGGCGAAAGCAGCGAGAAGAGTCAGGCGTAAGGCGTTTTTTGCGATGTACCGGCGCGCGTAGGCGTTTACCCTCGCGAACCCCTACGCGCCGCCCATACCCCTCCACCCGGCGCGCCTTCCCGTCCGCGCCCTGTTATCCGGCTCGCCGTCGGCCCGTACCTTTCGCCCCAACGCTTCAAGAATCGCGCCGCCCTTGCCGTTAACGCAGGGGCGGCGCAATCGCTCGCCTGACGGCGAGCGGTTTGCCGCGCACCACATTAGAGATCGAGCCGGCCGCGGGCGCTACCTGCACCACAGGCACCGCGGCAACAAGAGGGGAAGAAGGTATGGTCTATTCCCAAGCGGCGGGAGCGTTCGGCGCAGCGGGATCACGGGGCGGTCAGTCGGAGGTGTCGAAAGAACCGGACGGGGCAACCAGCGGGGCCGCGAACGGAACCGATGCGGCGCTCGCACAGGAGCGCAGCGTATTGCGGCTGGTGTCGCGCAGCATGCCGCTGCCGGAACTGCTGGCGGAAGTCTGCTGTCGCGCCGGGCGGCTGCTGGGCGCGGGCGCAAACTGTGCGGTCCTGCAACTCGATGCCGACGGCCAGCGCCTGCGCATCGGCAGTGCGCCGAACTTGCCGGCGCAGTATCACGCCGCGTTCGACGGCACGCCGGTCGGTTCCGGCACGAGCCCGTCCGGCACGGCGATCGCCGAGCGGCGCACGATATGCGTGGAGGACTACGAACTCGCGCACGAGTGGGGCGAGTACCGCCGCATCGCGCTCGACAGCGGCCTGCGCGCGGTCTGGACGACGCCGCTCGACGACGACAACGGCGGCGTGCTGGGCGCGCTCGCCGTGTACCAGAGCCGGCCCTGGCGGCCCAGCGCGGCCGAGGAGGCGCTGCTGTGCGACATCGCTCACAGCGTCGCGGCCATGCTCAACCAGCAGACCATGGCCGAGCGTCTCGCGCTCAGCGAGGAGCACCATCGCCTCGTGGTGGACCACCTCAACGAAGGCATCGTGATGCAGGCCCGCGACGACACCGTGCTCGCCTGCAATCGCAGCGCGCGGCGCCTCCTGCGCCTGCCCGAGCACGCTGTCGGCATGAGCATCATGCAGGTGATTCCGCGCGTGCTCGACGAAAGCGGCAAGCCCCTGCCCACCTCGAAGCGCCCGAGCATGAAGGCGCTCGAGACGGGCAAGCCGGTGCTCGGCGAGACCGTCGGCCTCGAACTCGCGGACGGCGAGATCGTCTGGGTGAGCGAGAACGTGCTGCCGATCTTCCGGCCCGGCGAAAGCGAGCCGATTTCCGTGGTGGTCTCGTTCACGGATATCGGGCCGGTGCGCGAGGCGCAGCAGCAATTGCGCTACCTCGCCACGCGCGACGCGCTCACAGGCCTGTACAACCGCACCTTCCTCGCCGATCGCATGCACGCGATGCTGGAGCGCGCCACGTGTTCGGCGAAGCCGGCGCTCCTCTTCGTCGATCTCGACGGGTTCAAGAAGGTCAACGACACGGGCGGCCACGAAGCCGGCGACTCGCTGCTGCGCGACGTGGGGCGGCGCCTCACCGGCTGCGTGAGCGAGGGGGACACGCTCGCACGCGTGGGTGGCGACGAATTCGTGATCGCGGTGTGCTGCTACAAGGGCGTGGACGACCTTGTCGCGCTTGCGCAGCGCGTGCTCGGCGCGCTTGCCGCGCCGTTCGCGGTCGCGGGCAACGAGTACTACCTGGGCGCCTCGATCGGCATCAGCCTGTATCCCGACGATGGCCGCAGCGCCGCCGCACTCATGCGCAACGCCGACTCGGCCATGTACGCGGCCAAGCAGCGCGGCACCAACCAGTTCCAGTTCTTCACGAACGAGCTGCGCCAGCACCTGCACGCCGTTTCCAGATCGAGCGGGGGCTGCGCCGCGCGCTCGCTTCGGGCGAACTGCGCCTCGTCTATCAGCCGATCGTGGATGGCGAAAGCGGCCGCATGATCGGCGCCGAGGCGCTGCTGCGCTGGGAGAGCGAGGAGCTCGGCCAGGTCTCGCCGGTGGAGTTCATCCCCGTGGCCGAGGACACCGGCATGATCATCCCGATCGGCCAATGGGTGCTCGAGCACGCGTGCCGCCAGGCCGCGCAGTGGCGGCGCCTCTTCGCGCCCGACTTCGTCATGGCGGTCAACTTCTCGCCGCGCCAGATCGCGGACGGGCTGGTCGAACAGGTGGAGGGGTGCCTCGCGCGCACGGGCCTCGCGCCCGACGCGCTCGAAGTGGAGATCACCGAAGGCATTCTGATGAGCGACAGCCAGAGTGTGCTGCCTCTCCTGCACGCGCTGAACGCCATTGGCGTGCGCATTTCAGTGGACGACTTCGGCACCGGCTACTCGTCGCTTTCGTATCTGAAGCGCTTTCCGCTGCACCATCTGAAGGTCGATCGCACGTTCGTGGCGGGTCTGCCCGACAACCGCGACTCCGTGGCGATCACCTCGGCCGTCGTGGCGATGGCGCATTCGCTCGGCATGCGCGTGACCGCCGAAGGCGTGGAAACGCCCGAGCAGGCGTCGTTTCTGCGCTCGCTGCGCTGCGAGCGGCAGCAGGGCTACCTGTTCGGCAGGCCGGTGAGCGCCCAGGGCTGCGCGGCGCTCCTGCGCGAGCATGCTGCTGGCCGCGTGCGCGAGGGCGTGTGAGCGTGTCCTGATCCGGCACGCTCGTGCGGGAGCGGCAGGCTCAAGATTTCCCGCGCCAGGCCGTAGACGTTGGCAGAGAGCGGATGCCGGACGCATCGCGCCACACGTAAAGGACACCAGAGAATCATGGATAGCGGCTTCGCAATCGACGAACGAACCCGCCTGACGAGCACGAACCAGTTCGAGCTGCTGCTTTTCCGTCTCGGCGCGGCGCCGGGCAGCGACGTTGGCGAAGTCTTCGGCATCAACGTTTTCAAGGTACGGGAAATTCTGAGCATGCCGGCGATCACGCCGATCGCGGCGTCGTCCCCCTACGTGCTGGGCGCGGCGAACATCCGCGGCCAGGTGATGCCCGTGATCGACCTGCCGCGGCTCATGGGCTGCGAGCCGGTCACGGGCCTGAACATCCTGCTCGTGACCGAATTCGCGCGTTCCACCCAGGGCTTCGCGCTCGAAAGCGTGGACGAGATCGTGCGGCTCGAATGGAGCCAGGTGCTGACCGCCGACGTCACGATGGGCAACCGCGTGACGAGCATCGCGCGGCTCGAGAACGACCCCGAGAGCAAGAAACTCGTGCAGGTGGTGGACGTGGAGCAGGTGCTGCGCGACGTCTTCCCGGCGCAGCACGGCGCGGTCGTGCCGGAGGAGGTGGGCGAGCCCGCGATGATTCCGCCGGGTGCGAAGGTGCTGGCCGCCGACGACTCGGGCTTCGCGCGCGAGCTGATCGGCCAGAGCCTCAAGGCGCTCGGCGTCGAATACACGATGGCGAAGACGGGACTCGAAGCGTGGAAGCAGCTCGACGAGATTGCCAGGAACGCGGAGCGCGACGGCGTGCGCGCGAAGGATCGCATTGCGCTCGTGCTGACCGACCTCGAAATGCCGGAGATGGACGGCTTCACGTTGACGCGCAAGATCAAGGCGGACCCGCGCACCGTGGATATTCCGGTGGTGATTCATTCGTCGCTCACGGGCACGGCGAATGAGGCGCACGTGAAGAATGCAGGCGCGAGCGGCTACGTGGCGAAATTCGCCGCCGGCGACCTCGCGGGGGCGATTCGCAGCGCGCTCGCCGGCAAGCCCATTTACGCCTGATTTCATCAGCGGATGTTCGCGCCGGTGCGCAATGTCTGCGCAAGATCGCCGATGGCGATTACGGCAATCTCGGTGACGTTTCAACGCTGGCCGACCCGCGTGTCGTGAAGGAGTCGATCGATCGTCGCGTTGCTCAGTCGTGCATTAGCGCATCAACGCGCGAACAGGCGCCCCAGCTGCGGCTCGCTATCCTGCACCCCCGCGAGCCGCAGCGCGTGCCACGCCATCGCGTAGTTGCTCGACAGCACGGGCTTGCCGGTCTGCGCCTCGATCTGAGGCACGAGCGCGGCCACGCGCAGGCTGGTGCACGACACGAACACCGCATCGGCATCGTCGTGGCGCGCCAGCGTTTCTATCGCACTGCGAATCGAACCCGCATCGATGCGCGCCACCTCGTTGTCGTCCGCGTGCTCGAACGAAGCCATGCGTGTGACGGCCACGCCGCGCGCCTCGATGTAATCGCGCATGAAGTCGTTGATGGTACGCACGTAGGGTGTAAGAAGCGCCACGCGGCGCACCTTGAGCGCCTTTAGCGCGGCGAGCGCGGCCGTGATCGGCGTGGTGCAGGCAATATCGGGCCGCGCCTCGCGGATGCGTGCCGCAACCTTGTCTTCGCCTATCACCATCGAAGCCGACGTGCAGCCGAACGCCACCACGTCGAGGCGCTCGCCGGGCAGCATGAGGCTCACGGCGGGGGCGATGCGCGCCTCGATTTCCGCGAGGCGAGGCGGCGTGATGTCCGGCGAATTCTCGAGCCGGCTCTCGTAGAACGCCACGCCCGGCTGGCGCAACAGATCGCGCCATTCGTATTCGATCGTATGATCGGTGGCCAGCACGACGAGGCCGATCGCGGCGCGGCGGGCAATGCCGCCGTCGAGCGCGAAGCCGAGCTTCGTGTAGGCATCCTCGTGATCTTGCGGCGGTGCGGTAATGGTCATCTCAGCATCAATCCCGTCATGTCGAGTTCGGGCTCGCGCCCGGCCATGATGTCGGCGAGCAGTTTTGCGGTGCCGCACGACATGGTCCAGCCCATGTGTCCGTGACCCGTGTTCAGAAAGAAGTTGCGATGGCGCGTGCGGCCGATCAGCGGCGTGCCTTCGGGCGTCATCGGCCGCAGCCCGGCCCAGTACGCCGGCTGCGTGTAGTCGGCGCCCTGGGGAAAGAGTTCGCGCGCCGCCTGCATCATGGAAGTGAAATCGGCGGGCGTGTGGCGCGTGTCGTAGCCCGCGAAATCCGCAGTGGCCGTGAAGCGCAGGCGCGCGCCAAAACGCGCCCATGCCACGAGGTGATTCTCGTCGACGCCACCCATGTCGGGCGGCCGGTGCCCGGGCCCGCAGGGGAACGTGGCCGAATAGCCCTTCACCGGATAGACCGCGATGCGATAGCCGAGTGGCCGCGCGAGGATCGGCGACCAGGAGCCGAGCGCGAGCACGTAGTCGTCGCCCTGAATCATGCCCGCGCTCGTGCGCACGCCGGCAATGCGGTCGCCGGTGGCTTCGATGGCCTCGATCGGGGCATCGAACACGAAGCGCACACCCATACGTTCGCAAACTTCCTTGAGCCCGCGCGTGAAGCGGTGGGCGTCGCCGCTTGCGTCGCTGGGGCAGTAGATCGCGCCCGCGATGCGCTCGCGCGCGTGGGCGAGCGCCGGTTCGCGTGCTGCAACGGCGGCGGCGTCGAGCGTTTCGAGCGGCAGTCCGTTTTCCACGAGGATCGACATGTGGGCGCGGCCGCGCTCGAACGAGGCGGCGTCGCGATAGAGATAGAGCAGGCCGCGGCTGATGAGGTCGTATTCGAGCTGCTCGCGCGCCGTCACCTCCTGCAGTTGATGCTGCGAATAGCGGCACAACTTGACCTTGCGCGAGGTGTTCTCGCGCGAGCGCGCCTCGGTGCAGTTGAGCAGGAATTGCGCGCACCAGGCCCACATATGCGGATCGGCCTTCAGGCGCAGGCGCAGCGCCTGGCCTTCGACGAACAGCGATTTGAGCAGGATTTTCGGCGCACGCGGCGAGGCCCACGTGTACGAGTGCCCCGGCGCGACGAGCCCCGCGTTGGCGAAACTGGTTTCGAGCGCAACGCCTGAGCGTCGCTCGATAACGGTAACGTCGCGGCCGTCGCGCGCAAGGTAATACGCGCTCGTGACGCCCGCGATGCCGCCGCCCAGTACGATGGTCTTCATTCGCACCCCTCCATGCGTGTATACAAATTACCTTCACGCTGCCGCGAGCGCACGTAATTTGTATACGCGCATACCCTAGGCAGTTAAACGGTGACGTGCATCTATCATGGATAAGTCGTTATGCGCCGGTCCCATGCAAGCCGCGCGCCATGAGCGCGCGAGACCTGCAGGGCATCGCACTGGACGAATTATTTCGTTTCGCTAACTGACCGCGCGGGCTCGCCTGCGTTGCGGCATCGCCCGGTCGGGTCCACGCTCAGGAGCCGCTCACATGAATCCTCAGAACAATGGCGCGCTGCACACAACCCTCGCGCTCACGCTCTTTTCGCTCGCCGCGCTGGCGCCTGGACTCGCCCAGGCGCAGACCATCAAGATCGGCGTGCCGGTGCCGCTTTCGGGCAGCAGCGCCGCAGCGGGCACGGATATCCTGAACGGCGCGAAGCTCGCGGCCGCGAAGATCAACGCGGCGGGTGGCGTGCTCGGCAAGCAGATCGAACTCGTGCCCGAAGACGACGCATGCGACGCACAAACGGCGGTACAGGCCGCGCAGAAGCTCGTGGACGCGGGCGTGGTTGCCGTGGCGGGCGGCTACTGCTCGAGCGCGGCACTGCCCGAATTGACCGCATTCCACCGCGCCGGCATTCCCTACGTGCTCGATGCCTCGACCAATCCGAAGCTCACGGAAATGGGCTACGACAATGTGTTCCGCACGATTGGCCGTGACGACGAGCAAGGGCCTTTCGCGGCCAGCTTCATCAAGAATTCGCTGCACGCGAAGCGCGCGGCAGTGATCGACGACAACACGACCTACGCCAAGGGTCTCGCGCAGAACACCGTGGAATCGCTCAAGAAGATGGGCGTGGACGTGGTCTATGCCGACTCGATCACGCCGGGCCAGATGGATTATTCGCCGACGCTCACCAAGGTTTCCTCGCTCAAGCCGGACGTGATCTATTACACGGGCTATTTCTCCGAAGCGGGTCTGCTCGTGAAGGAAGCGCGCCAGGTGGGCCTGAAGATGACCTTCATGGGCGGCGACGGCACCAATGACCCCACGCTCATGAAGACGGCAGGGCCAGCCGCCGACGGCATGATCATCACGACTGCGCCGCTCGCACAGTTCCTTCCTGGTGCGCACGACTACCTCGATCAGTACAACAAGAGCTATGGTCAGGGGCCGGGGCCGTACTCGGTGTACGAGTACGACGCCGTGGGCGTGACCGCCAAGGCCATCGCCGACGGCAAGTCGGCAAAGCCCGCAGACATCAGCGCCGCGCTGCACAAGATCACGGACTACCAGGGCGCCACGGGAACGATCGGCTTCAATCCGAAGGGCGACCGCAGCCGTGCCGTGTACATCACGGTCGTCGTGCATAACGATCAGTTCGAGCCTTACCAACGCCAGGATGCCAGCGGCAAGTGGGTGGCTATGAAGTAAGCGTACCGGGCCGCTCATGAGCACCTTCTTCCAGTTCGTCATCGAGGGGCTGACGATCGGCTCGTTCTACGCGCTCGTCGCCCTCGGCTACACGATGGTCTACGGCATTATCCGGCTCATCAACTTCGCACACGGGGATCTCTTCATGGTGGGCGCGTTCGTGGGCTGGACCGCGCTCGCCGCGCTCGCGGCCGCTCGCCTGCCGCTCGCGCTCGCGCTGTTCGTGGCCTTCGCGGTGGCCATGCTCGCGACCGGCGTGCTCGGCGTGGCGATCGCGCGCGTGGCCTATCAGCCGTTGCTGCGCGCGCCGCGCCTGTCCATTCTTGTATCTTTCTGCTCACGGACGGCGGTCATGCAGCCTGATAACCATCATGGGCCTGAAAGCCCGTTAATGAGCATTCGGCGTATGACCGCTACCGTTCTTCGATAAGCCCGAACAGTTGCTTGA
>NZ_JBFRCN010000043.1:0-82514 GCF_040965835.1 Paraburkholderia sp. BR10872
GGCGTGGGCGCGGCAGTGGCGGTGGGCCGCGTAGGGTCGATCGTCGGTCCGCTCGCGGCAGGGCAGTTGCTGGCGGGCGGCGCGAGCGCCACGACGGTGATAGGCGCAAGCGTCCCGGTTACGGTGGTGGCGGCGCTCGCCGCGCTGCTCGCGGTGAAGCGAGCGCGCGAATCCTGATGGGCGCCGCCGCGCCGTATCAGAGGTCGAGCACGAGCATGGGCGAGCGCGAGCGCGAGCAGCACGGCAGCAGCTGGTCGTTGGCGGCGCGCTCCTCGTCGGTCAGGTAGAGATCGCGATGGTCCGGCTCGCCGGATAGCACGCGCGTGATGCAGGTGCCGCATACGCCTTGCTCGCATGAGACCGGCACCTCGACGCCGCCCGCGCGCAACGCTTCGACGATGGTCGTGCCGGCCGGGATGTCGATCACGCGCTGGCAGCTCGCGAGGGTGACCTGGAAGGCGCCGTTCGTGTCGGCGTTCGCGCTCGCGCCTGCTTGGGCCGCGCCGAAGTACTCGCGGTGCACGTTCTGCGCGGGCCACCCCGCGCTGGTTGCGGCTGCGAGCACGGCGTCGATGAAGCCCGCAGGGCCACATACGTAGGCATGCTTACCGTCGTGCGGAGCGCCAAGCACGCGCGCGAGGTCGATGCGTGCATCGGCGCCTTCGCTGTCGAAATAGAAGTGCGTGTGCTCGGCAAAACCCGCTTCGGCAAGACGCTCGCGAAAGGCGGCGCGCTGTGGGTCGCGCGTGCAGTAGTGCAGTTCGAACGGGCGGCCTTCCTCACGCAACTGCTCGGCCATGGCGATGAGCGGCGTGATGCCGATCCCGCCCGCGAGCAGGATGGTATGCGTGGCTTGTTCGTCCAGCGGGAAATGATTCTTCGGGCTGCTGATTTCCAGGTTCGTACCGGCGTCGAGCGCGTGCATCGCAACGGAGCCGCCGCGCGAAGCCGGGTCGCGCAACACGCCGATGTGGTAGGCGCCATGAACGGAGGGACGGTTGCAAAGCGAGTACTGGCGCACGAATCCATCCACATGGACGTCGATGTGCGCGCCCGCCGCGAATGCCGGAAGCGGTGCGCCATCGGCGCTCGCCAGTTCGAACTCGCAGATATCGGTGGCGACGGGAATCTTGCGCAGAAGGGTGACTTTCATGATGCGTTGGGGCAAGGGAAGGAGAGCGGCCGCGCGTGCCCGCGCGACCGTGGCTTTGGTCGAATCAGTCCGTTGCGGCAGTGGCCGTTGTGTTGCGTTCTGCGGCGATCAGCCGGTCGAGCACGCGGCGCGACTGCACGCCGCCGGCGTCGATGTTGAGGCTCAGAATGCGGCGTTCGGGCCACGTGAGCAGATTGCGCTGCTGCGATTCGAGCATCTCGAGATCCTCCGAGAAGATCTTGCCCTGGCCCGTGCGGATCGTTTCGGTGAGCGCGTGATCGTGCACGGCGAAGCTGCGCGCCATGCCCCAGAAGTACCAGATCGACGTTTCGGTTTCCGGCGTAATGAAGTCGACGACGATGCTCGATGCCTTGTCGCGCGTATCGGCGTCATATCCGCCTTTGCCTGCGTGCGCCACGCCCACTTCGATCATCACGTGGCTGGGCGGCGAGAAGTGGCAAATTTGCCAGCGGTCGCAGGGCACGTTGTCGGCGAGGCCGTTGCCGCGCAGCGCTGCGGCCCAGAACGGCGGCGGCATGATGTTCTGCATGTAGCGGCTGGTGGTGACCACGTCGCCGTTGACCGTGGTCTTGGGCGGTGCTTCCTCGATCTCGGGCTGGCCGATGCTCGAGGCGTGCACGTAGGTCTCGTGCGTGAGGTCCATGAGGTTGTCGACCATCAGGCGATAGTCGCACTGGATGTGATAAAGGCCGCCGCCATACGCCCACGCGGGATTGTCGGCCCAGTCGAGGTGATGGATCTTCGCCGGGTCGGCTTGCGCCGCATCGCCGGGCCATACCCAAATGAAACCGTAGCGCTCGACCGCGGGATAGCTGCGCACGGACGGAATGCCGCCCACGCGCTGGCACGGCATGCTCACGCATTTGCCGCTGGCGCCCACGGTGAGGCCGTGATAGCCGCACACCAGATGCCCTTCGCGTACGCTGCCGAGCGAGAGCGGCGCGCCGCGATGCGGGCAGAAGTCTTCGAGCGCGGCGACGCCGCCTTCGGCCGTGCGCCAGAACACCATGCGCTCGCCGCAGATTTGCCGCCCAAGCGGCTTGCCGTCGATTTCATCGGGGGTGCATGCGACATACCATGCGTTTTTCAGGAACATATGTCTCCTCCAGGGCGCCTGGCTGCGCCTTCGTTCAGGGTGAGGGGCGGCACGCATGCCGCCGTTCGAATCAAGCCGTTTAGCGAGCGTGTATACCGCGCGCCACTAGCGCGGATTGCGGCGAATGAGATTGCCGCCAATCAGCCTCGTCATGGCGCGCTGGTTGTCGAGCACGCGCTTGAGGTTTTGATGGGCGATATGCGAATGCTCGCGCATCAGCGCTTCGGCGCGCGCGCCTTCACGGCTTTCGATCGCTTCGAGCACGGCGCGATGCTGGGCTTGCGCGACGATCAGCGTTTCGCGCGCACGCGGGTCGAGCGACTGCACGACGACGAACGCGCTGGCGGATGCAAACGGCAAGGTGGCGACTTTCTCGATCTGCCGCGCCACCACTTCGCTGTCGGAAGCCGCGGCCAGCAGCCGGTGAAAGCGGCCATTCGCTTCGACATAGCGGGAGAAGGTTTCTTCGCTCAACTCGCCCACGAGCAGTTCGTCGATCTCGTCGATGCAGTCGTGCAGGTCGCGGAACATCGAATGGGTGATGCCGCGCTCGGCGGCAAGGCGCGCAGCCAGCCCTTCGAGCGTGCCGCGCAGTTCGATCGAGTCGCGTATTTCATTTTCCGAAAACGAGCGTACGGCATAGCCGCCGCTCGGAATCGGTTCGAGCAGCCCTTCTTCCTGCAGGCGCATGAGCGCCGCGCGCACCGGCGTGCGCGAGACGCCAAGGCGCTCGACCACGGCCAGTTCGGAAATGCGCTCGCCCGGCGCGAGTTCGCCGCCGAGTATCAGTTCTCGCAGCCCGAGCTGGGCCTTGACG
Organism: Paraburkholderia sp. BR10872; assembly: GCF_040965835.1. Classification (NCBI taxonomy): domain Bacteria; kingdom Pseudomonadati; phylum Pseudomonadota; class Betaproteobacteria; order Burkholderiales; family Burkholderiaceae; genus Paraburkholderia; species Paraburkholderia sp. BR10872. Next base: position 3,088 of record NZ_JBFRCN010000043.1, read on the forward strand.
GTTTGCGAAGCGGCGGAGCCGGCGCGCGTGCTCGCGGGGGTGTCGTCGATGCCGTTCATGCGTAAGGAAGTGGTGAAAAGCGAATGGAGAAGCGGCCAGAGACTGCACCACGATGTGTACAGATTGTATACAGCGAATCGATCTATTCAATACAACTGTCGCGAAATACAGGGTAAACGTGGAAAAGTAAGCGGAAAGTAAAGAGAAATTGTGTACAACGAGGGTCTTTTTTGATTGACATCACTAGGTCAGGTTTCCTACGATCTCGCTCGAAGTTCGATAAACGAAGCGGAGTTCGTAATACGAACACGCAAGACAACCAAGGAGACAAACGTGACGAGGCAGGCCCAATCACATCATCCGCACGAACCACACGATCTGAAAAACGAACGCAGGACGCTGGTCCTGCTCGCCATCGGCTTCGGTCTGGTCGGGCTCGATCGCTGGATGATCGCGCCGCTCTTTCCTCACATGATGAAAGACCTCAACCTGAGCTACCAGCAGCTCGGCCAGTTGATCGGCATTCTCAGCATTGCGTGGGGCGTGTTCTCGATCCTCATGGGCCGCCTGTCCGACCGCATCGGCCGACGCAAGATCATGATCGCGGCGATGGTGATGTTCTCGCTGCTCTCCAGCTTCTCGGGTTTCGCGACCGGCTTCGCAAGCCTGCTGCTAATTCGCGCGCTGATGGGCGTCGCGGAGGGCGCATTCACGCCCACCAGCGTGGCCTCCGTGGGCGAGGCCTCGCATCCGTCGCGCCGCGGGCGCAACCAGGGGCTGCAGCTCAGCATGTTCGCGCTGATGGGCCTGGGCCTCGCGCCGATCATCGCGACGCAGTTGCTACGCGTCGTGCCGTCGTGGCACTGGGTGTTCGCGGTTTCCGCGGTGCCGGGCCTCATCGTGGCCGTGCTGATCGCGACGATGTTGCGTGACGCGCCGCAAATCAAGCCGGTGCACGCGGCGGTTGCGCACGCAACGGGCGGCCCGCGCTGGAGCGCGCTCTTCGCCAGCCGCAATGTCGTGCTAGCCATGCTGGCCACGCTGTGCGCGATGGCGGGCATCTTCGTGATCGGCGCGATGGTGCCCAACTATCTCGTGGACTATCTGCATCTCGACACCGCGCAGATGGGCTTTGTCGTGTCGGCGATCGGCTTCGGCGGCTTTCTCGGCGAGTTCGGCCTTGCCAGTCTCTCCGACGTTGCGGGGCGGCGGCTGACTTCGGTCGTCTCGTTCGCGGGCGCGGCGATTTCGCTCTATGTATTCGCCCGCGTCGGCGCGAACCCGTGGATGCTCTTTGCCGTCCTGTTCGTCGTTTCGTTCTTCGCGCTTGGCATGCTGGGCGTCCTCACCGGGCCGATCGCGACTGAAGCTGCGCCCGCGGGGCTAGTCGCCTCGGCCATCGGCATTACTTCGGGTGCCGGCGAGATTTTTGGCGGCGGCATCGCGCCGGCGATTGCCGGTTATGTCGCGCAGCACGACGGCATTCAGTTCACGCTGCAGTTCGCGCTCGGCGGGCTCATTTGCGGCATCTTCGTTTCGATGTTCCTGATCGAAACCGCACCGCGCGCGCTGGCACGCCGGTCGGCTCCGGTCGCACTGCAATCCGACTGATGTCGCGGTGACGGCGCCCCGGCGCCGTTACGTTTTCCTGAAGTTCGACGATTATTTCAATTAATAAGGCATCCGTAATAAAAGGATGCCGACAAAGAGATCAAGGTAAAGGAGACGTCAATGAAGAGCCTCGCACTGTGGTGCACGGCGGTATCGGTCATGGCTTGCGCCCAGGCACATGCGGAAGGCGGCCCGGCAGGCGACAGCGTGTTGCTGTACGGCATGGTGGACGCGGGCGTGTCGTGGGTCAGCAACCAGGGCGGCCACTCGGTGGTGAAGTTCGACGACGGCATTTTCACGCCGAACCTGCTTGGGATACGCGGGCGCGAAGATCTGGGCGGCGGCTTGCACGCGGTGTTCGATCTCGTCGATCAATTTTCGATGGGGACGGGTTCGATCGTCTCGGGACAAGGAATCTTCGGGCGCAACGCCTACGTTGGCCTCGACAGCGACCAGTACGGCAGGCTCACGATGGGCAATCAATACGACTTCATGACCGATTCGCTGTTTTTCGGCCACGACGACGCGGCGATGGAAGTCGGGGGCCTCTACAACTTCCGCGCGGGCCCGTTTGCGAAGATCGCGATTCCGGGCAACCCACCCTTCGCGCAGCAGTTCGACTGGGACCGCATGGCCGGCGCCACGGTCGAGAACTCGGTCAAGTATCAATCGCCGAAGTTTGCCGGATTCAGCTTCGGCGGCCTGTACGGCTTTGGTGGCATTCCGGGCGCATTCGGACGCGGCAATACGGTCAGTGCCGGCGCGAATTACACCAACGGCGCGTTCGGTATGGCGGCCGCGTACACGGAAGCCAAATATGTGGAGACCGGCGAACCCGATGTCGGCATTCGCAACTGGGGCGTGGGCGCGCACTACGACTTCGGCAAGGTCATGGCGACGCTGCTGGTGACGACCGTGCGCAACACCTTCAACGGCGGCGCCATTGCCCAGGCCGAGGCCGGCGCGAACTGGCTGCTCGCGCCAGACTGGGCGATTGCCGCCGACTACATGTACATGAAGGGCAACGCGTATCTCGACAACAATCACGCGCACCAGATCACGGCCATCGTCGATCACTTCCTGTCCAAGCGGACGGTCGTGTATGTGGAGACCGTGTATCAGCGCACGAACGCCGGGGCTCAGGCGCTGATCAGCGGCGTGCTCGACCCCAACGGTACGTCGAGCGGTCCTAACCAGTTCATCGCCCGCGTTGGCGTGCAGACGCGGTTTTGAACCCAGGCGCCTGCGAGCGCCTCGCTTGACTTGATGGACCGGTTTTCCGGCAATTCCTCACGGGGCGCTTTCCCGGCGCCCTTAGTCTCCTGTCCAGTGACCAGCAAAGCATCTATTCGATGCCTATATTGTCCCCAGAAAAATATCGTTTATTTTTCCGGCTCTGAAATGACATAATCACCGCCCCGCCGGCCCGCGCGAGGCAGGCCGCGTCACATTCCATTCATAACCCTTTTGTCGACCCCGCTAATCGCAGGGCCGCACGCGCTTCTTTATTTGATGTTAATTTAAACGTCATTCCCGATTGACCATTTAAGCGGCGATTTTCCCCATTTTTTGGTGCGAAATTGCCGAACAATGGCTTTTATTATTCGCCACATACAAAACAGTCATCGAAACATGAACGACCGTTCTCCCAATCTCGCGCCCGCGCCGCTCGAAGAGACGACACTGCGCCAGTGGCTGTCAGTCTTGGCCGTGGCGATCAGCGCATTTGCGTTCGTGACGTCCGAATTTTTGCCGGTCGGTTTGCTCACCGAGATCGCCCGCGACCTCGGCGTGACGCCGGGTACTGCCGGACTCATGGTGACCACGCCGGGCGTAATGGCGGCGATCTTCGCGCCGGGCCTGATGATGTTTGCCGGCCGCATGGACCGGCGTCAAGTCTTTCTCCTGCTCACGGCCATGCTGCTCGCGTCGAATATCGTCTCCGCGCTTGCGACGAATTTCGCGTTCATGCTGGTTGGCCGCGCGATGCTCGGCGCGGCGCTCGGCGGATTCTGGACGCTTGCGACTGCAGCGGCGGGCCGCCTCGTGCATACGAGCGACGCCCCGCGTGCAACGGCGATCATCCTGACCGGCGTGACCTTCGCGACGGTGATCGGCGTGCCGCTCGGCACCTTTATCGCGGGTTTCGCGTCGTGGCGCATGTCGTTCTTCGTGACGGGCGGCCTCGTCGCGCTCGCGCTCGTTGCGCAGGCGCTGCTGGTGCCAACGCTTCCTTCCGCCGCCGCATTGCGTCTTGCCGATTTCGCCACGCTGCTGCGTCGCCCGCATGTGCGTCTGAGCATGCTGATGGTGGCGCTCGTGTTCGGCGCGCATTTCTCGACGTACACGTTCATCGCGCCGCTGCTCCAGCAGGACTTCTCGATGAGCGCCATCACGCTGCTGCTGCTCGCGTTCGGCGTGATCGGCTTTTTCTCGAACGCGCTGACTTCGGCGGTCGTTGCCACGCGCCTGAAGCTCGCCGTGGCGACGATGACGGCGCTGCTGTTGTGCGCGCTCGCAGCGATGATTCTGCTCGACCACGTGCGAATTGGCGAGATCGCGGCGATGCTGATGTGGGGCGTGGCGTTCGGCGCGATTCCGCTGTGCTTCTCCGTGTGGATTCAGCGCGGCACGGCCGATCTTGCCGAAGCGGGCTCGGCGATGTTCGTGAGCGTGATCCAGGTGGCGATTGCGCTTGGCTCGTCAGTGGGCGGCACGATCGTGGACCGCGCGGGCATACGTGCCGATCTGGTGCTCGGCTGCGCGCTCGCCGTGTTCGGACTCGTGACGCTGCATCGGCTTGCGGCAATGGAGCGGCCGGCGCGGGTCGCGGCGCTCGAATGCGAATGCAGCCCGTCGCTCGATTGAAACGATCGCAACGATTGATTCGAAAGCGACGCAAGGCGGCGAGCCATCGACCTCGCCGCGCCGCGCTCCGGGTCTGCGCAAAGAGACCCGCTGCTATTGCACCACGTTAGCGCATCGCGCCGCGCTAACGTTTGCGAACGGGCATGATCGTTCGTCCGCAAGGCTCGCCAATTGTCGCGTGCCACGCTCACGCGCAACCCCCTCAAGTGACGCCCGGTTTCGGCCGATATGCAATGTGGTTCCCCTGCGTTCCGCGGGGTCCGCCATTCCCGAACTGAAAGCGAGCGTTACGTGCACGGAATCAAGTTTGCCTGGCTGTGGTCCGGTCTGATCGGCATGCTTTTGCTCCTGGGTTGCGATCAGCAGAACGGCGCCCAGAGCAGCAAGGCCGCGCCGGCACGGACCACCATCACCGCGCTGATCTGGGCGCCGGACTGGCCGGAGGAGATGCTCCAGATCGCCGCCGGGTTCGACAAGCTCAATCCCGATCTGCACGTGAACGTGCAGTTCATGGTCGGCAACTCGATCGAGGAGAACATCAAGCCGCGCGTGGCGGCGGGCACGCTGCCCGACCTCGTCAGCATCAATCCGAACGCCTATGCCGCCGAGCTGGCCGACCAGGGCGTCCTGACCGATGTCCGCCAGAGCGCCGCATGGAAGAACATGCTCGATCCGCTCAGGGCTGACTGGACCAGTCGCGAAGGCAAGGGGTTCGGCATATCGGGTGGCGTGGCGACGACGATGATCTATTACAACCGCGCCATGTTCGCCAAGGCCGGCATCGACACGCTGCCGACGAATTTCGATGAGTTCCTGGCGGTGTGCGCGAGGCTCAAGCAGGCGGGCATGATTCCGGTGATGTGGAGCGGCGGCTTTCCGAACATGCTCGGCAACGGGCCATTCGCTTCAGGCTTTGCCAATGATGTGGTCGCGCGCGAGCCCAACTGGAAAGAGAAAATGGCGGACGGCACGCTGAACCTCGATACGCCGGAGGCGGCCGATATCTTCGCCAAAATCGCATTGATCCCGGAGCGCGGTTACGCGCAGCCGTCGTTCATGACGACGGGGTACGACGAGGGCATTCGCCTTTTCAAGGAAGGCAAGGTGGCGATGGCGTTCCAGGGCAGCTGGTCAGCAGGACTCATGCTGCATGGAAACGATTTCTCGGTGGGCGTGTTCGTGCCGCCCTGGAACGCGCGCGGCGAACGCGTCGTGCCGGTGCTCGGCAGCGAAACGGGCTTTGCCGTTTGCGAAACGCCCAACAAGGCCGCGGCCATGCGTTTTCTGGAATTCATCGCCGGCAAGGGGTTTCCGATTCTTCAGCGGAAACGCCACAACATTTCGCCGTTCCAGAAAGGCATGGGGACCGTGGTGAGCGACGTGGAGATCGTCGACTACACGAACGCGCTCAGCCGTTATCCCGTCACGGCAAGCCCCTATTATTCGTCGCTTCCTTCCAATACGATTGAGTTGGTGCATGAATTGATGCAGGATGTGCTGCTCAGGAAAATTACACCCAGGCAGGCTGCGCAGCGCCTGGATAACTCGGTCAAGACTGAAGCGAAGATGCACTACAAATGAATGCAATCTCCGCACTGCTGCGACGCGCTTTCGACTACCTCTGCCAGGATTTGCTTCGACGCGTCGAGATTCGCTATCGACTGATCGCCGCTTTCATTCTGTTGGCGCTGTTGCCCATTATCATTTCGGGCTGCATTTCCTATGTGAAGTCGATCGCGGCGATCAAGGAAAATGCGGAGATATTTTCGAAAGAGGTGGTGAGGCAGGTTTCGAGAAATGTCGAGCTGCGCATGCACGAGATCGAAACGGAAAGTAATCTTCTCGTGCTTTCGGACCGGGTCCAGGGCGCACTGGCGAGAGCGGCGAGCGGCAGTGCGATGGAGCAGAGCGAGGCGCGCGAGGACATGACGCGTTTGCTGCTCGAGCATTATGGGTCGGTCGATTTCATCAACCAGAAATATTTGCTCGACCAGAAAGACCGGATTCTGGATACGCAGGCATTTGCGCAGTTGACTTCGGGTGTGACGGCGCTCGTCGGCATTGCGGAAGAATCGCATGAACGCACCTACTGGGGCAGCTACGACGATGGCGTGGGCCAGCAGAACCTGGGAATGGTGCGCGCCATCTACAACAAGAGCGACAACGCGAAGATCGGCAGTCTGGTTCTGGTCGTTCGCCCCGAATACTTCTCGACGATTTTCAACGACGTCGCGACGGGCAGCGGAACAGAGATTTACGTATTCGATGCGAGCGACAACAAGATCATCGTGGTTCCGAATCACGCCTCGTCGCCCAACCCGGGCGCCGCACCCGAGCCCGGCCTGATCGAGGATATCGCGCGCCACCGCGTATCGGGCGAGTCGAGCCGGTTCGTCAATTTCGCGGCAAAGCGCGGCGGGCATTATCTTGCCGCCTACGCGCGCATTCCCGGCACGAGCTGGTTCGTGGTCAGCACGATCGCCGAACGGAATCTCACCGCGGAGGCGCAGGCCGTACGCAACCAGATCGTGGTGGTCGGCATTTCCGGGTTTCTGCTTTCCATTTTCCTTGCCTACTTTATTTCGTACAGCATTTCGGCGCCGCTCCAGGATCTGGTGCGCCGCATGCACGACACTGGCGAGGATGCCGGCGCCGTCGAGGACGATGGCAAGGACGGGGAAGGCCCGCCTGGCGGACCGGACGAACTGGCGCGGCTGGCGCAGCGCTTCGAGCGGATGCGCACGGCGATCAGGCAGAAGATTCACAAGATCAACGAAATCAATGCGTCGCTCGAACAGACTGTCGTCGACCGGACGGCGGAACTCGTCGCCCGCGAACGGGAGTCGCGCACGCTGATCGAGAATTCGCCCGATACGATCACGCGATATGACCGCGAGCTGCGCCGCATCTTCGCCAATCCGGCCTTTTGCACGTCGGCGGGATGCGATCTCGCCAGCGTGCTCGGCAAGCGGCCTTCGGAGCTTCCCGGCGGCGCCAATGCGCTGGTCTACGAAAGGAAGATCGGCGAAGTCATCGCGACGGGAAAAAGCGCGCAGTTCGAACTGCGGTGGGCAGGAAAGGACGGGCAGGAGCAATGCACTCACATTCGCATCACGCCTGAGATCGATCGTTCCGGCCATGTCACTTCGGTGCTGGCAGTCGGTCGCGACCTCTCCGACCGGATGGCGTTCGAGGCGACCATCTGGAAGCAGGCCAATTTCGATGCGCTGACGGGTCTGCCTAACCGGCAGCTCTTTCACGATCGTCTTACCGAGGAGGCCGCGCTCGCGCGCCGTTCGCAAAGGCGCGTGGCCCTGATGTTGATCGACCTCGACCGCTTCAAGGAGGTCAACGACTCGCTGGGGCACGACCGCGGCGACGTGCTGTTGATCGAGGCTGGTCGCCGCATCAGCGCGTGCGTGCGCAATCTGGATACCGTCGCGCGACTGGGCGGCGACGAGTTCACGGTGATCTTGCCCGATCTCGAAGACATGGACGCGGTCGAGCAGACCGTGCGCAATATCAATCGCAAACTGACTGAACCGTTCAAACTCGGCGCGGACGAGGTCTACATTTCGGCGAGCATTGGCGTCACCGTTTTCCCCGACGACACGGTTGAACTCGACGCCTTGTTCAAGAACGCAGACCAGGCCATGTACGCGGCCAAGAATGCTGGACGCAACCGCTTCAGCTACTTCACGCCCGACATGCAGCTGGAGGCGGAAACGCGCTTGCGCCTGACCAGCGACCTGCGTTCAGCGTTGCCTCGCAATCAGCTTCGGCTGGTTTATCAGCCGGTCGTCGACCTGGCAACGGGCCGGGTCTGCAAGGCGGAAGCCCTGTTACGCTGGCTGCATCCGGAGCGCGGCATGATCAGTCCGCTGGAATTCATTCCGCTGGCCGAAGATACCGGCCTGATCATTCCCATCGGCGACTGGGTGTTCAGGCAAGCCGTGCAGCAAGCGCGCATCTGGCGTGAGCAATACGATCCGTCGTTCCAGATCAGCGTGAACATGTCGCCGGTGCAGGTCCGCCAGGACAGCACGGTCGGCGTGCGGTGGCACGACTATCTCGATCGCGAGGGCATGCCGGGGCAAAGCGTGGTGGTGGAAATCACTGAGGGGCTGCTGCTGCAGGCCGAATCGAATATCGACGAGCGGTTGCTCGATTTCCGTCTGGCGGGCATCGGTATTTCGATCGACGACTTCGGCACGGGCTATTCCTCGCTGGCCTATCTCAAGCGCTTCGACATCGATTACCTGAAAATCGATCGGTCGTTTGTCCAGAACCTGAGCGTGGACGAAAACAATCAGGTGCTCTGCGAGGCGATGGTGGTGCTCGCACACAAGCTGGGAATCCAGGTCATCGCCGAAGGCGTGGAAACCGTCGAGCAACGGGATTTTCTCAAGTCGATGGGCTGTGATTTCGCGCAGGGCTATTTGTACTCGAAGCCGATCGAGCCCGAGCAGTTCGAACAGGTGGTTTGGTCATTGATCGCGGAAGGCGCGGCGGCCGGGCAGGAGCGAAGCAATCGCAAATGAATCGATACGGCAGCATCGTATCGACTCACTGCGGAACGATACGAAATAATCAGCCAGCATATAAATCGGCGCGCTCAGGTGTTCTGTACGAAAACGTACGGAATACGCACGCCATGAAACTGCGGCGCATGGCGCGCGATTGACGCGTCGTACGTCGTTCGCGCGCCGCTGCCGTTTTTACTGCGCGAGCCAGCCGCCATCCACCTTGAGTTCGGCGCCGCGCATCTCGTTCGCCGCTTCCGAGCACAGGAAGGCCGCTACGCCACCGATTTGCTCGACCGTCGCAAAGCTTGCCGACGGTTGCTTTTCGCCGAGCAGTTTCAGCGTGGCGTCTTCGACGGAGATGGCCTCGCGGTGAGCCAGGTCATCGATCTGCTTCTGTACGAGCGGCGTGAGCACCCAGCCCGGACAGATCGCGTTGACGGTCACGCCGCTGCGCGCGGTTTCCAGTGCGGCGACCTTGGTGAGCCCGATCACGCCATGCTTGGCCGCGACATAGGCCGACTTGCCGACCGAGCCCACGAGCCCATGTACCGACGCGATATTGATCACGCGTCCCCAACCCGTTGCGCGCATGATGGGAAGCGCTGCGCGCGTCGCGTGAAACGTCGCGCTCAGATTGATCGCGATGATCTGGTCCCAGCGATCCACCGGGAAGTTCTCGATCGTTTCGACGTACTGAATGCCCGCGTTGTTGACGAGAATATCGAGCCCGCCGAACGTGCTTGCCGCGAAAGTCACGAGGGCTTCGATCTCGGCAGGACGGCTCATGTCCGCGTTGTGATGCACGGCGCGCACGCCGGTCGCTTCGATTTGCGCGAGCGCGGCCGCCGGATCGCCGAAACCGTTCACGACGATATTGGCGCCAGCGCGAGCCAGCGCCGTCGCAATGCCGAGACCGATGCCGCTGGTCGAACCGGTGACGACGGCGGTCTTTCCGGCGAGGGGGAGCGTGTTGGGGAGATGCATGGGTGGGCCTGGTGTAGTTGCCGGTTAGACGATGCCGGTCAGGTAGAACACGGCGATGACGAAGAAGACCGCGAGCGTTTTGATGATCGTCACCGCGAAAATGTCGCGATACGACTCGCGGTGCGTGAGGCCCGTAACCGCGAGCAGCGTGATGACCGCGCCGTTGTGCGGCAGCGTATCCATGCCGCCGCTCGCCATTGCCACCACGCGGTGCAGCACTTCCATCGGGATGTGCATGGCCTGCGCGGTCTTGATGAAGGTGTCCGACATGGCGGCGAGCGCGATGCTCATGCCGCCCGATGCGGAACCCGTGATACCCGCGAGCGCCGAAACCGACACGGCCGCATTCACGAGCGGATTCGGAATGGCCTTGAGCGCATTGCCGACCACGAGGAAGCCGGGCAGCGCCGAGATCACGCCGCCGAAGCCGTACTCGGATGCCGTATTGAGCGTGGCGAGCAGCGCGCCGCTCACTGCGGCCTTCGTGCCGGTCGCGAAGCGTTCCTTCACGCGGCCGAACGCCGTCACGATGACGAGCAGAATGCCGAGCAGCAGTGCGCCCTGCACGGCCCAGATGGCGACGACGCTCTTCACGGCCACCGTCACGGGCGCGTGCATGCCGGGCAGCACGTCGGGCGCGACGGTGAAGCTTTCGCCGTACCACTGCGGAATCCACTTCGTCAGCAGGAAGTTGGCGACGCCAACGAGCACGAGCGGCGCGATGGCCAGCGCCGGATGCGGCAGATTGCCGGTCTCGACGCGCTCCGGTTCGTTCACGAGCGACGTGCCATAGCCTTCGCCCTTCGCCATGGCGCTGCGGCGGCGCCATTCGAGGTACGTGAGACCGACCACGATGATGAAGATCGAGCCGATCACGCCGAGCCAGGGCGCGGCCCACGCGGTGGTCTTGAAGAACGTCGTGGGAATGATGTTCTGGATCTGCGGCGTACCGGGCAGCGAATCCATCGTGAACGTGAACGCGCCGAGCGCGATCGCACCGGGCATGAGGCGCTTCGGAATGTTGCTCTGGCGATAGAGTTCGGCGGCGAAGGGATACACCGCGAACACCACGACGAAGAGCGAGACGCCGCCATACGTGAGCAGCGCGCAGACCGCGACGATCACGGCATTGGCGCGCGAGCGGCCAATGTAGCGGATCGCGGCGGCCACGATCGCCTCGGAGAAGCCGGATAGTTCGATGACCTTACCGAACACGGCGCCGAGCAGGAAGACGGGGAAGTAGAGCTTGACGAAGCCGACCATCTTTTCCATGAAAATGCCGGAAAACACGGGGGCGACGGCGGAGGGATCGATCAGCAGCACGGCGCCCAGTGCGGCGATGGGCGCAAAGAGAATGACGCTGTAGCCGCGGTAGGCCACGAACATCAGGAACGCCAAAGCGGCGATCACAATCACAAAGGACATCTTGTCTCCAGTTGGTTTATTCGTGCAGGTCTGTTTGTTGTTCGCGCGCGCCGAAGCCGGCGCGACCGCGCAATAGAGCACGATGTGTGCCAGCGGGCGGAGAGCCTTGCGCGAAGCGGCGGGCGAACCCGCTGCGCGGGGCGCAGGGGTGCGCCGGGATGCTTGCGGCGGCTGCGAGTCGCAAAACTGAGACGAGTTAGGCGAAGAAAGCGCGGCGCCGCTTGCCATCCCCGCGCGCCAAGCCGGGAAATTTCAGGGGACGTGGCGCAATCTCATTTCTGGGATAATGCGTCCCGCAAATGAGAATCCACTGGTCGTGACGGGCTACGTCAGGGCCGCGATCCAGGAAAAGCACCGAATGGAAATCGAAACGACCGCGCTGCTGGCCGACTACGACCACGTGCGCAAGCTGGCGATGCAATCGCTCTTTCGATCACTCGACAAGTTCAGCGAAGGCACCGTGATCGTCGATCGCAACGCGCGCGTGGTGTGGATCAACCGGGACTATGCGGCGCGCTTCGGCTTTGACGACCCCACAGCCGTGATCGGTCTCGATTGCGAAGCCGTCATTCCCAACAGCATGATGCGCGACGTCGTGAAGGGGGGCGAGCCCATTCTGCTCGACATTCTCGAGACCGATCGCGATCCGATCGTCGTCACGCGTTTGCCGATCAAGGACGACAACGGCGAGACGATCGGTGCTGTCGGCTTCGTGCTGTTCAACGAACTCAAGGGACTGTCGCCGCTCTTTAGCCAGTACGCACGGCTGCGAGCCGAACTGATCAGCACGCGTCAGTCGCTCGCGCAGGTGCGTCGCGCGAAGTACAGCTTTTCGAGCTTGATCGGCACGAGCGCCGCAAGCCTCGAAGTGAAGCGCCAGGCGCGCCGGGCCGCGCGTCTCGCCTCGCCGGTGCTGTTGCTTGGCGAAACGGGCACGGGGAAGGAGCTGCTCGCGCACGCCATCCACGGCGCGTCCGGACGCGCGGACAGTCCGCTCGTGACGGTGAACGTCGCGGCGATTCCCGACACGCTGCTGGAACTGGAGTTCTTCGGCGCGGAGGCGGGCGCGTACACCGGCGCGGAGCGCAAGGGGCGCATCGGCAAGTTCGAGCTGGCTCAGGGCGGCACACTCTTTCTCGACGAGATCGGCGACATGCCGCTCGCGCTGCAGGGCAAATTGCTGCGGGTCTTGCAGGAGCAGGAGTTCGAGCCGCTCGGCTCGAATCGCATCGTGCGCACCGACGTGCGCATCATCGCGGCGACCTCGGCGGATCTGCCCGCACTCGTGGCGCAGGGCCGGTTTCGTGCGGACCTCTACTACCGGCTCAACGTACTAATGATTCGTGTGCCGCCGCTGCGCGAGCGCCTGGCGGACATCGAGGCGATGGCGTATTCGATTCTCGACAAGCTCGCGGTGGAGAGCGGCGCGGGGCATCTCGAACTCGACAAAGACGCGCTCGCGGTGCTGTGTGCGTATGGCTGGCCAGGCAACGTGCGTGAGCTGCGCAATACGCTCGAGCGCGCGGTGTTGCTATCGGACAGCGAGCGCATCGATGCGCGCTCGCTCGCGCGCTTCATCGGCGATGGGCGCGGGCAGCGCCGCGACGAAGAGACGGGCACTCAGCACGATACGCAGGACGACACCGGCGTGCCGCAGTATCAGCAGTACGACGAAGCAATGCGCGATTACGAACGCCGCTTCCTGACCGACGCGTTACGCGCGGCCGGCGGCCAGGTGACGAAAGCCGCCGCGCAGATCGGCATGGCGCGCGCGACGCTGTACCGGCGCATCGTCGCGCTAGGTATCGAGGTGTGATGCGCAAGAATCGCGTCGCGGGCCACCACCGCGCCGGATTCGTATAGAGCCGGTGCCCCACTACGGCCGGCCCACCAGTAATCGGGGACATATTGTCCTGCGCATCCGGTTATACCCTGGGTCTATTTCACACGCGTGAGCACTCTGGTATAACTGCGCTCCCAAGCTGATTACGTTTTAGCACGGCAAAAAACCGCAGGCGCGGCAAGCCGTCGAAAGGGAGTGCAATGGCGCGCGTAGTGGTGGTGGGCAGCATCAACATGGACATGGTCGTCACGACCGACACGTTTCCCCGGCTCGGCGAGACGCTGTTCGGCACGCATTTTTCGACCCATCCGGGCGGCAAGGGCGCGAACCAGGCGGTCGCGGCGGCGCGCCTTGGCGCCGAGGTGACGATGATCGGCTGCGTCGGCGCCGATGCGTTCGGCGGCGAGATGAAAGCGACGCTGGCGCGCGAAGGCGTCGATATCGCCCACGTAAGCACGGGCCGCGAGGCGACCGGCATCGCGTCGATCACGCTCTCGGGCGGCGATAACGCGATCATCGTCGTGCCCGGCGCGAACCACGAGCTTTCGCCCGAAGACATCGACCGTGCAAGCACCGCGATCGCGCAGGCCGACGTCGTGCTCGCCCAACTCGAAGTGCCCTACGCAACGGTGCTGCACGCCGCGCGGCGCGCTCGCGAACACGGCAAGCCGTTCTTTCTCAATCCCGCGCCCGCAGTCGAACTGAGCGGCGAACTGCTCGAACTGACTACGCTGCTCACGCCCAACGAGCATGAACTCGCCACCGCGCTGCAAACGCCGGAAGGCGCGTGGGCCGAGGTCATCGCGCGCTCGCCCATGCGCATCGCCATGACCCACGGCAAAGACGGCGCGTACTACGCCGATGCCAATGGCGCGCTCGTGCATCAGCCGGGATTCACCGTCGAAGCCGTCGATACGACCGGCGCCGGCGACACCTTCAACGGCGCACTCGCGGCGTTCTGGCATCTCGGCATTGGCGAGGCCGTGCGGCGCGCGAACGCGGCAGGCGCGCTCTCGGTGACGCGCGCCGGTGCGCAGGGCGGCATGCCCACGCTCGCCGAACTCGAAGCCTTTCTGAACACGCAAGCCCGAGATTCGCAGTGAAAAAACACGGACATCTGAATCGCGACATCGCACGCGTGCTCGCCCGCATGGGCCACACCGATAGCCTCGTGATCGCCGATTGCGGGCTGCCCATTCCCGACGGCATGGAATGCATCGACGTTTCGCTCGCGGTTGGCGTGCCCGACTTCTTCGCCGTGCTCGACAGCGTGCTCGCCGACTTCAAGGTCGAGCGCGCGGTGTTCGCGAGCGAGGCGCAGACGCATAACGCGGCCGTGGTGGCGCGCAGCCGCGAGATGGCCGCCACGCACATCGCCGTGGAAACCGTGCCGCACGAAGAATTCAAGCGCCGCTGCCGCGAGGCGAAGGCGGTGATCCGCACCGGCGAATGCAGCCCCTACGCGAATGTGATTTTGCATTCGGGCGTGATCTTCTGAGAGGTCCAGGATGCAAGTGATGATGCAGGGGATCGGCAAGGCGTTCGGTCCGGTTCGGGTGCTCGAAGGCGTCGATTTCCGCATCGAGGCGGGTGAGATCCACGCGCTGATGGGCGAGAACGGCGCCGGCAAATCGACGCTCATGAAGATCCTGAGCGGCGTGTATCAAGCCGATGCAGGCGAGATCCTCGTCGATGGGCGCGCGGTGCCGATCCGCAGCACCGTCGAGGCCGAACGCGCGGGCATTGCCATCATTCACCAGGAATTGAACCTCATCGCGCAGTTGACGGTGATGGAGAATCTGTTCCTTGGCCGCGAGCCGAGCCGCTTCGGCATGGTCGATGTCGCGACGATGCGTAAAGAGGCGCGCAAGTGGCTCGACAAGGTCGGCGCGCAGCGTATCGATCCGCAGACCGAAGCAGGGCTGCTCTCCATCGGTCAGCAGCAACTCGTGGAAATCGCCAAGGCGCTGTCGCTGAACGCGCAAGTCCTCGTGATGGACGAGCCGACCGCCGCGCTCACGAACCGCGAAATCGAAACGCTCTTCGAGATCATGCAGTCGCTCAAGGCGAGCGGCGTGGCGATCGTCTACGTTTCGCACCGCATGGAAGAGATATTCCGCGTGTGCGACAAGATCAGCGTGCTCCGTGACGGCCATTTCGTCGGCGAACGCGCTATTCGCGACACCGGTTTCGACGAGATCGTGCGCCTGATGGTGGGCCGCGAGATCGGCGAGCGTTTTCCGAAACGCAGCCATGCACCGGGCGATGTGCGCATGAGCGTGGCCGGTCTGGCGGATGAAGGCCATATCGAAGGCATTACGTTCGACGTGCGCGCGGGCGAGGTGCTCGGTATCGCCGGACTCATGGGCGCCGGGCGCAGCGAAATCCTGCGCACGCTGTTCGGCGCTAACCGCAAGAGCGCGGGCACGGTCACGCTCGACGGCAGGCTGCTCGAGGTGCGCGACGCGTCCAGCGCGATTGCGGCGGGCATTGGCTTCGTCACGGAAGACCGCAAGCGTCAGGGGCTCGTGCTCGGCATGTCGGTGCGCGAAAACGCGACGCTCGTGCATCTGGATCAGTACGCCACCCTCGGCTTCGTCAACGAGCGCGCGGAGCGCAGCGCCGTAGACGGTCTCATCGAGCAGTTGCGTGTGCGCACGCGCGACGCCGAACTCGACGTCAAGGCGCTTTCGGGCGGCAATCAGCAGAAGGTCGTGTTCGCGAAGTGGCTGGCGCAGCCGCCGAAGGTGCTGCTGCTCGACGAGCCCACGCGCGGCGTGGACGTGGGCGGCAAAGCCGAGATCTACACGATCATCAATCAGCTCGCGGCGCAGGGCGTCGCCATCGTGATGGTGTCGTCCGAGTTGCCCGAAGTGCTCGCCATGAGCGACCGCATTCTCGTCATGCATCAGGGACGCCAGAACGGCATCTTCGAGGCGGCCACGGCCACTCAGGAACTGATCATGACGGCGGCAGCCGGCGGCCAGGCGAGCGCTGCGCAAGCCGTGGCAGCCTGAGCGAAGGCGCTTACTCACATACACTGCAAACCAGCGAGACATGACATGTCGCAAGTGACCCTTACCCCCGGCAGCCGGGCGACGCTGCAAAAGCTCGGACCCTTCGTAGCACTGCTGATCATCTCCGTGGCGCTCTCGATCGTGAGCCGCGATTTCCTCACGCTCGACAACCTGCTCAACGTGATGCGCCAGGCGTCGATCAATGCGCTGATCGCGTTCGGCATGACGCTCGTGATTCTGCTCGGCGGCATCGATCTCTCGGCGGGCTCCGTGCTCGCGCTTTCCTCGGTGATCATCGCGACGCTGCTGAGCACGGGCACGCCCGCTATCGTCGCGACGCTCGCCGGCCTCGTGGCTGGCGGCCTGATGGGCTTCGCCAACGGACTCGTCATCAGCAAGGGCAAGGTCGCGCCGTTCATCGCCACGCTCGGTTCGATGACGGTGCTGCGCGGCCTCGCGCTCGTCGTGTCGAACGGCAGCCCGATCAGCAGCTTCAACAGCGACTTCTTCTCGCTGCTGGGCGGCGGCTATGTCGCGCGCCTCGTGCCGATTCCCGTCGTGCTGATGCTCGCGATGTTCGGCGTGTTCTGGGTCCTGCTGCGCAAGACCGTGTTCGGCCGCCATATTTACGCAACGGGCGGCAATGCGGAATCGGCGAAGCTTTCGGGCGTGAAGGTCGATCGCATCCAGCTGTGGGTGTACACGATCGCGGGCGTCATGTCGGCGCTCGCGGGCGTGGTGCTGACTTCGCGCCTGAACTCCGCGCAGCCGACCGCGGGCACGGGCTACGAGCTCGACGCCATCGCAGCGGTCGTGCTGGGCGGCACGAGCCTCACGGGCGGCCGCGGCTGGATCTTCGGCACGCTCGTGGGCGCGCTGCTGATCGGCGTGCTCAACAACGGCCTGAACCTGCTCGACGTGTCGTCGTTCTATCAGCAGGTCATCAAGGGCATCGTGATCCTGCTCGCCGTGCTGATCGATCGCGGCAACAAGAAGTCGTCGTAATACCCAGGCCGCGCCACGCTTCATTCGCCTGGCGCGGCAGTTTGGCATCAATAGGTATCCTGAGATTTTATCTCCACACACTCCACATATAACGAGGAGGAAGACTATGCATAAGCACAATTCGCCGTCGATTTCGAAACTCTTTGCGGCGCTCGCCGCCGGTTCGCTCGTGCTGGGCCTCGCGGCCTGCTCGAAGGAAGGTCCGGGCAGCACGGCCGATGCGGGCGCGTCGGCGGCGCCGGCTTCGGGCGGCGCGGTCACAGTCGGCCTGTCGATCTCGACGCTCAACAATCCGTTCTTCGTCTCGCTCAAGAAAGGCGCCGAAGACGAGGCGAAGAAGGACGGCGTGACGCTCATCACCGTCGACGCGCAGAACGATCCGGCGAAGCAGCAGGCGAGCGTGGAGGACCTGATCGAGAAGAAGGTCAACGTCATCCTCATCAACCCGACCGATTCTTCGGCCGTGGCCAACGTCGTGAAGGAAGCGACGAGCAAGGGCATCAAGGTGATTTCGCTCGACCGCAGCGTGAACGGCGCGGAAGTCAGCTCGCATATCGCTTCGGACAACAAGGCAGGCGGCAAGATGGCTGCCGGTTTTCTCGCCGACAAGCTGGGCGGCAAGGGCAACATCGTCGAGTTGCAAGGCATTCCGGGTTCGTCGGCGGCCAACGAGCGCGGCGCCGGTTTCGACGACGAAATCGCGGCAAAGGGCGGCGTGAAGATCGTCACGAAGCAGCCCGCCGACTTCGATCGCGCCAAGGGCCTTTCGGTGATGGAAAACATCATCCAGAGCAACAAGGACATTCAGGGCGTGTTCGCGCAGAACGACGAAATGGCGCTGGGCGCGGTCAAGGCGCTGCAGGCTGCGGGCCTGAAGAACGTGGCCGTGGTCGGCTTCGACGCCACCGACGACGCGATCGCCGCGGTCAAGTCCGGCCAGATGGCCGCGACCGTGCAGCAGCAGCCCGAACTGATCGGCCAGTATGGCGTGCAGGCCGCGAAGAAGGTGGTCGACGGTCAGCCGGTCGACAGGTTCATCCCGGTGCCGCTGAACCTGTACAAACTGTAAGCACGTTTTCAGGCGCGCGCGAGCGTAGTACCATCGGACGCGAAGACTTCGCGACCGCGCGCACTTGAGAGTGACTGCGCGCCCCGTGCCACACGGGGCGCTTCGTTTTGGGCCTTGCCCTGGCTCGCAGCCGCGTCGCCCGCTCTTCGCTCCCGCGTTCACCCGATCCCCAACCCACATCCAGCAGGAACGCCGCGTGTCCCAGTTCGAGCGTCTGACTATCGACGACATTGCCCGCCTCGCGGAGGTTTCGCGGACCACGGCCAGCATGGTGCTCAACGGCAATGCCGAGCGCTACCGCATTTCGGCGGCCACGGTCGAGCGTGTGCTGCAGGTGGCGAGGGACCATCATTTCACGCCGTCGCAATCGGCGCGCGCGCTGCGCTCGCGGCGCAGCAACACGATCGGCCTCGTGATTCCCGATCTGACCAACTCGGCGCACGCCGCGCTCGCCCAGGCCATGGAATGGCAATGCCGCGAGCGCTACCGTTATCAGCTCGTGATCGTGACGAGCGACGAAGATCCGGTGCGCGAGACCGAGGGTCTTGCGCATCTGGTCGCGCAGCAGGTGGATGGCGTGGTGGTCGTCCCGTGCACGGCCGAAGCGCCGCGCTACGACAAGTGGGTGAAGCGTCTGCCGATCGTGTTCGCCGACCGCCGCGTGGCGACGAGCGCGATTCCCTATGTAATTACCGACGCCGCTGAAACGGTGGCGGCTCTGGTGGGCGAGACGATCGAACAGGGCGCACGGGAAGTAGTGTTCTTCGGTGGCCAGCCGGAACTTTCCCCGAGCCGCGACCGCCTTGCGGGCTATCGGCTCGCGCTAGAGCGGCACGGCATTGCGGAGCAGGCCGACTGGGTGTATCAGCGCGATTACCAGCGAGAGTCGGGCTATGCGTTGATGAAGGCCTGGTTCGAAGCACATGGGCGCTACCCCGAGGCGCTGTTCGCCGGTTCGATCACGCTGCTCGAAGGCTTGCTGGAGTTCGTGAACGAGGCGCATCAACTGGCCCAGGCGCCGGGCCGCGTGATGACCTTCGACGATCATCAACTGCTCGACTGCCTGCCGCTTCGCATCGACGCCATCGTGCAGGACAGCGCGCAACTCGCGGAACATAGCCTGCGTTGCGTGTTTTCACTGCTCGAAGGCGAAGGCGCGCCCGAGTCCATTCAGGTGCCCGCGCAGATCCATTACCGGCAGCGGCGCGGGCGGCCCGAGCCCCGCTAACCCTGCACGCACGTAAACAATTTCGCGATGTTCACGTCGCCCGCGTCTTTCGACTCGCTTTCTGGCTGCTCCGCGCCGACGGGAGTATCGTTGCGCAGATGATTCACGAGGGTAGGACAACCGATGACGCGTCTTCACAGCCCCATCGATGCGCAGCGCCTCGACGACGAATGGCTCGAAGCGGACGGCGCCGGCGGATTTGCATCCGGCACAGTCGGCACCGCGCGTACGCGTCGCTACCACGCGCTGCTGCTCACAGCTATGCAGCCGCCCACGAACCGCGTGGTGCTCGTCAACGGCATCGAAGCCTGGCTCGAGGACGGGGAGCGCAAGACCGCGCTGACGATGCAGCGCTACGCCCCCGATCTGCTCTATCCCGATACCTCGGGGCGCATCGCGAGCTTCGACACCTCGCCGTGGCCCACGTGGCGCTACCGGCTGGACGGCGGCGCCGTGCTCACAGCAGAAGTTTTCGTGGCGAAGGCGAGCCGCGAAACCGTGCTGCGCTGGCGGCTCGATGCACCCTTCGGGGCTGGCGTTGCCGTGCTGAAAGTCCGCCTGCTGATCTCGGGCCGCGACTATCACGGGTTGCACCACGAGAACCCCGCGTTCGACTTCAACGCCCAGATCGACGGCGAGCACGTGCGCTGGCAACCGTACGGCGATCTGCCCGCCATCGTCGCGCGCTCCAACGGCTGCTATACGCATGCGCCGGACTGGTACCGCAACTTCTGCTACCCGCGCGAACGCGAGCGAGGGCTCGACTACATCGAGGATCTCGCGACGCCAGGCGTATTCACGTTTGACCTGGGCATAGGCGATGCGGTGATACTGTTGCAAGCGCAACCATCTTCGGGTGTGCCGGATGCCTCGCTCGACAGCAACGATAGCGCGGCGAGCCGCGCGCAGCTGCTCGCCGGCATCGAAGAAGCGCGCCGGGCGTCGCTCGGCTCGCGTCTGCAGCGTTCGGCCAATGCCTATGCCGTTGCACGCGGCGAGGGCCGTACGATCGTCGCGGGCTATCCGTGGTTCACCGACTGGGGCCGCGACACGTTCATCGCCATGCGTGGCCTGCTGCTCGCGAACGAGCGCTGCGAGGAGGCGGGCGCGATCCTGCTCGAATGGGCGGCGACCGTTTCTGAGGGCATGCTGCCAAACCGTTTTCCCGACGCAGGCGGCGCGCCCGAATACAACTCCGTCGACGCATCGCTGTGGTTCGTCGTGGCGGTGCACGACTACTTTGCGGCCGGGAACGTGCCGCACGAAGCGCGGCATGCGCTCCAGGGCGCCGTCGACGCCATCCTCGAAGGCTATGCGCGCGGCACGCGCTACGGGATCGCAGCCGATCCGCGCGACGGCCTGCTGCGAGCGGGCGTGCCGGGCGTGCAGCTCACCTGGATGGATGCGAAGGCGGGCGACTGGGTGGTCACGCCGCGCATCGGCAAGCCGGTGGAAATACAGGCGCTGTGGATCAATGCGCTGCGCATCGCCGCGGCGTGGGATACGCGCTGGCGCGAATTGGAAGCGCGCGCAAGCGCCTCGTTTGCCGGGCGCTTTGTCGATCCGTCGACGGGCGCGCTGTTCGACGTGGTCGATCTCGATCACGTGGACGGTACGGTCGATTGCTCGATTCGGCCGAACCAGATCTTCGCGGCGGGCGGTCTGCCGTTCGCGCTGCTCGAAGGCGATGCGGCGCGCGCGGTCGTGGCGCAGGTCGAAGCCAACCTGCTCACGCCCATGGGGCTGCGCACGCTCGCGCCGTCTGACCGCGCGTATCGCGGGCAGTACCGTGGCGAGGTGCTGCAGCGCGACGGCGCCTATCATCAGGGCACCGTCTGGCCCTGGTTGCTCGGCCCCTTCGTGGATGCCTGGCTGCGCGTGAACGGCGATACCGCGGCGCAGTGCGCGCTCGCTCGCGAGCGGTTCGTCACGCCGCTGCTCGCGCATCTCGACCGCGCCGGGCTCGACCATGTTTCCGAGGTCGCCGATGGCGATGCGCCGCACCAGCCTGGCGGCGCACCGTTCCAGGCATGGTCGCTCGGCGAATTGCTGCGCATCCTCAAACGGCTCGGCGATGGCGGCTAGCGCCTACCCGTAGCGCGGCGCATGCGCCCGGCGGCCAAACCGCGCTAGCATGGGAGATTCGCCGCGCCACGCTCCACCGTGGCGGCCCCAATTCAAGGAGATGCCCATGCTGCAGCGCGCCGCCGGCCTCATCCACACGGTTGAAGGTCAACGCCTGTACTCGGCCGATTACGCCCGCTGGCAGCGCTGGGGACCGTACCTCAGCGAGCGCCAGTGGGGCACCGTGCGCGAGGATTACAGCGAGCACGGCACCGCGTGGGATTATTTCCCGCATGACCACGCGCGCATGCGCGCCTATCGCTGGGGCGAAGACGGCCTGGCCGGATTCGGGGACGAGCGGCTGGACTGGTGTTGTTCGCTCGCGCTGTGGAACGGCCTCGACCCGATTTTGAAGGAGCGTCTGTTCGGTCTTACGAATCAGGAAGGCAATCATGGCGAGGACGTGAAGGAGCTGTACTTCTACCTCGACAGCACGCCGACGCATTCGTACATGCGCATGCTCTACAAGTACCCGCAGGCGGCGTTTCCCTACCAGGACCTGGTCGACGAAAACGCGCGGCGCGGCGCCGGCTTGCCCGAATACGAAATCCTCGACACGGGCGCATTCGATGATCAGCGTTATTTCGATGTGCAGATCGAATATGCCAAGCACACGCCGGAAGACATCGTTATGCGCGTGACAGTCGAGAACCGCGCCGGGCAGCACGCATCGATCGACGTGTTGCCGCAGTTCTGGGCGCGCAACACGTGGTCGTGGAAGGCCACAGGCAGCAAGCCGTCGCTCGCGCTCGTTTCGTCCGCCGAGGGTGAGCATGTCGTCGCGCACTGCGGCACGCACGAGCCGCTCGTCGTGACGGCTGCCGCACAAAGAGGCGAGCGCGTCGAGTGGCTGTTTTGCGAGAACGAGACCAACGTGAAGCGCCTGTTCGGCATGGACGGCGCCGGTCCATTCAAGGACGGCTTCGACGACTATGTCGTGCACGGCAATAACGACGCGATCCGGCGCGACGCGGGCACGAAGGCGGCCGCGCGCGTGCATCTCGAGATCGCGGCGCACGGGCGCGCGGTCGTCACGTTCCGCTGGCGTCCGCTATCCGCGCCGAAGGAGGACGTGGCGCTCGACATCGACAGCCTGTTCGCGCAGCGCATTGCCGAGGCGGACGCGTTCTACGACGCGCTGCAGCGCGACATCGAAAGTGCCGACGCGCGGCTCGTGCAGCGCCAGGCGCTGGCGGGCATGCTGTGGTCGAAGCAGTACTACCAGTACGACGTGAACCGCTGGATGACAGGCGACCCGCTGCAGCCGACACCGCCCGCCGCGCGCCAGCGCGGGCGCAACGCGGACTGGCGGCATCTATGCAACGCGGACATCCTCTCGATGCCGGACAAATGGGAGTACCCGTGGTACGCATCGTGGGACCTCGCGTTTCAGGCGGTCGCGTTCGCGCTGGTCGATCCGATGTTTGCAAAGAAGCAGATGCTGCTGCTCGTGAAGGACCGCTACCAGCATCCCAACGGCCAGTTGCCGGCCTACGAATGGGCATTCGGCGACGCGAATCCGCCCGTGCATGCATGGGCGGCATGGCGCGTGTACGAGATCGATCGCGCGATCACCGGCAAAGCTGACCGGGATTTCCTCGAACTTGTCTTCCACAAGCTGCTGCTGAATTTTTCCTGGTGGGTGAACCGCAAGGATGCGGACGGCCACAACATCTTCCAGGGCGGCTTCCTGGGACTCGACAACGTCGGCATCTTCGACCGTTCGTCGCCGCTGCCGACAGGCGGACATCTCGATCAGGCGGACGGCACCGCATGGATGGCGGCCTACGCCCTGGACCTGATGCGCATCGCGCTCGAACTCGCGTTCGCGAACCATGTGTTCGTCGATATCGGCGTGAAGTTCTTCGAGCACTTCCTGTATATCGCGGGCGCGGTGAGTTGCGACGACGGCTGCGAGACGGGCCTGTGGGACAGCGTCGACGAGTTCTTCTACGACAAGCTGAGGCTGCCGGACGGCACCAGCGTGCCGCTGCGCATGCGCTCGATCGTCGGGCTGATTCCCTTCTTCGCGGTGCGCGTGCTGGAGGAGCGGGTACACGGCGGCCTGCCGGGGCTGCGCGAGCGGCTAGTCTTTTTCCTCCAGCACCGGCCGGATCTTGCCCGCCTCGTGTCGCGCTGGAACGAACCCGGCAAGGGCAATTCCTTGCTGCTCTCGCTATTGCGAGGGCACCGGATGAAAGCGCTGCTTCGGCGTATGCTCGACGAAGCCGAATTTCTCTCGGATCACGGCGTGCGTGCGCTCTCTCGCGCCCATCTCGACGAGCCTTTTGTTTACCGGCACAACAGCTGCGACTTCCGCGTCAGATACCTGCCCGCCGAATCGGACTCGCGCGTGTTCGGCGGCAATTCGAACTGGCGCGGCCCGGTGTGGATGCCGGTCAATTATCTGCTGATCGAGTCGCTGTATGAATTTCACCGCTACTACGGCGACGATTTTCGCGTCGAGTATCCGACCGGCTCGGGCAAGAAGCTTTCGCTCGCACAGATCGCCGACGAGCTGGCGCGTCGCGTCACGACGCTCTTTCTGCTCGACCGCAACAACGAGCGCCCGGTGATGGGCGCGTACCCGCTGCTGCAGGCCGATCCGCGCTGCCGCGATCTCGTGCTGTTTCACGAGTACTTCCACGGCGACAACGGGCGCGGCGTCGGCGCATCGCACCAGACCGGCTGGACAGGCCTCGTCGCGCTGATGCTGCAGCCGCGCATGATGAGCCCCTCGGGCAACGTGCCCGTGGCGGGCGAGGTCGAAGACGCGGAGGCGGTGAAGTAAGCGCGCGTTCGCAGGTGTCCGGTGCGAACCGGCACTCCCCCTGTCGGAGCGTTGGCCCGGCGATAACACCTGCGACGCGCGAAATTCGCAAACATCGCCAAAACGCCCGGCAGTAAAGCGTTTGCGAGCGCTGGCATAGTCGATGCGTTCACGCCGATCGACAGTTGGGCCCAGCCAACTGCAGCCGAATCGAGGTGCAACATGTCGAGCCTTCCGGATCGCAGACCCGCGGGTCTATCGCATGTGTTGTTTCTGATCGGGTGGATCAGCCGCTTGCCAGGAGTGGCGTGGCCTTTTGTGCTCCCCTGGATCATCCTGGTCCTGGCCGGTCCCTTTTGCTGGCTCGTCATCTCCGGCGCGCTCACCCAACATGTGCTGGTGCCGCCGGTGGAAACACCGAAAGCGCTGGCCGACACCGGCTATACCCCGGAATTCCTGGCAGAACGAATTCTTGCGGCGATGCGCGGAATCAGCAGCGACAGCGACGCGGTACCGCACGATGTATCGCTGGCCGATAACGACAGCCCCGATATCAAGCTGCCCGGTGAGGACATGTCCTATGCTTCGATCGTCGGCTTTCTGAAATCGACGCTGTTCAGGAACAAGCAGGACGTGGTCGTCCATATCGGCATTACACATGTGAACGGCAGCGCGGATGCCTATGTCGCGCATATTCAGATCGAAAACGGGCCATTCAACGCCATGCACGACGACGTTGCGTTCACCGGTACTGATTTCAACCAGTCGATGCGGGACATCGCGATCGAGGTCATGCGGCTCGTCGAACCGAATACGCTCGCGAGCCATGTCTTCGCAGCGGTGCAAAAGACACGGTGTTCGCCGGGCCAATGTGACTACAGCGAGGTCGAAGCCATCTATGACGATGTCCTCGGCCGGCCGGGCTCCATGCAACACCAATGGGCGCTCGCTGGAAAAGGCTGGCTGCTGCTGCGGCAAAACCGCTCCGAGGAGGCGGAGCAGCAGTCGCGCGACGCGCTGTTGCTGTATCCGCACTCGGCCGTCTTGCGGGCGAATCTCGGCATTGCACTCGAGCAGGAGCGGAGAATCGACGCCGCCATCGAGGAGCTTCGTGCGGGCGCTCACGAGCGGTGGAGTACCGCAGAGAACCAGCGCTTGCTCGGCGACGTCCTGTTGCACGCGCACCGGTATGCCGAAGCCCTCAGCGCGTTCCATCGCGCAGATGAAATGCACCGCGACGATGTGAACATCCTGCACGACTGGGGCGAGGCGCTCATCGACAACGGACAATACGATGCGGCGATCGTCAAACTGGCGCACGCGGTGGAACTTCGTCCCGATTTCGCGCCCTCGTATGAACTGTGGGGGCAGGCGCTGGAAGGCGAAGGCGATTTCTCTCATGCCGCGCAAAAGTATGCCGAAGCGGACAAGCGCGACAGCGGCGCGCTGACGCCGCACGAGAAGCAACTTGCCATGCTCGGTACGCCGCGCAGATTGCCGCCGGTATCGGCAAGTTTGCAGGCACCGGATCGTCACGCATAGCGCTCGTTGCCCGCCGCGGATTTTTCGCTAGCTAGTTCAGTCATTACGATCGCCCGCGGAACAAGCCCCGTTTCTTCGCTGGAATAAACGCCGCATCCTCCTCGTTCTTTGTCCGTTAGCCCTTTGGACTGAACGAGGAGTGCGGTCATGAAGTCTCTACTCGCCGTATTCGGCGTCGTAGCATGTGGCGCGGCCATCGCGACGCTCGTGTCGTGTGGCGGCAGTTCCGGTTCCAGCTCGGGCTCCAGCAGTGCGAGCGTGCCCGTCCCGTCGACGTTCACGGCGACGGCGCTCGTTTCCGATGGTGCGGTGGCGGCCGCGCACATCGACGGGAATCTGAAGAATCCGTGGGGTGTCGCCTTCAATCCGAATGGCTTTGCCTGGGTCGCGGACAACGGCACCAATGTCGCAACGCTCTATGACGGCAACGGCGTGCCGCAATCGCTGATCGTCGCGATACCCAACGGCAAGAACGGCACGGCATCACCCACGGGCATCGTCTTCAACGGCACACAAAGCTTTACCGTGACGGAAAACGGCAAGTCAGGCCTCGCGGCGTTCATCTTCGCGGGCGAGGGCGGCACCATCACCGCGTGGGCGCCGGCGGTCGGGCCAACCAACGCATTCGTCATGTACGACGACGGCACGGGCGGCGCAGTGTACAAGGGGCTCGCGCTCGCGACGATGAACAACGCGAACTTCCTCTACGCGACCGACTTCCATAACAACAAGATCGACGTTTTCAATACCTCATTCAACAAGGTGACGGTGCCGGGCGGCTTCACGGACCCGGCGATGCCGGCCGGCTTCGCGCCGTTCGGCATCCAGGCGATCGGCTCGAATCTGTTCGTCACCTATGCGATGCAGGACGCGGCGAAGCACGACGATGTCGCAGGCGCGGGGCTTGGCATGGTCGACATGTACGACACGGCCGGTAACCTGAAGCAGCGCTTCGCGACGGGCAGTCCGCTCGACGCGCCATGGGGCATTGCACAAGCGCCCGCGAACTTCGGCTCGATGAGCGGCGCGATTCTGATCGGCAATTTCGGTAATGGCGCGATCAACGCGTTCAATGCATCGAACGGCCAGTCGATGGGGCCGCTCAACAGTTCGAACGGCAATGCACTTGTTGAGCCAGGCGTGTGGGGCATTGCGTTCGGCAACGACCTCGGCAATCAGCCTTCCAATACGCTGTTTTTCGCGGCGGGGCCGAATGACGAAGCCGATGGCGTGTATGGAAGATTCGATCTGAATGCGACTTCGAACCCAGCCACGACCACGGGCACGGGTACCGGCACAAGCACGGGAGCAGGGACGGGCATGGGCATGTAGCGCCCGGCCACACGGCATCGTTGTCTGATTCGTCAACAGTGCGTCCCCAAAAGGGGGCTTGCGCGATTAAACTACGACTCATAGAATCCGAGTTATGCGTAGCGCGGGCGCGGCGCGAGTCCACCGATATCACGTATCCCTGCATTGGAGAAGCACACATGTCGAAGCGTATTCTTGTTATTGGGGCCGGCTTCGCCGGCATGTGGAGCGCGCTGAGCGCGGCGCGGCTGCTCGATCAGCAGGGGCGTACGGACGTGGAGATCACGCTGGTCGCTCCGGATCCGCATCTGCATGTCCGTCCGCGCCTGTACGAAGAAGGCCCCGCGAACTTCCGGGCGCCGCTCAAGGAGATCTTCGATGCGACTGGCGTCAAGTTCATCCAGGGAACGGTGGAGCGCGTTCACGTGGAGCGCCGCGCCGTGGATCTGACCGATGTCGATGGCCGGTCCTCTACGCTTGGCTACGACCGCCTCGTGCTGGCTACTGGCAGCCGGCTGTTCCGCCCGTCGATCCCGGGCCTGGCCGATCACACCTTCAGCGTGGATCAGACCGACGAGGCTGTCGAACTGCAAGCGCACATCCGCAGTCTGGCCAGCCAGCCGGACACGCCCGCGCGCAATACCGTGGTGGTGGCGGGCGGCGGATTCACCGGCATCGAGACGGCCGCGGAAATGCCGGCACGCCTGCGCGCGGCGCTGGGCGAGCAGGTGAACGTGAAGGTGATCATCGTCGAGCGTAACGATGCGATCGGCCCCGACCTGGGCGCGGGCCCGCGTCCCGTTATCGAAGAGGCGCTGGGTTCGCTCGGCGTGACCTCGAAGCTTGGTTCGGGTGTGGCTTCAGTGGATGCCGGCGGCGTCACGACAACGGACGACCAGCGTATCGAATCGCACACGGTGATCTGGACGGCCGGGTTGCGCGCGAGCGCGTTGACCGCGCAGATTCCGGGCCGCCTCGACGCCATGGGACGTCTGCATGTCGATCGCAATCTAGCGGTGGAGGGCGTGCCCGGTGTCTACGCGACGGGCGACGTCGCCCGCGCGGCCACCGACGAAGAAGGCAATCACACGATGATGTCGTGCCAGCACGCGATGAACCTGGGGCGCTCGGCAGGCCACAACGTGGCCGCCGATCTGCTAGGCCTCGCTCTGATTCCGTATAGCCAGCCGAAGTACGTGACCTGTCTGGATCTGGGCCCGTGGGGCGCGGTCTACACGGAAGGTTGGGAGCGCGAAGTGAAGTTGCAGGGCGCCGAGGCGAAGAAGCTCAAGCACCAGATCAACTCCGAATGGATCTATCCGCCTCGCGCGGACCGCGAGCAAGCGCTCGCCGCCGCAGATCCGCTGCGCATCGTGGTTGCCTGACCCTTCAGGATAACGACGGATCTGATTGGACGCGGAAGCCTCGATGGAGGCTCCGCGTTTTTTTGCATGCTGGAAGGGCTCGCAACGCGACGGTCGTTACCCGCGCCGATTGGCAGCGCGCTCGGTGAACCAGTCGACCACGTGATGGTGGTAGCTGGCAGGCGCCTTGGAATACGCGCGGGTGGCGAGATCGGCAAGCGAGTGTTGCTTGAGCTCCGCGCGCATGGCGCGCTCGGCGCCCTGCATCACGGCATGGATCGAGCAGGTGCCGCGTGTGGCCCATGCGGGCGGCTCGTCGTCGAAAACGGCACATTGCCGGCGTACTTCGCGACAGTCGAAGAGCGCCTTGTCGCCGTCGACGGCGTCGACGACATCCAGCACCGAAATATTGCGCGCGGGTTTCGCGAGTCTGAAGCCCCCGCGTATGCCTTCGGTCGACTCGACGATGCCGGCTTTGGCGAGGCGCGTGAAGAGCTTGGCCGCGTAATCGACGGGCACGCCCTGCATTTCCGCCAGGTCGCGTACGCTCGCCTCGCGCACGCCGGCGGACGTGCCGGCAAGATAGAGCAGGCAGTGCAGCCCGTATTCGACGCCCGTGCTGATGTGTGACATGGTTATACGACGACTTTTTGTATCGGAGTTGTTAGGGTAGCGCAGTGCGGCGCCGAAGTCATCCGCTGCATCAGCGTGTGCGCTCGGGCAGGCATCGGGGCGGGCCAGGCCATCGTGAACGCGACGCATGACTTCCTGTGCGAACATACGCTCAGAGGTGGCGCTTTTCCTCGGTTGACTCGACCCGATGGAGGCAGCATGAACAGAAACGGTGCGAATGGAACGATCGGCGCGATGGTGTTCGTGGCTATCGCGAGCTGCGCTGCCAATGCGAACGCGCAAACCGGCGTGAGCGAGCCGGCCGGTGCGGCCGTGCAAAGAGTCTCGGCATCGACGCCCGGAAGCCGGCCGGATACCTCAGTGGTGCGTGACGTTCGCCGTGCCATCAGGCGCGTGCCGGATCTCGACGATTCAGACATTCACATTCGGGTCAGCCATGGCGTCGTCACGCTCTCGGGCACAGTCCCGGAGACCTGGCAGATCTCGCGCGCGGGCAATGCGGCGAGGCCGGTGCTGGGCGTGACGGCCGTGAGGAACCGGTTGACGGCCCAGAAGGGGGACGCCGCGGCCAGCGAGTAGTGCCCCGCCCGCGCTTCCACCCGAGGCAACGCCCTTGGAAGGCGACTCCCGATCTGTCCTTCCCCATGCGAACGCTCCCCGGAGCCAGTTCAAACTTGCCTTGCGCTGACGCAAAATACTGTATAAATTCACAGTATGTGTTTACGTCCAGTAGGAGCGTCGCATGGAATCGCTAATTCGCATTGTGAATGACGAAGACCGTCAGGCGTTTGAATGGCTGGTGGCAAATGTAGGGGCGGATCGGGTCGCCGCTGCGACGCGGCGACTTGCTGGCGGGGGGAAGCGGCCGTTCGTTTCCGCGCTGTGCCGATACCTCGGTGCATGGCCACCTGCTGCGCGTCGTGCCCGCAAGGTCGAGCCGGTTCATACGGCCGTTGGCGATCTGCATCTGGCGCGCATACGCGAACTGCTTGCGCAACGCAATGCGGTGAAAGTCGCCGCGCATTGA
This sequence comes from Paraburkholderia sp. BR10872, assembly GCF_040965835.1. NCBI lineage: Bacteria > Pseudomonadati > Pseudomonadota > Betaproteobacteria > Burkholderiales > Burkholderiaceae > Paraburkholderia > Paraburkholderia sp. BR10872. Next base: position 33,435 of record NZ_JBFRCN010000043.1, read on the forward strand.
TATTCCCGCTCCCGTTGTTTGAGGGCGCAACAGCGCCGCACTCACAATCGCGCTTGCGATGAATCCTCATCGCAAGCCGTATCTTGTTTGACGTCTTGCGTCATCTGACTGCGCGACACCCGTGGTTCGTCTGTTCTTGTCTGACTGGCCGAGATCCAGGCTGACAAGTCAACGGGCGCATCTGCGTAATGAATTGGGGAAACTCCTGACTCAACTAGCATTCATGAGACGGATTTAACAAAGTTAGAATCAAGGCTCTAGTTCGACTCCGGCATTCGCTTTCGCATGGGCAATGCCAATTGCGTTGAAAAGCCATACATCAATCGCGGTCGATGCAGACATAACGATTAATGAAATGCGCAGAGGTTAAATTAGTATGTCTAATCAAAAATTCGCGGCGGCGGGAAGCGAATCGTGGGCCGTAAGGTTGACTACGTTGACCGGTCATCTATTCGATGGTGTTGTGAACTCTCACGCCTGAATCTCGCGACTTGCAGGTCGATATTCGCTGGTTCGCAACAGCACTTCGAAGGCATGTTGTCCGTCCAGACGCCCGAGCAATTCGTCCGCAACCAGGTCGAGCTATTGCCGTGGGTTGCTTCACAGGCGGCCGGGTACACGCGCGCATGCATGGACATCGCTTCGGAGACTGCGGCGAAACTGCGGTAGCTCGCAGTCGCGAAGAAGCGTGATCAAAACAGGATCAAGCGGGAGGGAAATAACATGTTGAGCCCCCACGAACTTGCCACGTTGATGCTGATAAAGAATGCACCAGGGCGGATCGAGCCCGACCGGGAGGAACTCGGTGCGCTTCGCGATCTGCACCTCGTCATCGTCGATACGCCCGAATCCGGCTTCCCTACGCCCCGCGTGACGCCTCAAGGCGATGCGCTCCTGAGAGCGGTCGCCCGAGTGCGCTGATTGGCGGTCGAGACCGCATAGTCTGTCACACGGACGGGCTATATTCAGAGTGCGTTGCTCACAATTGGGTTGCGATCCGCATGGATCCGAGGAGGCTGACGTGGACCCGTCCTGGCTGGGTATGGCTGCCGGCACGATCGTGCTCGTAATAGCCGCAGTTGGTGTCGCCGCTCACTATCGGCGCGAACGGCGCAGGGCCGATTTGCTGCGCAATCTCGATCACCACGAGTGGTGTCGCTGGACCCGGGTTCGACGCTGAGAACCCGGGTGCTGCGCGCCGGCGGCGCGGGCGGATTTCGATATCCGCGGCTCGTTTGCTTAGGACAATTGATCGGTTGCCGGCTGGCGATCGTCATCGCACGCGCGGTGCGTCCGCGGACGACATGCTACGATCGACCGCATCTCACTTCCATTTGTGCGAGCCATGGCGACGTTGTATGACTTGCTGGGCGTAAGCGACGACGCAAGCGACGCGGACATCAAGCGGGCCTACCGCAGGGCCGCGATGAAAGCGCATCCCGACCGTAATATGGGACGCGAAGCCGCTGCGCATGCGCAGTTCCAGGAGATCAAGGAGGCTTACGCGATTCTTTCCGATCCGGCGCAGCGCAGCGTCTATGACGCAGTCTATGCCAAGGAGATGGGGCGTATGGCCCGCGAGCGGGAAGAAGAGGCGCGCTTGCAGGAGGCGGCGCGTCAGGAGGCCTATGCGCGGCACGTGAGCGTGGCCATGCGCTTCGCGGAGCAGGGCTACAACCGCGACGTCGTATTCGGCGCACTGCTCGCCAGTGATTGCGATTCCCGACTCGCCGGGCGCATTGCCGACGGCGCTATCGCACTGCACCTGTCGCGTCAGGCGGGCAGCGCCGCGCCGCGCAATGCCGGCGCGCCGGAAGAAGCCGTGCCGCCGTCTTCATCGCACGGCGCAGGCGACGAGGAATCGCAAAAGTCCGACGATCGTCGTCACGCGAACCTCTTTAGTGCGATCTGGCACGGTATGTTCGGGTTACATCCCTGAACGTGTGCCGCTGTCAAAATGCGCCGAACAGGCAGGAGCGGGGGTACGATAGTGATCGACATACTACTCAGCGTGGCCACCCTATGACTTCGAATTCACATGCCGCCCGCGATGTCGACACAGAGGCATTGGCAACCTTGTCCGAGTACCTGGAAATTGCACTCGACAAGGGAGGAAGCCTGATTCTCGTTCGAACGCCTGGCGGGAAAAGCGAGGTCTATCTGGGCGATCCCGCGCTGCTGCCGGAAGACTGGGCGCACCTCGGCGCGATTCCGGAGCCGGTGGCTCGCGCGATACTGGAAGGCACGCGCTCCGGGCTCAACGAACTGACTATCCAGGCGCAAAGCTATCGTTTCGTGCGGTTGTTCGCCCAGGTTGCCGATGCGGGGGCAATTGTCTTCGTCACGGCCTGAGCGATCTGCTGCGTGAGTTTGCTGTCGCTGCCGCGAATGCCTTGCGATCACGTTGGAAGGCGGTGTGAGCGAAAGCCACTATGATTAGCGAATGGTGTCCACGCGCAGGAGACGATTCGTGGCAACGTACAAGGAACTGAAGGCGCAACTCGCGGAACTCGAGCGTCAGGCGACCGTCGCCCGTCAGCAGGAGTTCGAGACGGTTCTCGCCGATATCCGCGCAAAGGTGGCCGAATTCGGGTACACGCAGCAAGACATATTTGGTAGTCGTCGCGGCAGGTCGGGGCTTTCGCATAGCGCGGCGCCCCCGAAATATCGCGATCCCGCAAGCGGTGCGACCTGGTCCGGCAGAGGACGCGCGCCGAACTGGATTAAGGACGCGAAGAATCGCGACAGGTTTCTGATAAGCGAATGAATTGCCCGGTATCTGCCGCCGGCGACCGACGTATTCCTCAAAAAAGATCGCGCAGTGGCAGGCGGCGCAAATCGTCGGTAACCGGGACGCTCGCGAGAATCACCAGCACCATCGACAAGGGAACGCCCGCGGCAAATCCAAAATACCGGAAAGCCACTGCGCCCAGCGTTCCGCCAAGCAAAAACATGCCGAGCAGGGAGCCGAGTACGCGTACCCGCTGCATGTCCGCCGCCACGTGATGCGACGCCGAGGACGGCACGCCCCAGTTCCAGTAGAGCGCCTTCCCAAGTTCGATTCCCAGATCTGTCACGATGCCGGTCACATGCGTCGTGCGGATTTCGGCGTGCGAGATTTTCGTGATCATGGCGTTCTGCACGCCCATGATGTAACAGAGCACGGCCACCGTCAGCGGCACGAAGAGAACGCGATGGATGCCGAGATTCGCGCCGAGCGCGGCGAAGCAAAGGAGCAGGGCGGCTTCGAGCAGGAGCGGCAGCGCGTAGACGCTGCGCGCGCAACGGCGGCGCCCCCAGTTGATCAGAATGGCGGACGTCGCGGCGCCACTCGCAAAGGCAAGGATGGAACTGATGGCGGACAACGCGATGCCGCTATCGCCAAGCGCGGTGCTGTCGGCAAGCGACGAGACGATGCCCGACATATGCGACGTGTATTGCCCAACGGCGAGGAACCCGCCGGCATTGATGGCGCCTGCAACCCAGGCCAGTGCACGGCCAAGCCGCAGGTTGGCCTGCTCGGTGCGTTCGACAGAGGTGAAACTGCGCAGATAGTGAATGGGCACGACGGCGTTCCGGGCTACGAGCGTCGAAACGCACAGTGTACGACGCGGACCGATTGCACGGCCCAACGCCATCTGGCGTTTGGGGTGCGGTCGTTTGCCGCAGGGCTCGTCACGTTGTCGTGAATTCGTGTAATCCGCTTGCATAGGCCTTTTTCGCGAGCCCCGGGTCTCGATCGAGCGTCGGCAAGGTCGAACGGGTGGCAATCCACGGTGCGCAGGCCGGTGAGGTCGTTCAGGTTTGCGCTTTGGGCATCGTCTGGACGATCAATCTGTAAAGATCGTTGAAATTGTCCTCGGTCTCCAGACTCTCGAACCGGATCGCGATTCGCGCCGAACGCCTCGTCGATCTCCACCCCGTCCTATACGGTCAAATAACGTTGCGCGCCTGGCAGGATGACCGACGCTTCCAGGTGCCGGTGACCGGCGTAGAAGTCGGCGTAGCCGTACCTGCTCGGGGAATTCGTTGATGTAGTGGGGCATCGCCCGCAGCAGCATCGCGCTGCTTGGGCCGAAGCCGGACGCCATGCCGTCGACCACGGCACGGCGATTCGTCACCGTGCCGATACCCATGCGAACTGTCCCGGCAGAGCATGAATACGATCAAGGCGTGCTCGTCGGCGTCAGGATCGGTGGTTCGTACCCGCCTGTGTCTACCGCGAAGCCCGCTTTGGTCGTGCCGCCTACGCCCGGCGAGCCAGAGTGGTTCGCAGCCCCAGCAGGACCGGCGCCGTGGCGCGCGCCGCTGCCCGTGCCGGACACGCCTGGCGGACCGTAATCGTTCGCAACCGGCTCGGCAGCCGGCCTTGCGACGGAAACCGGAGGTGGACGCGGTACGCTCTGCGGCGGCGCGTAGTTCGCAACCGGCGCACTGGGTGCCGGGGTGGTTGTGCCTCGGATCGACGTAGTCACACCCGGTGGCGGGGCATTGTCGGTCCTGGCTGGAGTGGGTATCACCAACGCATTCGGACGATAATCCGAATAGGGCGCGTGCGGCGGTGGGTTATATGCATTGGTAACCGGCGCGTTTACGATCGGCGCCGGCGGAGGAGGCGGCACGATTTCGACCATGGCCGTCGCCGCACTCATGTGTGGTGAGCCGCGGCCCAAAGGTCCACCCGGGCCGCCTGCGCTTGCGCTACCTGAAGAGCTACCCGCACTCGAGCTACCGCCGCCTGCACCGGCGCTACTTCCGCCGGCGCTACTGCCACCGGAACTGCCTGCGCCGGAACTGCCTGCGCCGGAACTGCCTGCGCCGGAGCTGCCTGCACCGGAACTACCTGCGCCGGAACTGCCTGCACCGGAACTGCCTGCACCGGAACTGCCTGCACCGGAACTGCCTGCACCGGACCCACCTGCACCGGAACCACCTGCACCGGAGCTGCCTGAGCCCGAACTCGAACCAGAGCCTGAGCTTGACCCAGAGCCCGAGCCCGAACCTGACCCGGACCCGGACCCGGACCCGGACCCGGAGCCGTGGCCACCGCCCGCACCAGCACCGGCTCCTGCGCCACCGCCGTTGCCGCCGCCGTTGCCGCCGCCGTTGCCTCCACCATTACCGCCGCCGTTTCCCCCGCCATTACCGCCGGCCGCACCATAAGCCGCACCCGACAGGGCCAAAGCGAGCACCCATACCACGGTCTGCTTCGTTGATCGGTTCATCGTTCCCCCTATTTCTCGTGCAAGCCACTTAAAACGCCCGACTTGCCCGCGCAAAACCGCTCCGCGCGTTGTGCAACGGGCGCGCAAGCGATGTACCTCGACGCGCTCCCCCGGTGCGTGTCGTCGGCATGGTTCAGAAGAACTATCTTCGTTGCGACTTCGCTTCTCATTAGCGGAACGCAATGATGTATCGCTGCAGAATACGGCGATTAGAAAGCTGCGCCTTCGCTGACTTGATTCGCATGACGAATCAATACCATTCATATGCCTTGAAGACTCGGTAAACGACGTCGCCTGTAGGTGGATTGTCCGGGCTGGCAGCTGGGATGGGCCAGGTTGGCGAAGAAATGCTAGCGAATGGCGTTGGTTCGGCCAAACAAAGCGCTTTCAATAAACGCTTTCAATTAAGCGAGAAATCGGCCGCGCGCAGATCAGAGCGGGGTCGTGAGACCGTGCAACCACGCTAATTGCGTTCCAGAACAGGCGTTACGGGTGCCAGCGATAGACCACGACGCTCGATCCGTTGTAGTTGTCTTTCGTGACGACGTACTCGCCGGTCGAGCGCAGGTATGCGCGAATGCCATACATCGAATCCACGTCGTTGCCGACATCCATCGCCGTCGGGTTCGAGTTCGTCAAGGTCGTGACGAGACTGCCGGTGTTCAGGTCGAACACGTCGATATTCGGCACCGTATGCACGTAGCCGACGAACAGGTAGTGGCCCGCTGCCGAGATCGATTTCGGATTCGCGCTCGTGAGATCGATCATCGGGCTCGGTGCGCTCGTGTTGCCCGCTTTCCAGCCGTGATAGATCTCGATGTGCCCGTTCATGGCTGTCCAGTCCCAGCTTCCCGCAATGCCCTGCGCGAGGATCATCGTGTCGCTGTCCGACTGGTAGATGATGCGTGTGAGCGGGCGCACGGTTCGCGGGATCTGGATCGTGCTGGCGGCGCGCCATGATGGCTTGCCGTTCGCGTCGAAGCCGGTCAGCGGGTAATGGTAGATCTGGTTGGTTCGGTCGAGCCCGGCCCAGACGTCGCCATTGCCGTCGATCGCGAAGCCGCCCGTCACCTTTGTATTCGTATTGAACGCCTTGCCGGGAATGGACCCGTCGGGAATGGCAATGTACCCGCTCGACGGCTGGAAATGAAAGAAGTTGAAGGTGTCGGGATTCTGCCCGGAGGCGACGAGAATGCGGTTGCCGCCCACCACCACGAGTTGCCCGAACAACTGGCCGCGCTGATAGTCGTTCATGTTCAGGCGCGGGTCGGCCGGCCAGCTGAACGGATCGATCGTATTCGCTACGAACGCGCCGCCTGCTGTACCCGTGTAGATGGTGTTCCCGCTGTAGAAGTCCGCGCCATCGGTTGCCGGGTCGGGCGCCGCGATCGCCTCGAAATTGAGCGCTTGCAAAGTCCACTGCAGCGTACCCGATGAGTTGTACGAATGAATGTCGGTGCTGCCGTTGCGGCCGAGGTCCCAGTCGCCGCCCCATGCGTTATTGAGCACATACAGATTGCCCGCTGCATCCTTGCCGATACCGACGACGCGCGTGAAGCGCTTGTCGCCGACCTGCCCCTTGATGCCCGTCGTGGTGTCCAGATAGCCGCCCTGCACGCCGAGCGTGCCGACCAGCGCCGGCATGCCGGTCAGGGCATAACACTTGATGTTCATGTCGGGCCCCTCGTCGCCAACCAGTAGCCGGTTCGTCGGTGCGTCGAAATAGAGTGCAGAGGGCCGGGCGCCAGCGGCCTTCTGGATCGTGCTCATCGGCGTGCCGGCCGGGCTGAACTGTGCGACTACACCTGCGTTTTCGCGCGCGACCCAGACGTTGCCTGCATCGTCGATTGCGAGTGCGCCGGGTTGCTGGACGCCGATGTCGCGCTGCCAGACGCCGTCGGTCGTGTAGACCCGCACGCGGTTGCCGTAGTAGTCGCTGGCGTAGAGGAGTGTGCCCGCTGTCGCAAGACCGGTAATCACATCCGCGTTCTGGATGCCGGTCCAGGTGCTCACGGCAATGCGAAGCTCGCGCGTGTTCGAGCTTCGGTTGTAGCGGCCCACCGATCCGCTGCCGTACGCCCGGCTATAACCGAGCGCGACGAAGATCGACGTCGCGTTGCCCGTGATCGCACTGCCCTGGAACTCGTCGTGCGCGCCGATGGTGCCGAGCGTTGCGCCGTTCTGATAGCGCGCGACCCCGCCCGCGTTTTCGTCCCAGCGCGATGACGTATAGATAACACCCTCGGGCGCGACCCACATCGAGCGCGCGCCGTTACCGACGTGTGCGACGAGCGTGCCGAAGCTGTTGGCGAGCCAGTCGGTCGTGTATTGCGCATGACTGGCGGGCGCAATGGCGGCGACGAAAAGACCCAGCCATGCTGCGCGAATCCGGTTGTTGAACATGCGCCGGGCTTCCCATAGACATCCCGCCGCGACGGCGTGAATCGCGGCGCATAAATTGACCGATGTAGAAGCTACGCCGCAATCGGGAGGTCGTGCTGTGTGAGCGCGTGTACCTCGAGTGTAGTCAGTTTGGCGCGCGCGTATCACAGCCTGCGCCGAAGAGAGGATCGTGCCGCCCACACACCAGCCTACCGTGTTGACCTTGTCCGCACCGGTGATCGCGAGCGAGACATCGATGGCCTGCATCACGCCCGTTTCCAGATAGTCGTCCCACGGCACACCGTTGCCGCTTCGCTCAATGCCCAGGCGAGCGCGCGCCGCTCGCGCGCAAAATCAACCGCACCACTTCCTCGGTACTCGCTTCGAACCCCGCCGATGACAGCGCGCGCTTGCCCGAGAGCGCGCGAATTTGCGCCTCGAAATCGGCATAGTGCTGCGTGGTCGCCCAGATCATGAAAAGCAGCGTCTTCGGATCGACGGGGGCGAGCAAGCCTTCGGCAATCCAGCGATCGATCAGCTTCACGCGTGTTTCCATCCACGGCTTCACACGTTTGAGCAGGATGTCCTGCATATGCGTCGCGCCGCTGATGATCTCGTTCGCCCACACTTTCGACCCGAGCGGTCTGCGCCGCGAGAGTTCCATCTTCGCGCGCACGTAGCCACCAATGGCCTCCACCGGATCGTCGCTTGCATCGAACGTGTTGGCGGCCGCGTTCCATTCCTCGAACAGATCATCGAGCACGCGCCAGTAGAGCGCGAGCTTGGTGGGGAAGTAGTAGTGCAGATTCGCCTTCGGCAGGCCCGCGCGCTCCGCGATCAGCGCCGTGCTTGCGCCTTCGAAGCCTCGCTCGGCGAACACGGCCTCCGCGCAGGCGAGCAGATGCGCTTCGTTCGACTCGCGAATGGCGGCTTTGCGTCGGCGCGGCTTGTGCGTTGCGTCAGCGGCTTCCCGTTCGTGAGCCGTGCCGCGCATCGCGTGAGTCGCGGCTCGCGTGGTGGGTTCGTCGTCGCGCATGATGGTCAGTCCGTTCAGTAGGGAAGAGGCGGCGCACGGCTGCCGCGCCCATGTCGGCTTCATTGTAGTCACGATGTAAGCGCCTCGTGCATTCACCGCTCTCGGGGAAAACGCGCGGAGTGCTGGCGCGTTTTTCGCGCACTGCAGCATCGATGGCACGCTTCTCGCTGGTAACACCGCATTGAATTCGCGAAGTTTATCGTCTACAACCTGTCCAATCGGACAGGATTCGCGGGGCGAGGTTTTGGGAGTCGCGATGCGCCAATCGAGCGTGCACCGCCATGGCGCTTCCCGCCCCAGAAGGTGGCAAGAATGCACGTTTGACGAACACGGACAGGAGGACACGCATGAACGCAGTAAGCGAAGCCGCGCTGACGACCGCGATTCACGTGAACGGCCAGCGTTTGTGGGACAGCCTGATGGAGATGGCGAAAATCGGTGCCACGCCCAAGGGCGGCGTGTGCCGTCTCGCGCTCACCGATCTCGACAAGACAGGGCGCGATCTCATCGTCCAATGGGCGAAAGAGGCCGGCTGCACGGTGAGCGTCGACCAGATGGGCAACGTGTTCATGCGCCGCGCGGGGCGCAACAACGACCTGCCGCCGGTGATGACCGGTTCGCACGCCGACTCTCAGCCCACGGGCGGGCGCTTCGACGGCATCTATGGCGTGCTGGGCGGCCTCGAGGTGATTCGCTCGCTGAACGATCACGGCATTCAAACCGAGCGCCCCGTCGAAACCGTGATCTGGACCAACGAGGAAGGCTCGCGTTTCGCGCCGGCCATGGTCGCCTCCGGCGTGTTCGCGGGCGTCTTTACGCTCGACTACGGCCTCTCACGCAAGGATATCGATGGCAAGACCATCGGCGAGGAGCTGCAGCGCATCGGCTATGCAGGTGAACTGCCGTGCGGCGGCCGCAAGATTCACGCGGCGTTCGAACTGCATATCGAACAGGGGCCGATACTCGAAGCCGAAAATAAAACGATCGGCGTCGTCACGGACGCGCAGGGCCAGCGCTGGTACGAGGTCGTGCTCACGGGGCAGGAGGCGCACGCGGGTCCGACGCCCATGCCGCGCCGCCGCGACGCACTGCTGGGCGCCTCGCGTGTCGTGCAACTCGTGAACGAAATTGGCCTGCGCCACGCGCCGCTGGCCTGCGCGACGGTCGGCATGATGCAGGTGCATCCGAATTCGCGCAACGTAATTCCGGGCCGCGTGTTCTTTACCATCGATTTCCGCCATCCCCAGGACGACGTGCTCGCGCAGATGGACGCCGAGCTGCGCGAAGGAATCGAAAGGATTGCAGAACAAGGCAAGCTCGAAACGCAGCTCGAGCAGATTTTCTATTACGCGCCGGTGCCGTTCGACAAGGCCTGCGTGAACTCCGTGCGCGCGGCGGCGGAGCGCTTTGGGTACTCGAACCGCGAGATCGTTTCGGGCGCGGGCCACGACGCGTGCTATCTCGCGACGGTCGCGCCGACTTCGATGGTGTTCGTGCCATGCATCGACGGCATCAGTCACAACGAGGTCGAGGACGCGACGATCGAATGGATCGAGGCGGGCGCGAACGTGCTGTTGCACGCCATGCTCGAACGCGCGAGCGAACCCGGCTGACGCCGTTGACGCCAAAGCAAGCGGCCTGAGAGCCGCGCTGTCTTTCACGCTTTCCCCACGTACCGGCTGCGCGAGCCATGCACAGCCGGCGGACCCGTGTTTTGCCTCGCAAGGAGCATCCGGATGTCCCAGTCCAACTCGAATGCCGCCGACGGCATCGCGCCTGGCCGCCTCACGGCCGAGCAACTCGGCTGCAACTTTGCCGATGTCGCGCCGCCACTGTCCCCCAACGCAGCCGTCATTGCCGCCGACCGCTGCCACTATTGTTACGACGCGCCGTGTGTGGCGGCTTGCCCGACTGGCATCGACATTCCGGGCTTTATCCGCAAGATCGGCAACGGCAACCTCAAGGGCGCGGCGCGCGACATATTGAGCGCGAATCCTCTAGGCGGCACGTGCGCGCGCGTGTGCCCGACTGAAATTCTGTGCGAAGGCGCTTGCGTCCGGAATCATCAGGATGGCGAACCGGTTAGGATCGGCGCTCTTCAGCGCCATGCCACCGACTTTCAGATGGCGCGCGAAGCCGCTGGTGCGCCGCCGCTCTTCAAACGCGCGAGTGAGACGGGACGGCGCGTTGCCGTGGTCGGGGCCGGACCGGCGGGGCTCGCCTGCGCGCATACGCTTGCGCTCGCGGGGCATCGCGTGAGCGTGTTCGACGCGGGCGAGAAGCCAGGCGGCCTCAATGAATACGGCATCGCGGCGTACAAGGTCGTCGACGATTTCGCGCAGCGCGAGGTGCAATGGCTGCTTTCCATCGGTGGGATCGAAATACGTCAGGGCCAGCGGCTTGGCCGCGACATCACGCTTACGGAATTGCGAGCCGCGTATGACGCCGTGTTCATCGGCGTGGGACTCGGCGGTACGCAAGCGCTTGCCATTGAAGGCGAAGCGCTCGACGGCGTGCGCGATGCCGTGGACTTTATCGCTCGCCTGCGCGAAGCCGACGATCTTTCCACGCTTGCGGTGGGCCGCAAGGTGGTGGTGATCGGCGGCGGTAATACTGCCATCGACGCCGCTGTGCAAAGCCACAAGCTGGGCGCGGAGCAGGTGATGCTTGCGTATCGCCGCGGCGCGGCGCAGATGAGCGCCACCTGGGCCGAGCAGGAATTCGCACGCGCACAGGGTGTGGTGCTGGTCGAATGGATGAAGCCGCTGCGCATCACTGGCGACACCCGCGTGCAGGCTGTGGAGTTCGAGCGCACGGCGCTCGATGCGGGCGGCGCGTTGCGCGGCACCGGCGAAATCGTGCGTGTGGAAACCGACATGGTCCTGAAAGCCATTGGCCAAAAGCTCTTGCCCGAAGGCCTGGTTGGCCTCGACGCCCTGCAACTTACTGCAGGCGGCGCGCGTATTGCCGTGGATGCAGACGGTGCGACCTCCATCGAAGGCGTCTTCGCGGGCGGCGACTGTGCGGGCCATGGCGCAACCGATCTCACCGTGCAGGCCGTGCAGGATGGCAAGCTCGCCGCGCGTGCAATCGACCGCTACCTCGCGAATCAGTCCGCCAGAGCCGCTTGAACTGCGCAGTTCGATCCAGCCGAACGACACACCGAATCCAGACAATACGAAGGAGTCGCATCATGGCCGACCTGCGCTGCACGATTGCCGGCATTGAATCGCCGAACCCATTCTGGCTCGCCTCCGCGCCGCCGACCGACAAGGCCTATAACGTCAACCGCGCCTTCGAGGCGGGTTGGGGCGGCGTGGTCTGGAAGACACTCGGGCTCGACCCGCACGTGGTGAACGTGAGCTCGCGCTATGGCGCCACCACGTGGCGCGGCCAGCGCATTGCGGGGTTGAACAACATCGAGCTCATTACCGACCGCCCGCTCGACGTGAACCTCAAGGAAATCGCGCAGGTGAAACGCGACTGGCCAGACCGGGCGCTCATCGTCTCGCTGATGGTGCCGTGCACCGAGCAGGACTGGAAGTGGATCTTGCCGCAGGTGGAAGATACCGGCGCCGATGCGGTGGAGCTCAATTTCGGCTGCCCGCATGGCATGAGCGAGCGCGGCATGGGCGCGGCCGTGGGGCAGGTGCCCGAATACATCGAAATGGTCACGCGCTGGGTGAAGGAGGGCACGCGCCTGCCTTGCCTCGTGAAACTCACGCCCAACGTGACCGACATACGCCACGGCGCGCGCGCGGCGATGAAGGGCGGCGCGGACGGCGTCTCGCTCATCAATACGATCAACTCGATCGTGGGTGTCGATCTCGACGTGATGGCGCCGCTGCCGACTGTGGATGGAAAAGGCACGCACGGCGGCTACTGCGGCCCCGCGGCGAAGCCCATTGCGCTGCACATGGTCGCGGAAATCGCGCGCGACCCGCAAACGCACGGCTTGCCCATCTCCGGCATCGGCGGCATTTCCGACTGGCGCGACGCCGCCGAATTCATCGTGCTGGGCGCGGGGAGCGTGCAGGTTTGCACCGCCGCGATGCACTACGGATTCCGAATCGTCAGCGATATGATCGACGGCCTCTCCAACTGGATGGACGACAAGGGCTACGCGAATCTCGACGCCATTCGCGGCCGCGCCGTGCCCAACGTCACCGACTGGCAGTACCTGAACCTGAACTACGACATCAAGGCGCGCATCGATCAGGACCGCTGCATCCAGTGCGGGCTCTGCCATATCGCCTGCGAGGACACCTCGCATCAGGCCATCACCGCCACGCGCGACGGCAAGCGTCACTTCGAGGTGGTCGACGCCAACTGCGTCGGGTGCAATTTATGCATGCACGTCTGCCCGGTCGACCAATGCATCACGATGGAGCGCGTCGACTCGGGCCGCTACGCGAACTGGACCACGCATCCCAACAACCCGGCGCGCGTGGCCGATCCGAAAGCCGCCTGACCCATCGAAACAGAACTGAACCGAACCAGACCAACGACAAGTCACGGAGAACTGCAACCATGAGTCAGCCATTGACAGGCGACGCCAGCGCGCGCCGCGCCGAAAGCGAGTTATACAACGACGATCTCGCGCCAACCGGCGCAGCGCAGCGCACGTGGCGCTGGTATCACTTCGGGGCGCTCTGGGTGGGCATGGTGATGAACATCGCCTCGTACATGCTCGCGGCCGGACTCACCGAGCAGGGCATGTCGCCATGGCAGTCCGTGCTCACGGTACTGCTCGGCAATCTCATCGTGCTCGTGCCGATGCTGCTGATCGGCCACGCAGGCACGAAATACGGCATCCCCTACGCGGTGCTGGTGCGTTCCTCGTTCGGCACGCAAGGCGCGAAGCTGCCCGCCATGCTGCGCGCCATCGTGGCGTGCGGCTGGTACGGTATCCAGTCGTGGCTCGGTGGCAGTGCCATCTATACGCTCGCCAATATCCTCACGCACAACGCACTGGTGGGCGACGCGCTGCCGTTTCTCGGCATCTCGATCGGCCAGGGCGCGTGCTTCCTCGTGTTCTGGGTGCTGCAACTCTATTTCATCCTGCACGGCACCGACTCGATCCGCTGGCTCGAAAGCTGGTCCGCGCCCATCAAGGTCGTGATGTGCGTGGTGCTCGTGTGGTGGGCCTGCTCGAAGGCGGGCGGCGTGGGTTCGATGCTCTCGCAGCCTTCCCAGTTTGCCGCTGGCGGCAAGAAGGCAGGTCTCTTCTGGGCGACGTTCTGGCCGAGCCTCACGGCCATGGTGGGCTTCTGGGCCACGCTCGCGCTCAACATTCCCGACTTCACGCGCTTCGCGAAAACGCAAAAGGACCAGTTCGTGGGGCAGGCCATCGGTCTGCCCATTCCGATGGCGCTGCTTTCGGTGGTCTCGGTCGTCGTGACTTCGGCCACGGTGGTGATCTACGGCAAGGCGATCTGGGACCCCATCGATCTCACGAGCCGCATGGAAGGCGTGGGCGTGGGCATCGCGCTCGTCATCCTCACGCTCGACACGATGTGCTGCAATCTCGCCGCGAATCTCGTCGGGCCGGCCTACGATTTTTCGAGCCTCTGGCCCAAGGCCATCTCGTACAAGGCGGGTGGGCTCATTACCGCGGGTATTGCCATCGTGATGATGCCGTGGAAGATTCTCGCCACCACTCAGGGCTACATTTTCACCTGGCTCGTTGGCTATTCGGCGCTGCTCGGACCCGTGGCGGGCATTCTCATCGTCGATTACTTCCTCGTTCGCGGCACGCGCCTGAATACGGCTGAGCTATTCGAAGAGAACGGCGAATACGCCTACTCGAACGGCTGGAATATGGCGGCCGTCATCGCGCTGGTCCTGGGTGTGCTGCCCAATCTGCCGGGCTTTCTCAACACCGCATTTCCGAGTGTGTTTCCGTCCGTGCCCGACGCGTTCAAAAGCATTTACACCTATGCATGGTTCGTGGGGCTCGCGATTGCGGCGCTCGTCTACGGCGTGATGATGAAGCTCGGCAAGAGCCGGCGACCGAGCGTGGCGAGCGCGTGAGTCGTGGCAGTGTGAATTCGTTCAACTGAAGGAGACTGGGCATCATGGCGATCCTGATTCGAGGCGGCACCGTCGTCAATGCGGACAAGAGCTGGCGGGCGGACGTGCTCTGCGAAAACGGCGTGATCCAGACCGTGGGCGAAAACCTCGACGCGCCCGCGGGCGCGACCGTAGTCGACGCAGGCGGCCAGTATGTGATGCCGGGCGGCATCGACCCGCATACGCACATGGAGCTGCCGTTCATGGGCACGACGGCGAGCGACGACTTCTACACGGGCACGGCGGCGGGCCTCGCGGGCGGCACGACGTCGATCATCGATTTCGTGATTCCCAACCCGAAGCAGCCGCTCATGGATGCGTTTCGCGAGTGGCGCGGCTGGGCCGAAAAAGCCGCCACCGACTATGGCTTCCACGTGGCGGTCACGTGGTGGGACGACAGCGTGCATCGCGACATGGGCCTGCTCGTGAACGAACACGGCGTGTCGAGCTTCAAGCACTTCATGGCGTACAAGAACGCCATCATGGCCGACGACGAGATCCTCGTGAACAGCTTTGCGCGTTCGCTCGAACTGGGCGCGCTGCCTACTGTGCATGCCGAGAATGGCGAACTCGTCTTCCAGTTGCAGCGGCAACTGCTTGCACGTGGCTTCACGGGGCCCGAGGCGCATCCGCTCTCAAGGCCGCCCGAAGTCGAAGGCGAGGCGGCGAACCGCGCAATTCGCATTGCGCAGGTGCTGGGCGTGCCCGTGTATATCGTGCATGTTTCAGCGAAAGACGCGCTCGAAGCCATCGCTCGCGCGCGCAGCGAAGGGCAACGCGTGTTCGGCGAGGTGCTCGCCGGGCATCTGGTGATCGACGAGTCCGTATATCGCGACCCAGACTGGACGCGTGCCGCTGCCCATGTGATGAGCCCGCCGTTCCGCACGAAAGAACATCGCGACGCGCTCTGGCGCGGGCTGCAAGGCGGGCTGCTGCACACCACGGCGACCGACCACTGCGTGTTCTGTGCTTCGCAGAAGGCAATGGGCCGCAACGATTTCACGAGGATTCCGAACGGATGCGGCGGCGTGGAGGATCGCATGGCCGTGCTGTGGGATCAGGGCGTGAACACGGGCCGGCTCACGCCGAACGAGTTCGTGCGGGTGACCTCCACGAACGCCGCGCAGATCTTCAATCTGTATCCGCGCAAGGGCACGGTGGCTGTCGGCGCCGATGCCGACCTCGTCGTGTGGGACCCGCAGGCCACGCGCACGATCTCGGTGAAGACGCATCATCAGAACGTCGACTTCAACGTCTTCGAAGGCATGACGGTGCGGGGCGTCCCTACGCATACGGTCTCGCAGGGCGAACTCGCGTGGGCCAACGGCGATCTGCGGGCGCGGCGCGGTGCCGGGCGTTACCTGAAGCGGCCTGCGAATCCCGGCTATCTGCAGGCGTCGCGGCTTGCGAAGAGCTTGAAGGAGACGCAGCCGGTGCATCGGGAGGGGGATGCGACCAGTTAGGCGAGAGGGCTCGGTTAGTCTGATCGACGGCAGCGTGCCGTTTCAGGGGACCAGACTTCTCACGTAGTTGATCGGGGCGTGATCCGCGAGGTCCCGCACCATGACGTCACCGATGCGCCACGCGTATTGAAGCAGATAATCCTCCCGGGCGGCGGCGCGGTCCGCTTGCACGAAAGCATCGTCGGCGTGCGGAGCGAGTTTGCCTTCGCGCGTGATGTAGTTCGACGCTCCCGCGTGAACGTATCCTCCAATGGGCGGTGGCAAGTCGGTGACGAGATCGCAGCAGTCGACATAGCGCCTGATGCCGACCGGGCCAAGGGTGGCGACAAACGTCGCGTCGCCTACGCGTGGCGAACCGAATGTCACGAGGGCGTTGGGCGTGCAAAGGCTGGCAAAGAGCGTCGCGATGGCCGCACCGAGGCTATGACCTGTCAAGATGAGCTGTCTTCTCGTCGGCGCGGTCTCGTTCAACCAGTTGCCGACTGCTTCGCGCAAGCCGCGGGCGGCGCCTGCAAATCCAGCATGAACCTGACAGGCGCTTTCCGTCCACTTTGTCATGCTGATCTCCAGGTCTGTTGCGATATCGGTGAGCGATTGCGGTTCCGTTCCCCGGAACGCGAGCACGGCGAGGCCATCGGAGCGCCTCACGGCGCCGAAGCCATGCGTGTCGTCGTCGGCATTGTTGAAGGGAACAGCGCTTTCGAAACCCACGAGGGCGAGCGCTTGTTCGAGCCGCTGAAGTTCAGCGCCGCCTTGTTCGTAGCGTATATAGGCAAGCCGCGCGAACTCCGCGCACAGCCCGTCGATTTCGTAGTTGCTACCGGCAGTGAACACTGTAGGCCTGAGCTGCGGTGAGTTGAGCGCGTCGCGTGATGGGTCGTAGGGGATAGAGCACATGTGCACCTCCGTGTGCAACCGCTAATCAAAAGCGCTGATTCTGTATCGCTTGTTGTTAATTGTTTTATACACAATGGAAAACGGAAATTTGCTCAGAATGAGGCCTATCAGAAATTCGTTGTTGCAGTAGATCTCCTCTGGCCCGAAGGCCTGGATGGTATCCAATAGCGAGTGTTGATCGCCCTTGAATTCCACGTGGCAATCCACCTTCCATTCCTGTTTCAGGTTCAACGGGTAGGCGAGATCGTCGATGGCCAACGTCTTCTTGTAGCGTTGATCTTCCAGTAGCGCCGCTTCTTCCTTCACGAAATCATCGAGGCATTGGCGGCTGGTGACATACCGCTCCCATGGCAATACTGCGCGCACCGAAGAGCAGTCTTTGTAGTGGTCCGCCTCCGTTCGACTATCGGCGTGGTGCACCAGCGTCAGCACTTTGATCAAAGACTTGTCTCCAACAAAGGAGAGCAAATACTCGTAGCAATTGGCCAGCGTATATCCCACGCCGGCAACATCGTCCACCAGCAGGATTCTCTTGCCTTCCTTGACGCAGGCATCGACAAGATCAAACACTTTCTTGTTGTTGATTTCAGCTTTCGCTTCCCCACGATCGTAGTGTACGAAGTCGACGGGCAGGCCCAACATCTGCGAAAGCATCAGGGCCGGGATGGCGCCTCCGCGCAAGATGCCGAGTATCAAACCGATGTTTTCCCGAACCAGTTGCTCTCTTTTCGACAGGCAAAAGGTCTCTATGTCGTCGTAGCCATAAAAGTAGACGGGAAGTCGGGCAAATTCTGTGTTCACCTGATTTCGTTCCTTTCACCTACAGTGTTACGCCAGGCGCTTTACTGCGTGTGCGATCCGCTGACCTGCTTGAGCGTCGGATCGAGCAGCGCAGCCTTGACGTCGAGCGAAGACGTTTGCCCGAGATTCGCATAGTTCGTTTTGAGCCACACGTCCGCTACCTCGCGTCCACGATCGAACAGCGTTTTGAACAGCGACCAGGACGTGCTGCTCTTCGAGACGAATCCGAACTGCGCGAGAAAGTCGTCGTCGCGAATCAGGTGAAACCGGACGGTCTTGAAGCGGCTTTGGCTAGCGGCTTCCTCGCCAACCGAATCGAGCACGCGGTTGACGGCTTCGATCGCGTTGATCTCCAGCACCACGGAAGCATTGAAACCGATTTCGTTGAGCCGGTTCAGAATGCCGCGCGCATTTTTCGGCGGCATGTCGTGGCGCCTGAACGGATTCACGAGGATCAGGATCAGGTCCTGGGCATGGGCGATCAACGGCGCCAAAGGCGGATTGCCCAGATAGCCGCCGTCCCAGTACGGTACGCCGTGGAGGTTCACGGTGCGGAATTCGCTTGGCAGGCATGCGGAAGCGCGCAGCACGTCGACGGAAATTTCGGGTTGCGTAAAGAGGGTGCGCTCGTTGGTTCGCACGTTCGTCGCGCAGATGAAAACCTGCGGGCTCCCGTTCTTCGCGTTGAGCGTGGAGAGATCCGTTTCCGTGAGCGAGGAGCGGATCACCGGGCCGAGCGGATCGCGATAGAAGGGATTGTTGTAAGGCGAAGCAACGAGTCCCACGATCTCCGAGAAGATGGCGCCAGGACTCCAGTCGATATTCCAGCCGCCAAACGGCCCCGGCTCGGAAAAGCCGAAGAGCGCATTGCCGGCCCGCTCCCCGGCGCGCGACACCGCTTCCCAGAAAGTGCGCAGTTTCTCGCGCGCTTGCGTGACTCCCCCGCTGGCCAGGCCCGCCGCGCAGAGCGTCGCGTTGATTCCGCCCGCGCTCGCGCCGCTGATCGCCTCGACACTGAATGGCGTGCCTTGCGATGTCGATTCCAGCAATCGATCGAGCACGCCCCACGTGAAGGCGCCATGCGAGCCGCCGCCTTGCAGGGCAAGCGCGACTTTGGGGCCGGACTGCTGCACGCCGCTCGTGGATTCCGCTGTCGCCATGGCTCCTCTCTCGTCGTCATCGCGTTGCCGGCAATCGTACGCGCGAGGGGGAATGCGCGTGCTGCAAATGCCGCCTCAGGAACCGGCGAAGGCGGGCGGCGCGGCCTTGAGCGCGTGGGTTATCAGCGCGATCGCCGCACGCTCACCGGCCGGATCGGCCGGAATTCTTCCGTCGAGCGCAAGCGTCGCCAGACCGTGAACCAGCCCCCAGCAGGCGAGCACCCCCGCCTCGACGCAATGCGGCGCGAGCTCCGCCACGTTGCGTGCCATCAGCGTATAGGCGCCCCGGCAATCCTCATGGGGCAAGGCGAGTCCTGCCCCGTCCGCGAACATCAGCCGGAACAGTGCAGGATGCGCGCGGGCGAAGCCAACGTAGGCCACGCCCTGTGCCTCGAGCGCTTCGCGCGCGTCGTGGGCCTCGTTGGCGCGCGCGGCGCCTGCCTCCAGCATGGCAAAGCCCTTGAGCGCGACGGCGCCCATCAGCGCCGCCTTGTCCTCGAAATGGCGATAGGGCGCCATGGCCGAGACGCCGGCGGCCCGCGCCACGGCACGCAGGCTGACGTCGCTTTCGCCCTGTTCGAGCAAGGCCAGCGCGCAATCCACCAGACGGTCGCGCAGGGACAAATTCGAATCGCTCATTTGTTGTTTACACTGTAATCAATCGGGACTATGCTTACAGCGTAAACAAACGGGAGCCGCCATGCAAGCCTCTGTTACCCGCAGGTCCGTCGACCTCAGCACGTACCCGAATCTCGTTGTCATCATCCTGGGCTTTCGCGTGCGCCGGATGCGGGGGATCGCGACGTTGTTCGGCATCGGCAAAGGCTTGCGGCAAATCGATTTGAATCCCCCAGACGGATTGCTCTCCAGCGAGCAGTTCCTGTTCGCCCTCAACCATGTCGGTATCCGCCAGTATTGGCGCGACCTCGAAAGCCTCGAAGCGTTTACCCGTAGCGCGCCGCATTCGCGCTGGTGGGGCGAGTTTCTGCGCGACAGCGGCGGCGCGGGCTTCTGGCATGAAAGCTATAGCCGTCAGGGAATGGAGGCGGTTTATATCGACATGCCCGGCCCCGTGGGCTTCGATCGCTTTGCGCCGGCACGCCAGCCGACCGGCCCTTTTATGAGCGCGCGAAAGCGCATGGCGGCGGACTAGATCAGGGCGCCATTCACTGCGTCGTCTCATGTACCGCGACGGGCCTGCCGCAAGCGCCTTCATGTGCGCCCTGGTTATCGAACACCTCGATATCCTCGTGCAGAATGCGCCGGATTTCAAAAATCGCCTCGGGGGTTTCCTGAACACTGTGCCCCGAAACGATCACTTTTTCGGAGAGAGCGCCGTCGAGATGCGCGCTGCGATAGGGGACGACCCCGTCATCGGAATCTTCGAGCGGGCCCGTCTCGCGGCGTCGCGCAATGATCGAGTGAAAGCACACATCGGGGCTGATCGGCAGGCGTGAAATCGACTGGATGATCGGATCGGTCTCGCGCAGCTGCTCGATGCTGTTGGGAACCGTGATGGTCTTTCCCGCGCGCTGGGTGCTATCCGCATTAGTGGTGCTCTGCAGCATCTCGTCGATCTCCTTCAGCAGCGCAATCGGCAAGCGCACGAGATTTGCAACCCAGCGAGACAGGCGATTGCTCGCGAACGGCGTGCCGCGGTGTGGCGTGGCGATGAAGATCGCGCGCTCGACCTGCGGCATCGGCGTAAAGCGCAGCAGGCGATTGAGTCGCTCATCCTCGCGGATGATGTCGACCCCTTCGGGCAGGTACTTGTTCTGGACGGTTACCCACAGAACGTCGTCGGAGGAAGAGACGAGCAATCGCGCGAGGACGCCGCCCATGCTGTGCCCGATCAGCACCATGCCGTTCGAAGCCGGCAGCTTGCCTGCGGGATCGAAATGCGCGAGCGTCAGTTGCACCGCCTGCCTTATCCTCGCAAGGTTCACGAGAATGGGCACGTTGGTCGGGTAATAGACCTGCCAGACCTGGAAATGCTGGCGCAGCATGTCGTCGCCCTGAATGTCGTTGGCGACGTTGACCCATGCCTCGGGGCTGCTGGCCAGGCCGTGCAGCATCAGAACGATGCGCCGGTCCGGATCGAACGGTTGCATCATGTAAATGCGCGGACGATCGATGCCCCTCGTGCGGCCGAGCAACGAACGCAAGGACTGCCTGGCAAAGCCGGAGCGAGCGAGCCAGATGCCGTAGCCCGCGCTGAAGTTGGCCGCGAGCGGCACGGTCTCGCCATTGATCTCTACGCTTTCTACGCGAAACGGATCGTAGGCGGAAAACACCACGTCGTGCGAAGCGAGCAGCTGCTCGAGCGTGCCATTGCCAAACAGCAGCAGTGCGGTGACGTTCGGTGAAGGCATTTCATTGAACGGACGCGAGCCGGGCGCGAACCAGAAGGTTGAGCCTGCGTTCGCATTCGCATCGTCTTCAGCCGTTGTCGCTGCGCTGTTGGTCGTGGTGCTATCCGGGTCGGGCTGGGCGGGCTGTGTGACCGCAACCAGATCCGCACCGAGGCCGTCACGCCGATAGGTATTGTGGAGTCCCGCGAACGACAGGCCCGTGGCGGGAATGACTTCGCTGAGTTCGCGTACGCCCTCGGGCAGCCGGACCTCTCTCAGGTCGATATGAATGGTCCAGCCTGCGATGAATTGATTTGCCGGATCGCGATGGCCGTTGGTCGTTTCAGCGGTGCCGCGCAGAAACAGCGCGCCGGCAAGCTCCTGGACCGCATAGTTGTAGTAGTCGCGAACCTGCGTCTGGCGGTCCTCGAAGGCCCGTTCGCCAGCCGTGCGCTGGCCGAGGAACAGAAACGCGTACGCGTATCGCGCTGTCTTGAGCCACGAATCGAATTGAGTGTCGGTCCAGGGGGTGCCGGCAGGCGGCGTCTGCTCGAACGCCATCTGCAGCGATAACTCGGCGAGGCAGGCGAGGCGCTGTCCGGTACTGAGTCCGCCGACGGTTGCGATCGTATCGATACACGCTTGCGGCGCGCTCTGGCACGAACTTTCGTCGAGGGCCGCGACCCGCAACGTGGCCTGTGTCGCCGCGCTCAGCTGGCCGGTCGAGAGAATGTCTCCGCGACGCATGGCAAAGTACTGCTGCGGGCCGAGCGAGTTCACGCGCACCATCGCGCAGCCGCAGAGCAGCGCGGCAGCGAGGAGGGCCGACAGATTGGCCAACACATGGGCTAACGGCGGGCAACGCGGCATGCGGGATGGGTAATTGCGCGTCATGAAGGATCCAGGCCATTCGCGCGGTCCCGCACGTGCGTGTGGCGAAATGAGGGACGGCGCAGCGCGGTGGCCGGCAGACCGATGTATACCAGCCTGAACTGGATCGCGTTCGCACGGTGATCCGCGGCCGACGCCCATGCGCTCGCCCGGGTTGACTCGCGCCGCTGGCATCAACAGACTCTAGTCATCAACGATCCTGACGGGAGCGAACTTGGCCAACCCGGATCTTGTTGCAAGCGAGCCGCAGGGCGCGCATGTCGTCGCCGCGCAGGCGAGCCCGTGCGACGCGCTCGTGATCTGCGCGCAGCCCACCTCAGTCGACCGTCCGTGCCGGCGCAAGCGTCTCGCGCTCGCGGCGACGATCCTGGGGTCGAGCATGGCGTTCATCGACGGCTCGGTCGTCAACGTCGCACTGCCGTCCATTCAGAGCGAACTCGGTGCGAGCGTCGCGGCGATCCAATGGGTCGTCAACGCGTATCTGCTGTTTCTCGGCTCCCTCGTGCTGGTCGGCGGGTCGATGGGGGACAAGCTTGGCCGCCGCACGGTGTTCATCGCGGGCATCGCGCTGTTTACGCTGGCGTCGGCGGCCTGTGGCCTCGCGCCGAATGCGGCTGCGCTGATCGCCGCACGCGCGGTTCAGGGCATCGGCGCGGCGCTGCTCGTACCCGGCAGCCTCGCGATCATCGGCGCGGTGTTCGACGGCGAAGCGCGTGGCCGGGCGATCGGCACCTGGGCGGGCGTCGGCGCGATCACGTCGGCGGTGGGGCCCGTGGCGGGCGGCTGGCTCGTCGATGCATTTTCCTGGCGCGCGATCTTCTTCCTGAATGTCCCGCTCGCCGCGCTCACGATCGCGCTCGCCATGTCATCGGTGCCCAACAGCCAAAGGCTCGATGCGCCCGGGCAACTCGACTGGCCGGGCGCGCTGGCCGCGGCGGCAGGCCTCGCCAGTCTGACTTTCGGGCTGACCCAGGCGTCGGCGCGAGGCTTCCAGCATCCTTTCGTGCTGGTTGCAATCGGCGCCGGTGTGCTCGTGCTCGCCGCGTTCGTGATGATCGAAGCGCGCAGCGCCAATCCCATGATGCCGCTCGATGTGTTCCGTTCGCGCGACTTCACGGGCGCGAATCTCGTCACACTGCTGGTTTACTTCGGGCTCGGCGGCGCGTTCTTCTTCCTGCCGTTCACGTTGATCCGCGCGCATGGTTTTACCGCGACCGAAGCCGGCGCGGCGCTGTTGCCGGTGCCCGTCATCATCGGTTTGCTGTCGCGCTTCACCGGTGGACTGACGAGCCGCTTTGGCTCGCGCGCGCTGTTGACCGTTGGCCCGGGCGTCGCCGGGCTCGGGTTCACGCTATTGGCGCTGCCGCTCGTGCACGGCAGCTACTGGACCGGATTCTTCCCTGCGCTCGCGGTGCTCGGCCTCGGCATGACGATCACCGTCGCGCCGCTCACCACGACCGTGATGGGCGCGGTGTCGAGCGAGCGCACCGGCGTCGCCTCCGGCATCAACAACGCCGTTGCGCGCGTGGCGAGCCTGCTGGCGGTAGCGGTGCTCGGCATCGTGTTCGTGTGGTCGCATCACGCCGCGCTAACCGCGCGCCTCGACGCATTGCACGTGACGGTGGACGCACGCCAGATCGGACAACTGCTCGAGCCGGACGGACAAGATAGGCCCGCATCGGACGGCGCCGGCACGCCGCACGCAACGTTGGTGGCGCGTGTGCAAGCGGAGGCCATGCTAGACGCGCTGCGTGCCGTCGCCGTTGTGTCCGCCGCGTGCGCGTTCGCTGGAGCGGCTATTGCGGCGGCAGCCATACAGCCGCGGAAATGAATTGCGAACGTTTGCAATCGAGCTAATGCGTGGAGATGACGCTTCGGCCCTCTTTCCGGCACGAAATCGGACGTCGTCGAATACGAGGTGCCGATGATCGCGATACTCGGCAGACCGGCATCGCGGGAACTGGACGAACGGGACTTGCAGGCGCCGCTCGAAGCGGAAGACGACGTGGTCGTGCCGAAAGCCCATCCGTTCGGCACGATGGCTTCGCGTTGAGGCTTTCGGTCCGGGTAATCAATCCTGCGGGTGCCTGCGATCAGGCCTTCAGCAGCTCGGACGCGAAGGTATTCGCATGCGCTACGGCCTCGTGCGCATTCGGGAACACGCCGAGCTGCTCCCAGCGTTCCTCGACCGCGTAGGTGCCTTTTATCGCGAGCGCCCTCTGCACGCGCAATTGCGCTGCGTACCCGCCGTCCTCGAGGGGGCGAGCCGTCGCGATGATCCTGTGCGGGGGGCCGGATCGTTCGGGTTGAACCAACTGGGCAGGACCGCCGGGTATGCCGACATCCTTCAACTCGTTCCGGGCGTTGCAGTCCGGGCAGTAGAAGCACCACCCGTCGTCCTCGTGACTGGCTCTGACCTGACCGCGAGCCAGCACGGCACGGCATTCAACGTTTTCGCAGATGAACGGCATCGCAGTCTCCGAAGTTGTTTGAAGGGAGCCTAGCACGTCCTCCGTCGGTCAACCATTGGCGATGTTGCCGGGCCGGTGTCAAGGAAAACCCTCGAGCACGGGCCCGACGCCGGGTCGGCTCTTGCGCTGCGCCTACGCGACCTTGCGAGTCAGATCTACCTGTCCCGAGGCGCCCGCGCTCAGCTCGGCGCGATCCGATTCGGGCACTTCGCCCGCGCGCCGGTGGATATCGTGCGTGACGAAGCCTTGCTCCCGGCTCGGGATCGCGAACCAGTCGGGATGCGCAAACGACGCGCGAATGTCTTCGACGCCACTCGACCAGTGCTCTTGCATGGTGTCGGCACTGAATTCGTAGTCCTTGTAATGCCCTTCGTAAGGCTTGTTCTTGTAGATCAGATGGACCACGTTGATCGACGACCCATCGGCCACCTGCTCGGCGAGCCGAAAGAGGGGATCGTTGCGCCGCGCCTCGGCGGGTACGTGCTCGAGGAGTTCCTTGATAAAGCGCGCGTGCTTTTGCCGATCGGCAAGCATGTTGGTGATGGCGCGCGTGCGGCTCGAATATTGAATGTCCTTGGCGCGTTCGGCCACGTCCAGGAAATCGGCGGGTACGTTGCCGCTCGCGCTCCATAGATCGACCTGGAATACGAGCGTGTCCTTGTGGTCGGCGTCACGCAGCACCTCCGTGAGCGGTGTGTTCGACACGAGGCCGCCGTCCCAGTAATACTCGCCGTCGATTTCCACGGCCGGAAAACCCGGCGGCAGCGCGCCCGATGCCATGAAGTGCTCCGGCTCGAGCCGCATTTTGGCGTTGTCGAAATAGACGAGATTACCGCTGCGCACGTTCACCGCGCCCACGGACACGCGGATCGGGCCGTCGTTGATACGGTCGAAATCGGCGAAGCGTTGCAGCGTCGACTTCAGTGCGGCCGTGTCGTAGTAGCTCACCGCATTCGGCGTCGCCTTCTGCCAGCCCGCGACGGGCAGCGGGCGGCGCGGCGCGAAAAAGCCGGGCTGGCCTTCAGTGAGCGCGCGACCCGCGGCCCACATGCTGGCCCAGCGGCGCGAAAAATCCTGCTGGCTGAACATCGGCATGGCGAGCGCGCCGAGGTTGCCGAACCAGTCGAGCGGATGGCAGATCGACTCCCAGAACCCACGCAGCGCTTCGACGCGGCGCGCGGGTTCGTTGCCCGCAATAATCGCCGTGTTGAGCGCGCCGATCGACACGCCCGCAATGCGATGCGGTTCGACGCCGGCCTGCGCGAGCCCTTCGAACACGCCGGCCTGATAGGACCCGAGCGCGCCGCCGCCCTGCAAAACAAGGGCGATTTCGTCGTAGCGCGGCAGCTCAAACGGCTTGCGCTCCGTGCGGGCGGTTAGATTGCTGCTGCGCATACGTTCTCCCTTTTTTCGTTGGTTGTTCAGTGCATCGACCAGCCGTGCGTGACGAGCACCGACTGGCCCGTCAGCGCCTGCGACCCGAAGCCCGCGAGGAACGCAACCGTGTTGGCCACGTCGTCGAGCGAGGTGAACTCGCCGTCCACGGTGTCCTTGAGCATCACGTTCTTGACGACGTCCGCTTCCGAAATGCCGAGCGCCCTGGCCTGCTCGGGAATTTGCTTGTCGACGAGCGGCGTACGCACGAAACCCGGGCATACGACGTTGGCGCGCACGCCGCGCGGACCGCCTTCCTTCGCCACGACGCGGGCAAGGCCGAGCAAACCATGCTTCGCCGTGACATAGGCCGCCTTGAGCTTCGACGCCTCGTGCGAGTGCACCGAACCCATGTAGACGATCGAGCCGCCTTTGCCGCTGCCGTACATATGCTTGAGCGCGGCCTTGGTGGTGAGAAACGCGCCGTCGAGATGGATCGCGAGCATCTTCTTCCAGTCGGCAAACGGGAACTCGTCTACCGGGCTGATGATCTGGATGCCCGCGTTCGACACGAGCACGTCGATCCCGCCGAAGGCTTTCGCTGCTTCGTCGATCCCGGCATTCACGGCTTCTTCGTTGGTGACATCCATCGCCACGGCGAGGGCCTTGCCGCCCGCTGCCACGATGCTGTCCGCCACCTTGCCGGCGTTCGCGAGATTGAGGTCGGCGATCACGACCGCCGCACCCTGGCTCGCGAACGTGCGCGCGCAATGTTCGCCAATCCCGCTTGCGGCGCCCGTGATGACTGCAACCTTGTCTTTCAACGACATATGTATTCCTTACAAAAAAGCGATAGATAAACAGATCAGGCGAGCTCGACTTCGGGTTCGCCCAGGGCGGCGTCCTGGCTCGACGTCGCGGCGAGATAGTCGAAGGCGACCTCGCCGATATCGAGCGTGAGATCCGCAATGACGTGGCGTGCACCCACCACGCGGCGCACCGGCAGATCGGCAACGGGAGCGAGCGCGTGCGGATGTAGTTCGATCGCGGCCGGGCCGCTCCATGCGCCGCGCACCGTCACGTCGCGCAGATAGAAGCGCACGAGTTCGCAGATGCGCGCCGTGCCGTCCACATGCGGAATGATCTTGAGGAGATAGTTGGGCGTGTCGGCGAGCTTGCGGCGCTCGTCTTCGCTGTTGAGCACGTGGTGCTTGTAGCCCATCGTGCCGGTCGCGATGCGCTGCGTGCCGTAATCGAGCGTGCCGAGCAGCGTGTCGTTGCCATCGACGGCGAGCACGGGGCGCGCGAGTTTCTTCGGGAAGCCCCAGATTTCACGACCGCCGGCAATCGGGCCTTCGTCGTCGAGATACATCGAATGCGTGTAATTCGCGAGGCGGCCTTGCGGGTCGCGTACGGAGATCACCTGGCCGCTTTCCGTGTAATCGCCAAATCCCGACGAGTCGGGCATGCGGATGAATTCGTAATGAACGAGATTGTTTTCCGGCTTGAGCGGCTCCGGCACGATGGCGCGCAGCGCATCGGGATCGGTCTCGTACGTGATGATGAAATATTCGCGGTTGACGAAGCGAAACGGCGGCCGCGGATACGCGGGGTTGTGCATGGGCATCGCGAATGCATCGCGGCGGATTCTTGCCAGATCCATACTGTTCTCCAGGCTAGGCTGCGTGAAAACGTCGCGACAGATGTTAGATGGAAAACATGACACGATCGCATTGATGGCGATAAAACACCGTTTCAGTTTCGTTAAATAAAAAGGAAATTGAAAGTTTATTGGCCATCCCGGCGTCATTTTCGTGTGATTGGTTCGACTTCGCGTATGCCGATTTTTTCAGCCTAATCATGGTATTAGGTTCGTTGCGAAGGAAACATACGACGAATGCTGATCAAAACAGGAAATAGATTAGTGCGTGGATTGGGAGAGACGGCCGGCCACTTCGCACAGTGAAGGAACGGGTCCGGCATCAGGGTGTTTCGTATAAATTCAGAAGGAATACGAAGTATATTGGCAGCCTGAAGTGATCCGCCGCGATACCGGATCGTCGCGCGCCGAACACCATGTTATATGACATCTCTTGTGGTCCGCTGGCGTAAGATATCCTCGCTTCCAGCGGGGAAGCGGCAGGGCAGTCTGTGACCGACTAGAATGGATTGGCACGCCTAAGCACGAGACGTGCTTCCTGCTTCGTCAGCCAGCGAGCATACCGGCGAGATGCGATGAGCATATTCAGGTTTCAATCGGCGACCGAATCGGCATTCCTCAAACGCTCGCATGCGCCCAGCGCGGTTCGCGCATGGCTGGTCGATATGCTGTGCTGGCCCGGCCGGTTCGAGGATCCACAGGTCGAACGCGAATTTACGGAGGAGTATGGCCGGCGCTTCGCCGACTTTCGCCGTGCGGCGCTGGTGCTCGGAACGCTGATCTGGGTGTGCTTCGGCTTTTGGGAAATCAGCCTTGCGCAGACCAGTCCGGTGTTCCGGCCGTACTTCCCGGAGGTTTTCGCGTTCCGTTGCGCCGGTGCGATTGGCGCGACCATCGGCATCGTGCTGGCTTTCAGGCTCGAATTTCATCGAGACAAGGTTGCGCACTGGATCCTGCTTTCGGGCCTGGCGTTCATGTGCTTTTGCCTGTTGATGCAAACCGTCCTTGCTCCACGCCCATTCAATTTCACCCATTTTTTTGTCGGCTTCTATTTAATTCTCTTTTATCTGTTCGGCTTTCTGCGCCTGCGGGCCAAGGCGACGCTCATGCTGACCGCATGCGTGATCGCCGTGATCGTGATGGCGCAACTGGTCACTCAGGCGGTCGAGCCGGACAACTTCGCCGCGGGCATGTTCTATCTGTTGAACGTCGCCGTGCTCGGGCACAGCGTCAACGTGAATGCCGAGCGGCACGTGCGCGACCGGTATGTTGCCGTCCAGGCACTTGCGCAGAGCAACGCTGCGCTGCAGAGCACCAACGCCGAACTCGCGCAAAAGCATCATGACCTCGAGCGCGCACGGCGCGACCAGCAGACCAAGTCGGAAGCCCTGATCGCCTTGCGCGAGCAGCAGCGCGAAGCGGCAGAGCAGGCGAGCCGGGCGAAGTCGCGCTTTCTGGCCGCGGCCGCGCACGACCTGCGCCAGCCCATGCATGCGCTGAACCTGTTTCTTGCGGCGGCAGACGAAGCGCTGGAAGCGCGCGACATCGAGGCATCGGGCAAGCTGATCGGCGAAGCGCGCAAGGCGTCGGTATTGACGGCGCGTCTTTTCAATGCTGTGCTCGACTTGTCGAAGCTCGAATCGGGGCACGTCAACCCGACCTATACGAGCGTCGACCTCAGCCGCGTGACCGAGGAGACGGTCGAGCAGCTCGCGTCGTTCGCGGCGAGCCGCGGCGTCGTGCTGCGCTATGCCAAGGCGCTGCAAAAGCCCGCATGGGTACGCACCGACGCCGACTGGATTCCCCGCGTGCTGAGCAACCTCATTGCGAACGGCATCAAATATTCGGATCCCGCGAAAGCGGGGCGCTCCACGGTGCTCGTGGGTTTGGTTCGTATGCCTAATTATGTTCGCCTCGATGTGCTGGATAACGGCATCGGTATCGCGTCGGAGCATTGGGACGCGATTTTCCAGCCGTTCGTCCAGCTCGGCAATCCGGAGCGGGACCGCGAGAAAGGGCTCGGGCTCGGTTTGTCGATCGTGAATGCGGTGGTGTCCCTGCTCGAGGGACATCGTCTCGAACTCAAGTCGATCGAGGGTCACGGGTCGCGCTTCTCGGTGCGCATGCCGGTGGCGGATCCATTCGCGCATGAGGATGCGGCGATATCGCCCGCCGATGCGGCCTCGTCGCTGTCACCGTCGTCGCTTCGTGGTCTCTACGTGTTGCTGGTCGAGGACGACAGCCTCGTGCGCGCGTCGATGGAGGCGCTGTTCGCGCGATGGGGGGTGTTGTCCGATTCGGTGCGTTCCGTAGCCGAACTCGACGAACTGTTGCAGTCGATCGAGCGCGTCCCTGACCTGGTGATCAGCGACTACCGGTTGCCGGAGAATTCGACCGCACACGACGTCATCCGGCTCCTCGGCGAGCACGTTGCGCGGCCCGTGCCGTGTCTCGTGGTGACGGGGGAAGCCGTGGCAAGCACGCAGGGCGTGTTGCCGGAGCGCTGCGTGCTCAGCAAGCCATTGGCTCCCGACCTGCTGATTGCGCGCATGCTCGAATTGACGGAGGCATCGGCCCGGGCGACCTAGACCGCCGGGGCGTGCGCAACGGTGGGAATCTCGATGCCGCGGCGTGCCATTTCGACGATCAGGAAAGTGCGCCGCGACACGTTGAACCGGCTCAGCAAGTCGCTGATGTACTCCTTCGCGGTGTTCTCCGAGATATTCATCTTTCGCGCGATGGCCTTGTTCGACATGCCCTGCAGCAGAAAACCCAGGGTTTGCGCGAGACGCGGCGGCAGGTTCAGCGAATCGATCGGAATGGCCTTGCTCGGCCCCGGGGACTGCGGGGTATGGCCGCCCTTGCCGAGCACACTGTTGGGCAGATAGACCCGTCCGTTCAGAATGGTCTGCAGGGCTTCCCGGAACACCGCGCCGCCTTCCTCGCTGGCCTTCGAGATGAAGCCGCCGGCGCCATTCTTGATGCAGTCCAGCACGGTCTCGCGGTCGTCCTGCGCGGACAACATGACCACATGCGCCGCGCGCTCGTTCTCCTGCAGCCAGCGTAGCAAATCAAGTCCGGTGTGATTGTCGCCGATCTGGTAGTCGAGAAAGACCAGGTCGTAAGCCTTGTTCTGCAGCCGTTCGACAGCAGCGTCGTACGAGCCGGCCTCGTCGATGTCGAGCGTCGGCTCCGAAGTCAGGATCAGGCTCTTCATCGCAATACGCGTCAAGCCCTCGTCTTCGACGAGCAGTACGTGCCGGAAATACAGGTTGTCCATCGAGCGCCTCTCTAGTCGTCCCCACTGTACCCGCAATCCTGCAGGTTGCGATCCCCCCAAAGCGGGGGACGCTCGTGGGGGCGCCTTCTGGAGGCGCTTTTCCCCCGCCATTGCCGGTTTTGCCAGAATCCCGGCACGCGCACGATGGAGTCGCTGCAGTTCGGACGATGAGGGACACCATCATGCATACGCCGCATCCCGACTTCAAAAGCCTGTTGAATATCTTCCGCTTTGCGTCGGACGACGAAACCCGCGTACGCCCTTGCAAGCCGGAGCCTGAACCGGCGACCCAGCCGGACGCGACGATCCTGGCCGAGCTGCTTCGGGCAAGGGCGCTCATGGTCCGCATCGAGTCGAGCGGTGTGACTTTTCCCGACCAGATCTACGACGTCTTCGTGCAGGCCCTGGCCGCCTATGACCAGAAGTGCTGGACGGAGCAGATCGACCGCAGTTTCTGCATCACGTTGAGCCTGCTGGAGTCGGTCGCACGCCACCGCCGTGGCGCCAAAGCGGCCCGCACCGTTTGCACCGATGCAACCCTGGTTAATCACGACAATCCGGGCCCGACGGTCATCGTCAGCGAGCGTCGGAACAGGCTCGACGGTAATTGGTGAGCGATCGTCGACGAGGAGACGGTGCGATGCGAGACAACTCCATCCGGTATGACGGGCTCGATGAGCAGCGCCTGCAGTCCCTGCTTGCGCAGGAGTGCGATAGCCAGGCGGGAGGCAAGCGGGCAGGGCGCGAGAAAACGATTCAGATAAAGCCAGAGACAGAAAGGCGGCCGCAGAGTCCCTACACTGTCCACACGCTCGACACGGCGATTGCGCACCTCGAAAGCGCGATCAGCGCGGACAAGGCGATGGCGATATTCAGCGCGAGCTATTGGCACTCCCGCGTGCTCGAGCTCCGTTCCACACCGGGGATTCTGCACATTCAGGAGCGTCGGCTGCAGTGTTTGCTGGATCGGTTCGCGGCCAGAGCCGGGGGACGCGAAATAGACTGAGTCATGCCTGATTCGGGGGAGCAGAGGAGATCAAACAAGTTGGGTAGCGTGAGAGACCACCAAACAATCAGTGACAAAGGAGCTGTTAATTTGCACTAGCCGCAACGCGTGGCTGAAACCGGACCCGGCAACGCGCGGCGTTCCTAAAGCAGGCCCATTGCCGATGCCTTGAGTGTCGCCGCCGCGCGGGTGGAGCATTCGAACTTGCGAAACACGCTTTCGACATGCGTGCGGACAGTGCTCGGACTCAGCGCCAGTTCTCGCGCGGCTTCCTTGTTGCTCGCGCCGCGCGAGATGGCACGCAGCACGTCGATTTCGCGCGGCGTGAGAGGCGCGCGCTGCGCCGTGGGGCTCGCGGGGCGCCTGACCGCAACCGCACCTTCGGCCAGCAGCGCATCGACCGCTTCGCCGCTCAGGCGACCGCTCATGACCTCGTCGCGCAGCTGTTGCGCGGCGGCGGCGTCGGAGAGCGCGGCTCGCCACGGACGCGCCGAGCGCAACGCGACCCACGCGACCGACGCAGCCAGTACGCGCGCCTCCAGCATCATGGCCTCGCCGCGTGCGCCGCGAAAATAGCCCGAGCCGTCCAGCCGCTCATAGGCATACGATGCGAGTTCGGCCGCATCGCCGAGCGCGCCGGCTTGCCTGCCTGCGCGCGACGTCCAGTAAGGCACGAGGCGCACTTTCTCCCAGGCGCTTTCGGGCAAACGCGCGCTCAGATTCCAGATGCCGTTGGGCACCGCCGCCCGACCAATTCCGTGAATCAATCCTGCGCGATAGACGCGTTCGTGCGCGGCCTTGTCCGTCGTGAGACGTTCGCAACAGCGGGCGGCCGTCGCCGCGACCGCGCGCGAGAAGCCGGTCATCCAGGGCAGTTTGAGGTCGATGACGTCGGCGATCAGTTCCGCCGACGTTGCCTGCTGCATACGCGATGTCGTCAACGCGGCGTCGAGATCGGCGGCCGACGCACGTTCCAGTTCCGCGAGCCAAACGGGCGCACCGCGCTGCGCGGTCTCGACCAGCCGCAGTGGATAGCGCGTGTCGGCGCGTTGCGCAATGAGACCGAGCGCCTGCTCGACACCATACGTGCGACTGAAAATCTCCAGATCTCCGGCAAGCGCGACGACGAACACGGGCACCGGCACGGCGTCGCGTGCAAGATGCGCAGGCACACCGCTGCCATCCCACATTTCGAAGATATGACGCAACGCCGTTTCGGTTGCGAGGGGGAGACCCAGCATGCGCGCCACTTCGCCCGCCACTTCGCAGTGCGTCTGCGCGAGCGGCGTGAGCACCGCGGCGGCACCGCCACGCGATTCAAGTGGCGCGAACCAGTCTGTGCGGCCGTCGAGCATCGAGACGCGGCTTTGGATGTCATCGCCGAAAACGTCGGCGAAGCCCGCCGCGTTTGCCGTGCATCCCGACCAACGCAACAGCGACGTCTCCCGTACGGTATCGATCGTCGACGCGTCGAGCCGGGCGGCTTGCGCGAGGCGAGCCGCGAGCCATGCGGTGCGCGGCGAATGATCGGTGGGCTGGCCCATGCTCAGATCGCCGATGAAGGCGAGGGCTTTCACGGCATCGAACACGCGCAGCGGGAAAAGGCCAGCTTTGTCGTCGGTCATCGGCATGGGAGGCAGAGCGCACGTCAGGCGTTCGATCACTATACGTCACAACGCCATTCGACCCCGCGAGGGTCGGTCATTCGACCGATGCCGCAGAAGTGAGGCGAGTGCGATCCTTTGCACCGTTGTCACGAACTGTTCAGGAGTTGCCATGGCTGATCGACACGCAGATATCACGCTCACTCGCGAAGAGAGCTGGCTCAGGCAGTATTACTTTGTGCGGACCGCGTTTTCCGCGGCCTGGGTCGCACTGGCTTTCTCACTCGCGCAGCATTCGCCGGTCAGAATCGCTGCACTGCTCGTCGTCTATCCGGCATGGGATGCCCTGGCCAACTACCTCGACATGTCGCGCAGCGGCGGGGCGGATGAAAACCGTACGCAAGTCGTCAACGTCGGCATCAGTATCTTGACGACGGTCGCCGTGATCGTGGCGTTGAAGCTGGGCGCGCATGGCGTGCTGGGCGTGTTTGGCGTGTGGGCCATCCTGTCCGGGCTGCTTCAGCTCGGCACCGCCGTGCGTCGCTGGAAGCGCTTCGGTGCGCAATGGGCGATGATACTTAGCGGTGCTCAATCGGCTTTGGCCGGGGTGTTTTTCATCGTGCAGGGCGGTGCGCCGATGGCCTCTGCGATCGAGAAGGTGGCGGGCTATGCAGCGGTCGGCGCCGTCTACTTTCTGATCTCTGCCCTGTGGCTTTCGGCTGGCCAACTGCGAGGCAAGATGGCCAGAACGTCTTGATGCACCGGCGCAGGTGGCGTGTCGCCTGACTAGATCATCGGCGCGTTCTCCTGCAGGCAGGCCCACAATCGCTGTGCAACCGGGCCATGCGAGGCGTCGCGGCGCCTCGCTGCAACCAGCGTTTCCGTATGTCCCGGGAGCGACCGGCTCGCAAGGGATTTCAAGGCGCCACTACGCAGCTCCGCTTCGATCAGGAAGTCCGGCAGATGCCCCCACGCGAGGGCCTGCATGATGACGTCCTTTTTCATGCCCTGGTCGGGCACCGTGATCTGCCTCGCACCCTCGACGACCAGAAAGTTCGAGTCGCCGGGCTGCTGGGCGGAATCGCGCATCACGCATTGCGCGTAGTCGCGCAAGTGCTTCGCACGCAGCGTCCCGGTTTGATGCGCCGGTAGCAGGCCAGGCGCCGCCACCGGAACCAGGCGCACTTTGCCGAGCACGAGCCACTCCAGTGACAGGTCGGTCGTATCGACTCGATGCAGGATCAGATCGGCTTGGCCGGCCTTTAGCCGCTCTACGGGCCCGCCAACCGATTCGAAATGCAGATTCAGCCGCGTGCGCGGACACGTGACGAAAAAGCGCGCGAGCAGATTCAGCGCAACCGGGCGCGGACACAGATCGCCAAGAACCACGTTCAGTTCGCTTTCTTCACCGCCGGCCAGTTGCGCTGCGTGCTGACGCAAGCCTTCCGCTTCGCTCAGGAGTGGCTGCATGCGCTCGTAAAACGAACGGCCCATGGCGCTCAGTTTCACGCGATAGCCACTGCGGTCGAGCAAGGCGAGCCCCGTTTGGCTTTCGAGCCGAGCCACCGCGGCAAAGACGGCAGGATGGGATCGATGGAGTGCGCTCGCGGCAGCCTGGAAGCTCCCGGTCCGGATGACGGCGTCGAAGCATTGCACGTCGTGAAGCGTGAAATCTGCCATGTCGATTTATATGACAATTTTTGTCCAATCTTTGTAATTTTATTTGAATTCTGAGCGACCCATACTCGGCCTGCCAACTGGCGTTGCACAAGGTGTTCGGCGAACGGCGCCGCGCCCGACAGCGCCTTCTTTGCAGGAGATGTCATGGCGCGCTTTTCCTTCCTCACGACGACCGACGGCGCGCGTATCGCGTATCGGCTCGACGGTCGCGACGACAATCCCACAATCGTGCTGTCGAACTCGATCGGCACCACGCTGCGCATGTGGGACGGGCAGATCTCCGCATCGTAGCGCAGCACTTTCGCGTGCTGCGCTACGATGCGCGCGGGCACGGCGCGTCGAGCGTTCCCGCGGGGCCGTATCCGCTCGCGCGTCTGGGGCAGGACGTCCTCGAACTGATGGACGCGCTCGACCTGGCGCGCGCGCATTTTCTTGGACTCTCGCTGGGCGGAATTGTCGGCCAATGGCTGGGCGTGCATGCGCCGGACCGGATCGACAGGCTGGTGCTCAGCAATACTGCGCCATGGCTCGGGCCGGCGGCCAGGTGGGATGCACCGATTGCGGCGGTCCTGCAGGCCGATGACATGATCGACACCGCCGAAACCTTCCTGCGCAACTGGTTCCCGGCGCACATGCTCGAGGCAGCAGATCCGGTGGTCGACGCGTTCCGTGCGATGTTGACCACGACGAACCGGCATGGGCTCGCCGGTTCGTGGGGCGCCGTGCAGGAGGCGGATATGCGGGAGTCGCTTGCGGGCATCGCACGGCCGACACTGGTGATTGCGGGAGAGCACGATACGGTGACGGCAGCGAGTGACAGCGTGCAAATGGCGAAGACGATTGCGGGCGCGAGGCTGCTGATGCTCCCGGCGGTGCACCTCTCCAACATCGAGTTTCCCGAGAGATTCAACGACGAAGTCGTGCGATTTCTGCGCGCGCCGAGCTGACGCTGGACACGCATGCAGCAAGCAAGGCGGCTAGAGATCGAGCGTCACGCCGCCCGCCGCCGGATGCCCGACGCAGATCAGCGCGAACTCCGGCTCGGTGTCGAACTCCGGCGGTTCGTCGTATTCCACGCTGCCATCGAGCACGCGCGTGGCGCAGGTCCCGCACATGCCCGAGCGGCAACTTGACATCGCGTGGGCGCCGCAGCGCTCGGCGGTTTCGAGCAGCGAGCCGTGCTGCGGCTGCCATTGCACTGTTTGCCCCTTGCGGGCAAATGTCACCGGTCTGACTGTCGTTGCCTCGCTCGCAACGGGAGCGTGCTTGGGCACACGCTTCAGGCTGGACGGGCCGAACGCCTCGAAACGAATCCGCTCGTCCGCAATATTCAGCGCGCGCAGGCCGTCGTACAGATCGCGCATGAACGCTTCGGGGCCGCACAGATAGAAGTCGTAGTCGTCGAACGGCAGGAAGCGACGCAGCGCATCGATGTTCACGCGGCCCGCGAGCCGGTCGCCGTCGGGCGAGTCGTGTTGCGCGGCGCTGTCGTACAGATGCACCAAGACGTTCGGATGCGCGCGCTCGATCTCCCGCAGCACCGCGGCGAACGGCTTTTCGTGCTCGCCGCGCGTCCCGTGGAACACATGAATGCGACGTTGAGGCTCGATCGTGAGTGCCGCGTCGAGCATCGCGAGCATCGGCGTAATGCCAATGCCTGCCGCCGCCAGCACGATCGCGCGCGGGCTGCGTGCATCGAGCGTGAACGAGCCGCGCGGCGCCAGCGTGTCGATCAGCGAGCCCATGCGTGCGTGTTCATGCAGCCAGCGTGACACCGCGCCTTCGCGTTTCACGCTGATCCGGTAGCGTGCCGGACGTGCGGCGTCGTGCGCCGCGGAGAGCGTATAGGTGCGCATGAGCGGCTTGTCCGCTCCGGGCATGACGACGCGCAGCGGAAGGTACTGCCCAGCTTCGAACGGCGCGAGTGGCTCGCCGTCCACCGCTTCGAAATGGAACGAGCGGATCGTCGGGGATTCGTCGCGTACCTCGGCCACGCGCAGCGTGCGCCACGTGCGCGCGTCTATTTTCTTCGGCGCATCCGCTGGCGAGGCTTCCGTTGCAGCCTGCGCGAACTGCGGCGCATAGTCGACCGCCGACCATCGCAACGGCAAGGCTTCCCGCACGCGGCGCACTTCTGCCACGTGAAACCGCACCAGCCGCTGTGCCAGCGGGAATAGCGCGATCTCGGGGCCGTCCCAGATCACCTCGGCGCGTACGGCCAGATACAACAGATCCCCACGTGCAAAGTCGACGAACAGCAAGCCCGCGCGCGGATCGTGCAGCAGGTTGCCGATCGTGTTGAAAAACTTGTTGCCGCTGAAGTCGGGCGCGGTCAGCGTGCTCGCGTCGTCGATCCGCACGAAGCCCGGCATGCCGCCGCGATGCGACACGTCGGCGCCGCCCGCCGCTCCCGCTGCATCGTCGAGGTTGGCGGTGGCGATGAAAAATACGTCCGCGCGCGCGATCAGTGCGCGGTCTTCTTCCGAGAGTGCCTGCGCATGTTCGACTGTGGCGCGCGCCGGCGTATCGCCGACGAAAGCCGGTTCCCGTCCATTGATGTACTTCGCGCAGTTGCCGAAGCTCTGCTCGACGGCGAGCGTCACTACGCCGCCATCGACCGCTTCGATCACGCCATTCACGCGGTTGCGCCGCCGTGTGTGCGGCTGGATGCCGAGCCCGCCGATACGCGCGCCCGGCACCCAGCTCCCTTCGAGCGGATCGCCTGGCAGCGCGCCGCCGTCGATGCGCAGCGTGCGGCTGTCCGGCGTCGACACGAAGCCCGCCGTGTTCGCACGCAGCGTCGCCCACGGCTGACCGGCTGCATCGACGCCGCCGAACACCATGAACGGCAGCATCGCGAAGAACGCGCGATGCTGGTCCGGCATGTAATCGCGGATGCCGCGCGAGCCGTTTTCGAGCGCAACGTCGGCTACGCCCGCGCGCAATTGTGCCTCGCGCTCGCCGTCGTGAAACGGCCCCGCAGCGCGGTACGGATTCAGGTCGGGGAGAGCGGTCATGACGGCCTCGGGGTGACGGCGTGCGAGTTTCGTTCAGGCGGCGAGCAGGCCCGCTTTCGTCGATGGCATCGGCACAAAGCCCGGCAACGCGGCGACGCGCTCGAGCCATGCGCGCAGATGAGGATACGGCTCCAGCGACACGCCGCCTTCAGGTGCATGCGCAATGTAGGTATGCGCGGCAATGTCGGCGATCGTCACGTGATCGCCCGCGGCGAACGGCTTGTGCGCGAGTTCGGCATCGAGCAACGGCAGCAGCGTTTGCGCGATTTGCTGGGCGTGCGCCAGATCGAGATCGCGCTTGAATACGTTGACGAGACGCGCGGCGCACGGGCCGAACGCGATCGGACCGGCTGCGAGCGACAACCAGCGTTGCACGGCTGCCGCGCCAGGCGGATCGTCCGGCAGCCACGACGGCTCGCCGTAGCGCTTCGCCAGATAGACGAGGATCGCGTTCGAATCGAACAACACCGTATCGCCATCGACGATGGTCGGCACCTGGCCGAAGGGGTTCAGCTTCAAATACTCGGGCTGACGGTGCTCGCCCGCGGCGAGATCCACCGGCACGATCTCGAACGGCACATCCAGCATCGAAAGGAACAGCCGGACGCGGTGTCCGTGGCCGGAGAGCAAGGCCGTATACAGGCGAATCGGCGTGGCGGGACGGGCGGTTGGCATCTTGTTCTCCACAACGAAAGCGCTTCGGGATGAAGCGACAGGGAGTGTTCAGATTAGACAATGGCTGCGCGCGCGAGAAGACTGCTAAGCTTGCATTCATTTTCTATCGAAAGTGGACAATCGCCGATGACGGATGTACGCGACGTGAATCTGAACCGGCTGGCGGTGTTCGTCGCCGTGGTCGAAGCGGGATCGCTTACGGCGGCGGCCGAGCGGCTCGGCATCGCCAAGACGATGGTCAGTGCGCATATGCAGCGCCTCGAACGCGAGATCGGCGCGAGCCTGATCACGCGCACCACGCGGCAGCTATCCGTGACCGATACAGGCCGTGCGTTTTACGACGCCAGTTGCCGCATCCTGCAGATGACGGAAGAGGCACTATCGGCCGTCTCGGAGGAAGCCGCGCCCCCTCGCGGCACGCTGCGAGTGAGCGCGCCTGTCGACTACGGCGCGCAGATCGTCGCGCCCGCGCTCGTCGATCTGCGTGACGTGTATCCGGAACTCGACATCGAACTGGTTTGCGCCGATCACTATGTCGACCTGATCGGCGAGGGGATCGATCTGGCTGTGCGGCTGGGCAATCTGCCCGACTCGAACTACCGCTCGGTGAAGCTAGGAAGCTACGTGCGTTGGCTGGTCGCGAGCCCCGCGTTCGTTGAGCGCCACGGCATGCCGAAGTCGCTGAACGCATTGGCGTCTTTGCCACACATTGCGATGAGCGTGCTGCGGCATCCGTCGACGCTCGAGTTGACGCGCGATGCCGGGCGGCCCGCGGTGGGCCGCGTCAGCCACGACAAAGCCGTGCGCCGGGTGCGCTGCGCGAATGCTCTGAGCGTGAATACGGCGACGTCGGCGCGCGCGGCGGTCCTCGCGGGTGGCGGGTTTGCCGCGCTGACCGACTTCTCGACGCGCGCGGATCTTGCGTCCGGCGCGCTCGTGCGCTTGCTGCCCGAATGGTCTGGCGTACCTTTGAATGTGCAGGCCGTGTTTGCACCGACGAGCTATCCGTCGGGCAAGGTGCGGGCGGTCATCGAAGCACTGAAGGCGACGATCGCGAAGAGTGCCGCGTAGGCGTGCCAGGCCGCTCACGCCCGTGGCGTTGAACATGCGCCGCGCGATCAGCCCGGAGGCAGAAAACGATCCTCGACGAAGAACCGTCGGCGAGCCTCTTCATCCGATGGCGTCTCCGGGCCGAGCCCCGGCAGATCGGGCGCGCGATCGGGCTCCATGGCGAAACACGGCAGGATGCGGGCGCGGCGCTCGTCAGCGCTCGCGCCGCGTTCGTACAGCAACTGGGTGAGCCAGTCCAGTACGCGGTGCAGGGCGCCGTAATAGCGGTCGTGCTCGAAGGCATACGCATGCGCGGCGGCTTCCCAGTCGTCGTTTGCGAGCAGACGGTCGAGCAGCACCCTGACGTCGCGCAGCGTCAACGACAACCCGCATCCCCATGACGGGTCGCTGGCCGCCGCCGCGTCGCCGATCAGCACCACGCTGCCGTTGCAGGGATGCTCGACCCAGATGTCCGCGCCGGGATAAGCCGCGAGCGGGCCAACCACACTCGCGCGTTCGAACCAGTCGCGCGGCACGCCCGTGTCGACACAGGCGTCGAGGAACTCGCGGGTATGCCCGCTGCCGCTGATGGGGTGCGCGCGCTGCCCGACCCATGAGACGAAGTACGTCCTGAACCGCTGATGCCCGATGGGAAAAACCAATGCGGCCTGTCCCAGCGCTGGGCACTGGAAGTGGTGTACCGAATCTTCCGGCGTGTCGAGCCCTTCGTAGAGCACACCCGCCACGATCAGCCGCCCGGGATCCTGGTTGAGCGTGAAGCCGGCGATTCTGCGCACCGTCGACCTGCGTCCGTCCGCGCCCACCACGAGCCGGGCTTTTACCCGATGTGTGCCGCCATCCGTGCGAATCTCGGCCACAGGCGGCTTGCCTGGCGCATCACCCTGATCGACGCGCACGACCTCGGCGCCGCGCAGCACGATGGCCCCCGATGACTCGGCCGCGTCGAGCAGCGTGCGCTGCATCGACGGATGATAAAAGTCCAGACACGGGGTGTGCCCGGGAGTGGTATCCGCGAGGTTGCGCGATTCGGCTGGCACCAGTCCGCTGTATCGCCTCCAGAACGGAACCACGTGCGCCCCGTCATCACGGAGCAGCCGATCGATGCCGAGCGCGCGGGCTTCGACGACACCCCAGGGCATCATGCCCTCGCCGCGCACGCGGTCCCTGAACGACGTCTCGCGTTCGACGATGAGCGTGCGCACGCCGGCGCCTGCGAGTGCACGGCCAAGCGTTGCGCCGCCAAGACCGCCGCCCGCGATCACGATGTCGTAGCTGCCCTGTGTCATTTGAAAACCTCCATGCCATGGCGGCGACGCGAACCCGGACGTCAGCAAACCGACGGCGCATGAGGCGCTTGAGCGTGCGTGCCGCGAGGCGTGCGGATAGCGCTATTATGCGACTCGCATACGCTGTGGAGGCAAGATTCGATGGTCGGGATGCGAAGCATCTGGACGACGAGGTCGAGCGTCGGGAGGCTGCCTCAATTCACGCCGGTGGCATAGCGGCGGCAATGTTCGAGATAGCCGGCTTCGTGGCTGCTCGCCAGTTGCACGATGCTTGTCCAGAGCCACAGGGGCGCATCGATCGTCTTCGAGCGAGCGCGCCGGAGTTCGGCGAGCCAGCTGCGCCGTGTCGGCGGGTCCATCTGGCGTGCGTGCGCGTTGCCGACCACCGCCGCGAGATAGAACGCGACCTTGCGCGCCTCGCTCTCTTCGAGTTCATCGATTTCGAGCTTGAGATCCTGCGGCAGCAATTCGCGAATCACCACCGCGCGATCGAGCAGGCGGGAGGCCCGCATGCGCTCGCCGAGAAAGGGCGAGAGATGGCGCGCGCCTTCCACCACACGCTCGACGTTGTCGCGCGGCATCGATGCGTCTTCGTAACGCGGTGCAGCGGCTTTCACACCCTCCTTGATGTCCATGAGACACAGATCGTCGCCATCGATCATGCCGCCGTCGACATCGAGCAGGACTGCATAGCGAAGCCTGCCGAGCGAACTGCAGCCCTTGACCCAATACGCCGCGTCGATCACCTCGACCTTGCCGGCATCGTTGCGGCCGCGCAGGCCCGTGGGCAGACTCGCGATGGCATCGTCGCGAAAGAGCGTGTCGATTGCCCTGCGCTCGGCGCGCGTGAGCGGCCAGAAGCGCTTGCCAAGTGGAATGGTGGGTTCGAGATCCTCAATGCGCTCCTCGGCCAGATGCTGCCATGAGCGGCGTACGGCCGCTTTCATCGCCAGATGCACGGGCTCGGGGCGCCCGGACATCTGGACCTTCGCGCGCTTTGGCCCGAACGCCGATTCGTAGCCCGCTGCGAGCGCCTCCATCATGTGCACGATGGTGAGACCGGAAAGCGAGGAGCCGCGTGCCGCGGTCGCCAGCGAGAGGCCAAGGCGGATGAGGTCGTGCGCGGGGTTGCCGATCACGGTCTGATCGAGGTCGCGGATATGGACTTCGACCTTGCCTTCCTGATTCGCGATGGGGCCGAGGTTGCCGGTATGGCAATCGCCGCAAATCCAGATCGCCGGGCCGTGTGGCAGCGAGTCGCCGTTCGTCTCGACGATCCATTCGTAGAAGCGGGCCGTATTGCCGCGCACGTAGGCATGAGGCGAGCGCGCCATTTTCAGGCGGCGCTGGCCGGTCAGGATGGCCGCGCGCTCGCGGGGTTTGGGCAGCGCCTTTGACGGCCCTGCGCCTTTCGAAACTTTCGGCTTTGTCCCTTTCGGCAGTTTGCCGCGGCTCTTTTTGCTGGACATGTTCGTCATCCCCTTTTTGCAGGCGTTGATTTGCGTCGACGCCGAAATTAGCGTTTGGGGGGCGAAAGCAAGCGGTGTGCCGCCACTGTCGTTACGGGCTGAAGATCGATGCGCGATCGCCGTCACGAACGCGGCGGGACACGAAACCAGGTGGCTGCCACGACCAGCAGGAATCCTGCATAGGCCGTCGCGAACACCCAGCCGGGCAAGTCGTAGTACAGCAAGTCGCTGACCCAGTACTGGATGAAGCCTCGCGGTCCGGCGTGCCCGGTACGCAGCCAGTCCTCGAGCACCGTGAGCGGACACGGGAGGTCGAGGACCGCAAGAAGGGCGACGACACCGATCGCAAGCAGATGCGTGAGACGGAACACGCGGTTGCGTACCCAGGCGCGCCCGAGCCAGGCGCCCACCCAGATCGCGAGCAAGCCGCCGACGATGAAGAGTACGACCAGTGCATGCAGCACGAGAACGATATTGGCCAGCCAGTTCATGACGATGCTCGCAGTTGCCCTCGTCCTGCGTTCTGGCTTCGATGATACGTCTTCAAAGATCGATGGGTCGGGGGAGGGCTCCCGCGTTTGGCGTCGTCGCGGTTGCCGTGAACGGCGAATCGAAAGCCGCGTCTTCGATTTCAGGCATCACCAGGTCGTGGTCGCGCCTGGCCTGTTCGGTCCAGATCTGGCTATCGGGAAACCAGAATGCGTTGTTGCGGGGAGGCACGACGAGCCTCACCCGCAGCGACGGATTGAAGATCTTCGACCATCCCGAGAGATAGGAGGGCGTCTTGATCAAATGGCCGCAGTTTGCGAGTAGCAGGCTCGCGACGAGTGCTTCGCGGCCAATTGCGAGTCCGGAATGTCCGCTGAAGTGCACGGGCTTCTCGCCGCTCGCGAGCAGCGTGGCAGGCGCGACGTTGACTGGCACAGTGAAGCCCCACTTCCGGAAGAAGTCGAGGAACGCCTGCTCGTCGCTGGAGACGAAGATGTTCGTGAGCCGGTGATCGTCTGCAAGGGTTTTCTCGACCATGCGGCAAAACTCACTCCAGTCGATCGTATGGGCTTCGAACTTTTTATCTGTGCCGCGAAAATGGACGCCCAGCGTCGAAGCGCCGATATCGAGCCGCTCGCCGATGCGCGCGACTTCCTGCCGGATCGATTCGCGTGGCCGATAGTTCGACAGGAATAGCGCACTCGCCCGTTCCAGCCGGAGGCCGGCTTCGTAACGGCGAAAGCCCAAATCGCCGAGATCGCGCACGATCGACGTTCGCAAACCAGCCCTCGCGGCATCCGGCAGGGCGGACGGTGCG
This sequence comes from Paraburkholderia sp. BR10872, assembly GCF_040965835.1. Classification (NCBI taxonomy): domain Bacteria; kingdom Pseudomonadati; phylum Pseudomonadota; class Betaproteobacteria; order Burkholderiales; family Burkholderiaceae; genus Paraburkholderia; species Paraburkholderia sp. BR10872. Next base: position 77,612 of record NZ_JBFRCN010000043.1, read on the forward strand.
AGGTCTTCGAAGTATTCGGCTAGCCAGTCGATTTTGCCTTGCGCGTCGCCATAGCTTCCACCGCGCGCCGAGATAACGGGCGTCAGACGCTTCTCGTCGCAATACAGGAGGATGCACAGGACGATCTGCATGACGGAAAAGAAGCCGGAATTTGCGCGAATCTCTATGACGAAGTGGCCGCGGTTGAGGCGTTGCTTCGCATGCAGGGACAGGCGGGCCGGCGTATTGAGCGCATTCTTGAAGTCTTCGCTGCGCCGCACCTGTCTTGCGAACTCGATAAGGTTTCTGAACATGCCATGTCCCTTCGATCCAGCGAACGGGGAATACCTTTCGGGCAGAGCGACACCGCTTCCTGTTCGCAGGCGAGCGGGCCGCTCACGGTAGGTTCCGTCGAGGGAATCGCGATTAACTGCGTTAGCAACGATTGGGGGATCAGACGTATATTTCCGACGATAGCTTGCTAGTCGCGCACGCTTGGGCTGGCTGGTTATTTGGCATCCTAAGCGGTTGAGGCATTTTAGGATGTCATGTTTACGCCTTGATTAACCTGAGGATTCAGTGACATCCCCAATGCCAGTGATCGCTTGCGCGACTAGCCGAACGGCCTGAGCTGCGAATCCGGCACGTCGATGCGCAGGTTTTCCATCAGCACCGTTTCGATCGGCTCGCATGACTCGCCCTCGCTCACGACCTTGATGGGCAAACCATGGCTCGAGTCGAACCATAACTCATAGCGGAACACGCCGCTTACGAAGTGTCCGGGCAGGCACGTCACGATCACGTGCGCCGCCTCGTGCGTGCCGATCGCTTCGGTGCCGACGACCTGGGTGTCGCCATGCTCCTGCAGCGCACGGACATTGACTAGCAGTGCGCCGAGATCGGACTCGTCGACGCGATGACCCTGCGGGCTCTGAATCATGTGATTGTCGGGAGCCAGCGTGAGCTGCGGAAATGTGTCGATACCGAACGGCCAGAGCTTGACCTTGCCCGATTCCGGGTTGAAGGTGAGCGTCGCGCCGCCATGCGGCCGGATGAAGTCCATCCGCACGAAGCCGGGCTTTCGGTAGCCATAGAGGACCTCGACCGTTTCCGCTCGCGCCGATGTCGATTTCAACGTGACCTCGTAGTTTGCGAGCGCATCGAAGCGCGCCTGTGCGACGGCCACGAAATCCCGGTCTGTGAGCGTCATTGGCCCCTCCTATACTCGAAGGTGGAAGATGGGTCATTCTGGAGCACGGCTTCGCATCGCGCAACGCACACCTGGCCCTGGCGCAGACAAGGAGGAAACGAACGATGGCGGAATTCCGTCTGACGACCTCGTGGTGCATCGAGGCGCCGGTGCAGCCGGTATGGGACGCGATCCACGATTCGATGAACTGGCCGAGCTGGTGGAAGAACGTCGAAGCGGTGCGCGAGTTGCGGGCGGGCGAGACCGACGGGCTGGGGGCGGTGCATCGTTACACGTGGAAAGGCGTGCTGCCTTATCGCGTGATCATCGACGTTCGCGTCACGCGCGTCGCGCCGCTCCTCGCGCTCGAGGGAGAGGCCAGCGGCGCGCTGGAGGGCGTGGGGCGCTGGCATTTCGCGGCCGACGGCAGCCGCACGATGGTGCGCTACGATTGGCATGTCAGGACGGCCAGTGCGTGGATGAGCGCGCTCGCATTCGCGCCCCTCGTGCGGTTGATATTCCGCTGGAATCACGATTCGATCATGCGCGAAGGCGGCCTGGCGCTTGCGCGCCTGCTCGAGGCTCGTTTGATCGATTGCAGCGGCGAACCGCGATAAGTGCAACAATCGAATTCGTCAGTGCGCTCGCACACGCTTTCTGCGAGATTTCCGCGAGACGGAGGTGTTATGAACATTGCCCACCGCTTACTTGCCGTGCATGGGAGGCAACATGACTGAGATCGAGAAGGAGCCCGTCGTCGCCGTGCTGAACAAGATCCTCGAATCCGAGCTGGCTGGCGTTGTGCGGTACACGCACTATTCGTTCCTGGTGTTCGGCTTCGGCCGCATTCCGATCGTCTCGTGGCTGCGGCAGCAGGCGGACGAGTCGCTCCTGCATGCGCAGCAGGCCGGCGAATGGATCACGACGCTCGGCGCGTATCCGTCGCTCGCCATCGGTCCGCTGCTCGATTCCCATATCTTCGATATCGGGGCCATCCTGCGCGAATCGCTCGAGGCCGAACAGATCGCGCTCGGTCTTTACCGCGAGCTGCTTTCGCTCGTGGCAGACCGCTCGGTTGCGCTCGAAGAGTACGCGCGCCAGATGATCCAGGTCGAGGAGCTGCACGCGGGCGAGGTCGACAAGATGCTGCGCCGGCCGGGCACGACCGCGACGTCGCCGCGGCAGGACATGGGGCCCGCCTGACAGGCGCTGCGTTAGGTTCGACATGATGCTGACGCTCGCCAACGTATCGAAGCACTATGACGGCACCACGCCGCGCAACGTGCTGCGCGGCGTGAATCTCGAATTGCGCTCGGGTGAATGCGTCGCCATCATGGGCGAATCGGGCGCCGGAAAATCGACGCTGCTCAATCTCGCGGCCGGTCTCGACCGGCCGGACGCGGGACAGATCGTCTTCGACGGACACGACCTCGGCGCACTCGACGACGACGCGGCCACCCTGCAGCGCCGACAGAAGATGGGCTTCGTGTTCCAGGCCTTCCATGTGCTGCCGAACCTCTCGGCGGCGCAGAACATCGCGCTGCCGCTGCTCCTGAACGGCATGCGGGCGAAAGACGTGCCGGTGCGCGTCTCGTCCGTGCTGCATGCAGTCGGGCTCGGCGGGCGCGAGCGCGCGCTGCCGCGTGAATTGTCGGGCGGCGAGTTGCAGCGGGTAGCGATCGCGCGCGCGCTCGTGCATCAGCCGCGTCTCGTGCTGGCCGACGAGCCCACCGGCAATCTCGATCACGACACGGCGATGCGCATCCTCGCGCTGCTGCGCGAACTGGCGCAAAAGAACGGCGCGGGCGTGCTGCTCGCGACGCATTCGGTCGCCGTGGCGGCTGCCGCCGACCGCGTGCTGCGGCTCACGCCCGCCGGGCTCGAGCCGTACTCGCCCGGCCCAGGCGGCGCGTAGGCGATGCGCTGGTTCGGTGCCGTGGGTTCATCGCGCGACGCTGCCGCATCGCGTTGCCGGGGCGATCGCACGCCTGCTGGCGGCGTCGGCGCGGCGCTCATCGCCGGGGAAATGCGCGCGCATCCGCTGCGCACGCTGATCGGCATTCTCGCGATTGCCGCGGGCGTCGCGATGGGCTACGCGGTACAGTTGATCAATCGCGCGGCGCTCAACGAGCTGTCGGCCACTGTCAACTCGCTGATGGGCAATGCGGATATCGAGCTGCGCGGGCCGCGTGCCGGTTTCGATGAAGCGCTGTACCCGCGCATTGCCAGCTTGCCCGAGGTCGCCGCGGTCAGCCCGGTGGTGGAGGTCGATGCGCGCGTCGCGGGACGCGACGAGTCGCTGAAACTTCTCGGCGTCGATGTGTTTCGCGCAGGGTATGTCACGCCGAATCTCGTCGGACGCGTGGAACTGGCCGATCGTACGAATGGCACGCATGGCACGCGTGGCACGAACGGTACGAAGGCCAGCACGCTCGATCTGCTCGACCCGGACACCGTATTTCTTTCGCCAGCCGCGCTGAGCTGGCTCGCGCTCAAGCCTGGCGATTCGCTCACGGTGCAGGTCGGGCTCGCTTCGGTCGCCCTGCGCGTCGCGGGTGTGTTGCCGGCCTCGGGCGATGCGGTGCGTGTCGGCGTGATGGACATCGGCGCCGCGCAATGGCGCCTGCAGCGGCTCGGCACACTCGAGCGCATCGACATCAAGCTCAAGCCGGGCGTCGATGCCGAAGTGTTCGCGCATTCGCTCGCGCCGCACTTGCCCGCGGGTGTCGCCGCCTTCACACCGGGTGACAACGCCCGGCGCACCTCGATGCTCTCGCGTGCGTATCGCGCGAATCTCAACGTGCTCGCGCTCGTTGCGCTGTTCACCGGGGCGTTCCTCGTCTTCACGATGCAGGCCCTGGCCGTACTGCGGCGTCGTGCGCAGTTTGCGCTGTTGCGCGCGATCGGCGTGACGCAGCGTGGCGTGCTGTGGCTCGTCGTCACCGAGGGCGCGATCCTCGGCGTGCTCGGCGCGGCGGCGGGGCTCGCCATCGGCTTCGCGCTCGCGGCGGCCGTGCTCCGCTATGCGGGCGGCGATCTGGGCGGCGGCTATTTCGAAGGCGTGCAGCCGCGCGTGCATTTCGATGCCATGCCGGCGGCAATATTCTTTGCGCTGGGGATGGCCGCGTCGGTGCTCGGCAGTCTCGCGCCGGCGCTCGAAGCCGCGAGGGCGCGACCCGCGCGGGCGCTGAAGGCGGGCGACGAGGAAGCGCCGGCCGCCCGGCTGCGTACCAAGCGCACCGTCACGGCGGCGCTGCTCGCGATCGCCGCCGGGCTCGTCACCGCGTTATTGCCGCCCGTGGCGGGCTTGCCGGTGTTCGGCTATCTGTCCATCGCGCTGTTGTTGCTGGGCGGCGTGCTGGCGATGCCGGCGCTCGCGCGCGCCGTGTTCGCCGTGCTGCCGCGCTCGAATCATGTCTTGCCGCAGCTCGTGCTGGCGCAGCTCGCCAATGCCCCCGGCCGCGCGACGATCGGGCTCGCGGGCATCGTCACGAGCTTCAGCCTGATGACGGCGATGGCGATCATGGTGTCGAGCTTTCGCGTCGCCGTCGACGACTGGCTGCAGTTGCTGCTGCCCGCGCCGCTCTATCTGCGCGCTTCGCCGGGCGGCGACAGCGCATTCCTTTCGCCGGGCGATCAGGCAGTCATCGCAGCGACACCCGGTATCGCGCGCGCCGAGTTTCTGCGCGCGACGCAAATCTCGCTCGATGCTCGCCTGCCGCCCGTGAGCCTGCT
>NZ_JBFRCN010000044.1:0-80972 GCF_040965835.1 Paraburkholderia sp. BR10872
CGACAATAGTCTTGCCTGGAACGACGCGCGACTACTCGGCTTCACGCCGATGGACGACGTTCACAAGGAGTTCTATACGTTTGCGCTGCGCCTGGTGACGTGCTCGGACGCGACGGCCGCAGCAGCGCTAGAGCTGTTCGAACAGCACGCCGTTAGCCATTTCGAGCAGGAAGACGAGTGGATGCGTACGACGAACTTCCCACCACGCGACTGCCACATCGAAGAACATGCGGCAGTGCTGAAGTCGGTCGGTGACGTGAAGGCTGCCATCGCGGAAGGACGAGCCGGCGCGGAACTGGCGCGAGATCTCGGCCTGCGCCTTTTCGAGTGGTTTTCTGGTCACGCGGACTATCTGGACTCGGCGCTTGCGGCATGGATGACGAAGCAGACAATGGGCGGCAAGCCTGTCGTGTTCCGACGATCGATTTGATTGCGCGTGAAAACATGGCCGACGATGATCAGGGTGCAAACCCGTCGCGACGCGATGGAAATTGCATCAGGACTTGGGAGCTCACTTAGCGTCCTTCGAGAGGGTGTTCCCGCGGAAACGTTAGAAGAGGCTCGTTCATGCGTATGTGTCAACCCATCGCCGGTGGCTCCGGCCACCTCGACAATATCCTGGTCGTACCCACGCCGACTCGAAGAACCTGCTGATGAGTGGCACTTTCTTCCGAAAAGCACGCGCCGTTCGTGGTCCAGCTTCGTCAAGCCGTACGAGGACGCGATTTCTGCCGAGAACGAAAATTGGCTCACAAAGTGGATGAAAAAGCGTCGGGAAACGAGCCGTTATTATGTCAAGAATGACCGCTTCACCTTTGCGAGCAGATATTCGCCTCGCGGTGACTCCAACGGCTGGCGTGGGTCGAATACGCAAGTTCGCCGATCAAAGCGATCCGTTGCGCGTACGTCTCCGATGGACTTCCGAGATCGGGACAACAAGAGACAGTCGTCGGCATCCTGCTTGAGGCATTCGAACGGCCGCTACTTGCTAGCGAGCAAGCAGTTTAGCTGCCGGCATGCTGCTCGGACGATGACTGCAATCATACGTCGCAGTACGCCGTATTCGCGCGTTCGCTATATGCGTCGTGCCATCGCCGATGATGTGGCCAGCTACGCTAATTCAAGCGGGCAAGAGCAGTTTCAAGCTGGCAATGATCAACACAATGCCCAGCAAGCTACGAATTTGACGAGGCGACAGCCAGCGGCTGCCAAGATATGCCCCAAACCAACTCCCCACAAGCACCATCAACGCCAGCGGACCAATCCCATGTGGAAGGTGATTTGTGGCTGTCCAATCACCTGCCAGCGCCGCGATGGAATTGCAAAGGATGAACAGCGCGGAAACGGATGCAGCAGTGCGCACCGATGACCATCTACAAAACAGCAGGAGCGGCGTTATCAGGACGCCCCCACCAACTCCGGTCAGCCCAGAAGCTAATCCGATAATTGCTCCCCAAGCGAGCGCGACGGACTTAGGAGGCGGCCGCAAAGTCTGGTCGTTCAATGGCCCACGGGCAAGAGAGAGCGTTCCAGCGATCAACAGCAGTGCACCAAGTAAATATTCAAACCCTGCATTCGGGAGCGTCATATAGCCACCTAATAGCGCCATCGGTACGGCCGGCAATGCAAATGGCCAGAACAACTCCCAGTCAAAATGACTGTCCCGTATGAAGCGCCAGCTTGCAACCAGAGAGACCAGGATATTCAGGACAAGCGCGGTAGGCTTGATGCTGTGGGGCTCGTATCCCATCAGCGCCATGATGGCGATGTAACCGGAAGCGCCAGCTTGCCCTGTGCTGGCGTAGAGCAACGCAACCGCCAGAAACGCACCGTAGATCAGCAGTGTCTGGAAATCAATCATCGCGCGTGTTAGTCGGGATGTTGGAGCAACAGTAACGCACCGGAAACTGGCTGCGTGCCCGCTCTACGTGCAGTAGCGGCATTCTTCCGTACGCAGGATAGACCGGCGACGGCGGGCCGACTACAGAAATTCATCGACCAAGGCGATCTGCTGCGCACAAGCTGTCGATGGACCTCCGAGTTTAGTCACCCACAGGTGCTGCCCCGCACCTCCGCGCGGACGTTCGAACGTCGGCTCCGCCCCCACGACGTGCCTTTCGAGAGAAGATCACGTCGGTCGCGTTTCGCCTTTGCACAGAATCCACACATGACGACACAGCACACGTAGCCGGATCGACGGGTACCACCGCGGTTAAGCATCGGGACGCAGTGAAAGGGCGCCCACTATTCCCACGAGCCGATATCGGCGTCGTCGCCTTCACCGCCTTGCTTTGCGTCGGCGCCATAGCTGAATACGTCGACCTCACCATGCACACCCGGATTGAGATACCGATACGCGTTGCCCCATGGATCGTTAGGCAATCGCTGGAGATAGCCGCCCTCCTTCCCCAGAATGACCATCACGATGGCGGTCGCCCCACTCGCGGCTGTGTACATGCCATCGCTCACATCCACACCGGTACCCGCGACCAAACGGTGCCTTGGCGCGGTCGCTAGACCGCGTGGGACCTGCCCGCTGTAGGGGATGCAGCAGCACGGCCAAGCGGTCAGGACGATATTGGAAGACCGACAGGTCGCGTCGCCTCGTGGCCTGATAATTGCTGCTGCCACTGCCACGTCCCGACAGCCGCGTCAGGACTCAGACACCAACACATTTGAACAGATGAACAACGCTCCCATTCCGTCCGAGGATTTCAGCTCCGCCTGGCTCCGGCTGTGGGCTGGCTCGACCGAAGATTACTCGATCTTCGCCGTCTCGCTTGACGGCACTATCCTGACGTGGAACCCGGGCGGTGAACGCATTCAGGGCTATCGCCCCGAAGAAGTCATCGGACGGCCGTTCTCCCTTTTTTACCCCGAGGCCCAACGCACCTCCGGTGCACCTGCAGCGGCGCTCCGCGCCGCGCTGGATGCCGGGCGTCACGTCTCGGAGGGTTGGCGCGTGCGAAAGGACGGCACCACGTTCTGGGCGCACGTGGTCATAACAGCGTTACGCGACGGCAATGGCGAACTGGTCGGTTTCGGCAAGGTGATCCAGGACATGAGTGACAAGAAGGCCGTTCACGAGGCTGTACTTGCAAGCGAACGGAGTTTCCGACTGCTGGTTCAGGGCGTCAGCGATTACGCCATCTTCATGCTCTCGCCCGATGGGCACATCACGAGCTGGAACTCCGGCGCCCGGCGGATCAAGGGCTATACGGAAAAGGAGATCATCGGTTCGCACTTTTCCCGGTTTTACACACCCGAAGACGTCGCAGCTGGTGTGCCCTTCAGGGGCCTCGAAACGGCGAGACGCGAGGGACGCTTTGAGGCGGAGGGCTGGCGCGTTCGGCGGGACGGAAGCCACTTCTGGGCGCACGTTGTGATCGATGCCATCAGGGAAGATGGCGAGCTTGTCGGATTCGCCAAGATCACGCGGGATGTTACCGAACGACGGCGCGCAGCCGAAGTTCTGGAGCAGACGCAAAAGGCCTTGTTCCAGGCGCAGAAAATGGAGGCCCTGGGAAAACTTACAGGCGGGGTGGCACACGATTTCAACAACGTGCTGCAGGTTTTGCGTGGCAATCTGGAGCTGCTCGAGAGCCGGTATGGCCGTGATGCCTGGGCCGCCGCTCGGCTTGGCAACGCCGTTGACGCCGTAGAGCGCGGTGCGAAGCTCGCTTCACAGCTGCTGGCGTTTGGCCGTCAGCAGCCTCTGGCACCAATCGTCGTCAACCCGGCACGCCGACTCCACGCGATGGATGAACTCCTGCGCCGGGCCCTGGGGGAGACGATCGAGATCGAGTCCGTGGTCACGGGCGGGCTCTGGAACGTCATGGTCGACCCCCACCAGTTCGAAAACGTGATCCTCAACCTGGCGATCAATGCGCGCGATGCGATGCCACACGGTGGCAAGCTCACGCTTGAACTCTCGAATGCAACGCTCGACGACGAGTATGTGTCAACACTTCCCGACGTTGCCGCTGGACAGTATGTGATGCTCGCCGTCACAGACACTGGGACAGGTATGAGCCCGGAAGTAATGGAACGTGCATTTGACCCATTCTTCAGCACCAAGCCGGAAGGTCGTGGTACAGGGCTTGGCCTCAGCATGGCTTACGGCTTCGTCAAGCAGAGTGGAGGTCATATCCGGCTCTACAGCGAGATCGGCCACGGAACGTCCGTCAGGATCTATCTGCCCCGCTCTACCGAAACGGCGCTGGAAATCGCCCCGGGCAGCGCGGGGGAAGTGAGGCACGGGAACGAGACTGTCCTCGTCGTGGAAGACGATCCGAAGGTTCAGTCGACAGTCGTCGAACTTCTTGCTGGTCTTGGTTATGCGGTGCTCAAGGCGAGCAATGCAGAGCAGGCGCTGGCCGTCGTCGCGAGCGGCATCCATATTGATCTGCTCTTTACGGACGTGGTGATGCCAGGTGCGTTGCGCAGCACGGAAATGGCCCGGAGGGCAGTCCGGATGGCGCCCGCGCTAAAGGTACTCTATACGTCGGGCTATACCCATAACGCGATCGTCCATGGTGGCCGCCTCGACCCTGGTGTGGAACTGCTGAGCAAGCCATACAGCCGTCATCAACTTGCTGCCAAAGTGCGGCAGGTCCTCGGAAGCACGGACAGCAAAACCCCGGGAAATGAGACAGATACCCTGGTGGCCGATGAAAGTCGGAGGAACTGGAACCCGGGAGGCATGCGCGTACTTGTTGTCGAAGACGACGTTGCGTCGCTCGACGCTACCTGCGAGCTGCTGGCGTTGATCGGAGTCGAGCCCGAGCGCGCGTCAAGCGCGGCGGCCGCGCTTGACGCGCTCACGGCAAACCGATTTGACGTTCTGGTCACCGACGTCGTGATGCCCCATATTTCCGGGTTCGAATTGGCCGAGCGCGCATTCGCCATCCGTCCGGGAATCGGGATCATTTTCGCTTCGGGAAATCCTGTTCCCGGGAATCGAATTTTTGCGTTCAAGTGGACCGCCTTACGCAAGCCCTATACGCTCGATCAACTGCGCGTCGCCCTGCAGACCACTGTCAGCTGATGTGCTCTCCGAAGATGTCAGGAAATATTTTTGCCAGCTCTCAACAAGTGGCTCACGCAGCGGAAAGCCAAGCGCTGAGTCGAGAGAAATAGAAGCGCACTTTAGGTGCGCCTGATCGTGGATAAGTATTCTGGAGCCCGCGACGTTCGGCCTTCAAACCTGCTCCGTCTTGTTAGCTGGCCCCGGTAACTGCTGCCCGAACGAATGACCGAGGTACCCTCGAAGCGAGCCGTTGGCGCCAACGTGCATCGGAAGACCGCTGCGGGTCGGTTATGCCTGCTGCATGAGACGTGGTGCGGGGATGGACGGCGTTCCCGATCATGGGACGCAGTGCGGCCCACTTCCAGACGTTTAGTCAAGGGCTGAGGTCGTTTAAGACACTATGACGGCTACGGCCGACCGCGTGGGGCCGTAGCCGGCCCAAAAAGGGGCGTTGAACCCGGCGATGACGATCGTCGACAATGTGATTCACCGTGAGAGCAGCCGAACTTGGCAGGTCACGTAACTTGCTGCCAAAGCCTGCAACCGATAGCTCGATGCATCCTAGCTGAACGGTCACCCAAGGTTCGCCCTCGGTCGAGCCTACAAGTACGATGATCCCGTCTGGCGGTGCTATACGGACGGCCTGAGTGAGGGTGGCGCAAACTAGCACTCGATACACGCCCCGTTAGGGCCTGCACGGTGCTAGCATTAGGCTTGCGTCGATTTGATCTCAACTTGTGGACGCAGGGAAGCCCGAAACAGCTAAAGCGAACGGTGGGGTGGCAGCCTAGCTATCGACGCTTGACAACATCCCCGCATACGAAGCCCGCTTCTGCCGACGCAGAGCGGGCTTTTTCGTTGCACTCGCGTCTTGATGCTGTCAACGGCGAGCGCGTGCGGCGTAAGAATAACGGAATAGAACGAACATGGACGACTCCCTCAACTTCGACACCCTTGCGGTCCGCTCCGGAACACTACGCAGTGAATTCGGCGAGCACTCTGAAGCGCTTTTCCTTACCTCCAGCTTTGTGTTCGCTAGCGCGGCAGAAGCCGCCGACCGTTTCACGTCGTCTGGGGACTACTACACATACTCGCGCTTCACGAACCCGACGGTGACAATGTTCCAGGAGCGTCTGGCCGCGCTCGAAGGCGGCGAAGCGTGCATCGCGACGGCCTCGGGAATGGCTGCCATCATGTCGGTCGTGATGTCGGCGCTCAAGGCGGGGGACCACCTCGTCAGTTCGCGAAGCCTTTTCGGCTCAACGCTCGGCATGTTCTCTCAGATCTTCAGCAAGTTCGGTATCAACACGACGTTTGTCGATCCGACGAACCCCGACGCGTGGAAAAAGGCGGTCCGTCCCGAGACGAAAATGTTCTTTCTCGAAACGCCGTCCAACCCGCTCACGGAAATCGCAGACATCGAGGCGATTGGCGCGATCGCCCACTCGGTGAACGCATTGTTTGTGGTCGACAACTGTTTCTGTAGCCCCGCGTTGCAACAGCCGCTCAAGCTCGGAGCCGACATCGTGATGCATTCGGCGACGAAGTTCCTCGATGGGCAAGGCCGCGTGCTTGGGGGCGCACTCGTCGGATCGAAGCAATTCATAACGGAGAAATTGTTCCCGTTCGTGCGCAGTGCGGGACCGACGTTGTCAGCGTTCAATGCGTGGGTTCTTCTGAAGGGCATGGAAACGCTGTCGGTACGGATCGAGCGACAGTCTGCCAACGCGCTAGAAATCGCGCGCTGGCTTGAGTCAGATCCCGCAGTTAAGCGCGTGTTCTACCCCGGCCTGCAATCCCACCCACAGTACGAGATTGCGAAGCGCCAGCAGAAAGCGGGGGGCGCCATCGTGTCATTTGAACTGAATGGCGACACACCGGAGCAAATGCGCGCAAATGCTTGGCGCGTGATCGACAGCACGAAGATCTGTTCAATTACCGGCAATCTCGGTGATACCCGAACCACGATCACCCATCCAGCTACCACGACGCACGCGCGAATCACGCCGGAAGCGCGGGCAGACGCAGGCATCACGGAAGGTCTTGTTCGGCTCGCCGTCGGTCTGGAGAGCGCGACAGACATTCGCGACGATATCGCGCGCGGTTTGACGCCCTGATGCGTCCTCCTCAAGGCAACGACAGCCGGCTGCAGAGCAGGACACGCCCGAACATTTCCACTGCCTTAAGAGCGCGGATTGAATGTCACCAATGCACCGGCTCCGAACGGCCGATCGTTGTCGATTGTGTGTCGGCTGAGCGACCGGTTTGGAGAATGTCATCTGACCGGAGTGGGTCGAGCTATGCCTTTTGCATGATCCGCATACCCCGGATGTTCAGCGCGCGGCGCCGTCGGGCTCTGCTCGGCCAATATGGGCCACTCAGGAATAGCGCTTAGATCGTCAACAATTCGACCTCCTTGCGCCCAGCTACAGGTTCGCGCCGGAACCAGAACTAAAGCTCTAGACCCCCTTCTAGCAGCCGAGCACGCAACTGCGGTTGTTGATCATCGGCCAAATCGAAGAGGCGTGATCGGGCGTCCGGGTTGGATAAAATCAGGCGGTGCTCGCCACTGGGTTTCGTCCACGATGAAGTTGGGTCTGCGATCCAACGTCTCAGCGCCTCCTTTACATCCGGATAACCGTCTTCGCCCACCACATTAAGTTCTGTGATGAGCGCGATGCATATGAGGCGATCCCATCTGTCTCTCGCACAGACCGCCAGTGCGGCGCGATAGTCTCCATGTTGCATAAGAACCGCTTTAAGCAGATCCAGAGAGACAAACGCTCCACAAGTGCACAGACGAACCCCGGCTTTTCGGACTTGCCTGGACGAATCGAGAAGCGCACGCGATGCGATCTCGTCCTTGAGCGATGGCAAAATCTTAGCCTGTAGCGCGACTACATGGGCGCGGATATCGGCCCGTGCGTCGTCCGCATGCCTCGCAAGCGTGGGGACGATTTCTGGCGCATGCTGCTCCGCGAGAAGCGATAGTCCTGCACGGACTTGTCTGGCAGTCAGCCCTCCCGTCTCGAGCAGCACAGTGCAGTGGCCAAGCACATCTCTACCGTGCTCGATAAGCAATCGGGCCGCCGCTGTCCGCAGGCTACCCTGCGAGTCAAGTGTCGCACGCCACAGGAAGGGCTCGTAATCGGAACTGCTCTTGTCGCTCGAAATAAGGTTGAAAGCAGCGAGGCGTACGGGACCAAACGGAGATGTGGCTGCAAGCTCGATGTACTTGGCTCGGTCTGAAGCCGGTACAAGGTCAAGCAGGGCAACCGCGGATCTCGCAAGCACGATGTCACCTGAGTTCAGACCAAGCTCTATCGTTTCGTTAGTCGACAAAAGTTGATGGTCTACAGCAACGAGAAACGCGGCGCGTCTGAGCCGAAAATCTGTGCCAGTCATTGCCGCGACAATCGCTTCGGTTCCTCCTGCTTCGACGAGACGCTGTTCAAATTCGAACAACCAAGACCTGTGGTCCGTACGCGTGGCCAGCATGAGACCGCGCAGTCGTGGAATGATGGAGACAAAGTGCTCGGCGGGAACGGTTGCTAAAAGCGTAAGTAGTGCGCTCGTCGCAGCCCGCCGCACCTCGGGTACCCAATCGTTCACACGCTTTGTTATCGAGTCTAAAGACGAACTGCCGCCAAGCTCGACCGCCCGCCCAATCGCCGCCTCCCTGACATAGCCCGAATAGTGCGATATACATTGCGCAACGAATTCTTGATCGGCGCTGGAGGCAATGGTCTCAAGCGCGGCGCGAAGGGACATCGATTCACCCGGCAATAGGTAGACCGTTTGTGCCGGCACCGTCGAAGGTGAGCGAGCCCCGAAGATCTTTGAGATAAGATTCATTGATTCTTATTTAGCTTGGTTGGGGCTGCGGCCCGCGGCTTTTGCTGGTGTCAAAGAAACTGAATGATGCCCGATTTTGAAGGATCGTTTTAAGGAAATCCGTCCGTCCGCTCAGGGTCGGTTATGCCTGTTGCATGAGACGTGGGGCGGCGAGAGCGACGTGTCCGGTTGTGGGACGCAGTGCGGCCACCTTCGGTCGTTCGACATCGCAGGCCGGATCGTCGACAATCGCGAAAAGATCGGGGGGAAGTATGTCAGGGGAAACGGATCTCGCTCGCAGGCGTTTATATAAGCGCGCTGTTGTGGCCTATTCAGGTGGCGTTGGGATGGTGCTTTTCGTTCTCGCGATATCAATTCACCACGGAGCTGGTTGGAGACCGGCTCTGGCCGGAATACCGCTCTACTTAACAGTATTCGGTGGTATTACGTACCAGCTCATAAAGGAGTTGCGCGCACTGAACGGTAAGCACTAGCGGTGGCTCGCTCAGACTATCAAGTGTCCGCTTTTCGCGAACGCGAACGTCTATTCAGGGTCGATCAGGGTCATCGAGGTAAGCGGCTCCTGACAGCGCACCGCGACAGGCCGAAACCGCTCACAAGCCTTGTCTCACGAGCCTTCCGGCGGTTTGGATGATATTTGCAAAGGTCGGCGCTTCACAAACTGCCGCTTTGCGTAACGGAGTTTGCCTGTGTGTGCATCGCCTTATCGTCTGCCAGACCTCGTTGGTTCGAAGTAGCAACGACGCATACTTTCGTCCGACATCATTCACGAATCAGGTACCTGTCGCGGTCTTCCACGTCCTTGATCCAATTGGGCGCACGCCCCCCTTCCCGACCAGGTCGCGCCCGTCGTCGGATCACGATACTTGGGGGGCACGACGCGCGCTGCGGACGTCGCCCTCCCGCCTCGCCGACGTCCGAGGATTTCGCTCTCAGTGAACCCATAGTCGGCAGCCTTTCCCCTGATGTCAGCGAGCACCTCTTCGTATTCTGCCGCCCGGGCCGCCGCCGCCTGCTCCTCGAGCGCGGCCATTTGTGCCTTCAGTTCCCTGAATGTTGCCACGATTTGTCTCCGTCCACACAGAGTAATCGCGATCTTAGCTCGCTTCGATTTAGGACGGCTGATAACTGGCCGCTCTCCTGATTCTACGAATTGCATAGGAAAATCAAGCGGTGCTGCCGCGCGTAGGCGGCAGCGAGAGCTTCGCGCGCCGGGAAAGGTGCTACGCTACATGAGCACCGCACGTGCTCCCAACTCCCGTGATTGCCGACGCAACCCGTCGAACTCCGGCTCGGGCAGTGCGCGCAACGACATGCGCAGCGCCCGACCCGCTGCTTCGCAAACGCGATCCACGCACGCTCTTTCCGTTCTCGCCGCGGAGAGCCACAGCGGCCTCAAACTGGATGTCTGCCGGATATTAAGATAAGTATTCCTATCAAAACCATGTGGATACCTATTTAAACTTGCACCAATAGAACATACCCGCCATGCGTCTCGACGCTGATGATCGTGCCCAGGCCTTCCGCTCACGCAGTGTCATTCAAAGTCAGGTCACCAAATCTTAAAAGAAATCCGGGTGTGCTCTCTTGGGGTCGTCCTCGTCCGAAACGATCATCTCGATGCGCAATGGCTCAAGACTTCCTGGGCCACCGGGTTCGGACGATTCGCGAAGATGTAGGACTTTTGTGGGTCGCAAGGTAGAATGCCCCCCGCATCTTTGAACAGCGAGCGATGATTCCAGCTCGCGATGAACGCAGGGCGATGAGTCCTAGCGGTTCCTGCCGCGGCCCGGCACTTCAACACGCCTTCGGTAAATGCATTGTCAGGACTCTTGCGCCACGTTCCAATTCATCGAGATGATCGGCCCACGCCTGCATCATTTTCCGACGTACGGGCAGGCAGCAAAGTTGTAAGCGCTCCGAACCTCGTCGCGTTCACCGTGTGATAACTGCCGCTCGATTGCGTCCCCCGGCCAACCGAGTTCGTTGAGTAGCGTAGAAGCAGTACTGCGAAATCCGTGGCCGGTCATTTCCTCACGGGTGTATCCGAGACGGCGCAGGGCGGCATTCACCGTGTTTTCGCTCATCGGCCGCTCGCTGGTCCGAACGCTGGGAAAAAGGTAGCGTCCATGGCTATTGACGGCATGAAGCTTTTCAAGGACGGCAACGGCCTGCAGCGAAAGCGGCACAATATGTTGCTCCTTCATTTTCATGCGTGCGGCTGGAATGCGCCATTCAGCCTGAACAAGGTCGAATTCGGTCCATTCAGCCTTGCGAAGCTCGCCGGGGCGAACAAACGTCAGCATGCCAACAAGAAGCGCGCATTTCGTTTCGAAACCTCCCTGGTAGTCGCGGATCGCGCGTACAAGCGCACCGACTTCCTTGGGGTCCTTTATCGAGGCATAGTGTTGCTTGGGTGCCGGCTTGAGCGCCTCGCAAAGGTCCGTCGTAGGGTCACGGTCTGCCCGTCCGGTCACAACTGCATACCGGAAAATCTGTCCGCACTTCTGCAACGATCGATGTGCCGTGTCGACGGCGCCGCGTTTTTCGATTCGCCTCAATGCAGTCAGTAGTTCGACTGCCGTAATCTCATTGATCGGGCGTTTGGCGAGGGAGGGAAACATGTCCCGCTCCAGTCGATGCATGATCAACTTCGCGTATTCCGCTTCCCACTTCCCTTTCGTCAACTGGAACCACTCGCGCGCCACGACTTCAAAGCTGTTCGTCGCCAGGTCTTTTTCCGCCCTCTTCTGCGCCTTCCTCGCTTCGCCCGGATCGTATCCCGCCGCGAGTTTCTTTCGCGCCTCTTCGCGCCTGTCGCGCGCGTCCTTCAATGTCACCGTTGGGTAGGTGCCGAGCGCGAGCAGTTTTTCCTTGCCAGCAAAGCGGTACTTCAACCGCCACAGACGGGAACCGGTCGGCATCAGGAGAAGATAGAGTCCGTCACCATCAGAGAGCTTGACGGGCTTGGCGCCTGGCCAGGCGCTACGGATTGCGGTATCAGAGAGACGCATTGGGGGTATCTCCTGTCGAAGACGGCAGAATACCCCCAAAACTACCCCCACCAAGCAGGGGAAGTCAACGGACCAAGCCAGCAAACAGCGGAACAGCCGACGGCCTGAGAAGCCCACCCAGCAAGGGTTTCGGCTACTCCATCGGAATATGTTGGAGTTCTATGGAACAGCGAATGGTGGGCCGTACTGGATTCGAACCAGTGACCAACGGATTAAAAGTCCGCTGCTCTACCAGCTGAGCTAACGACCCGGTCGACTTCACCGTCGCCGTCACAGCGCTTTCGTGTGCTTGCCCTAACCGATATCGATCGTCCGGTGCGCGGACGGCGCTGGTTCCATTTTCGGAATCGTCAACGTGAGAAGGCCATTGTCGAACTTCGCCAGAGCGCGGCCGGGATCGGCATATTCGGGCATCGGAATCGTGCGCACGAAGCGTCCGTGGGCACGCTCCAGCCGGTAGCAGCCGTTCTCTTCACTGTGTACGTCCTGCTTCTTCTCACCTCGGAGCACGATCGCGCCGTCCTCGACGCTCACTTTCACGTCTTCGCGCTCCATTCCGGGCAGCTCGGCAGTCACACGCAGCACCGGTCCTTCGTCGACAACGTCGATACGCGGCTGGAAACGCGACGAACTGAAGTCGCCAAACCACCGGTCGAGCGCACCACGGCCCGCGAACGGGTCAAGAAAAAATTCCTCCATTGCGCGCCATGGTTCGCGTGAAAACAGCCGCGCGATGTCGGGCATCGAGGCACGTTCGTTTTCGCTCGCCGACGTGCTTTCCCGGCCTTGCACATCGGACTTGCGGGAAGCTGCTCGAAGGAACTTGAAGGGATTCCACCTTCTCGGATCAGGGCTCATCGTATCCTCCCCCAATGTTCTGGAAGGGCAACCGGACTGTGTAGCCGCAAGCGCCAGTGATCCCGCACGGGAGTCTGGCTGCATGACAGCAACGCTTGGCGCGGCTGCCGGAACGATGCATAAAATAGCCCATGGAACGGAAATTTCAAGTGGCCCTTGCAACAAGCCACGGGAGGCTTCATGGACCTTTTCGACAGACTTCGGGAACAGGCCGAAAGCGTGCGCCTGCCGCTCTTCGCGGTCACCGTCAGCGCCGCTGCGCAGGTCAATACGCCGCTCGTCGCGATACTTCACTGGCACGGTTTCCGGCGCGCGACGCCGCTCGTGCTGCCCGGTGTGGAGATACCGGCGCGGCCAGTCCCCGGCACCGCCATCCAGATTGATGCGCCCTGGCAGAGCGTGGAAGCTGTCGACGCCATGCTGCTCGACGCGGCCTGGCAGTTCGGTGCGTGGGAGGTCGAGCGCATAGTGCGGCGCGGGTGCAATACGATCGGCGCCGGCGGTGCCGAAGCGCTCGCCTGTCGCCAGGCGTTTGGCGACTACGGAAGCGACATCCCGCCCGACGGGGCACTCATTGACGGTGCGAGTGATCGCGATGGCCTGATGCGACTGGCCGCGCGACGCGGCTACGTGCGCTGGCTCTTCCGACCGGTGAAAAGTGGCGTGTGGCGGGCGCTTGATGAAGCCGACGACAGCCTCGATGCGGACGGCGGTCGGCAGCCGCCCTGCCCCGTGCAACCGCAGCCGCGCAGCGCGCACAAGCGCGCGCTCGGACGTACGGTCTACCGCCTTGGGACCGTCGGCCGTATCCTCTTGCCGCGCTGAAATATTTTGTTACATTTGCGATTCGCGCTCCCTCTTGAACCTCGAATGCAGCGCCTCTATTTCGCTTTCCGCCAGACACTGGCACGGCTGCACGGAGGCCTCCCACGCGCCTCGTTCACGCAGCCGGATTCCCTTATTGGTGATCCTTTAATCGCTCAGGAGATGGAAATGCAGATTCGTCCCCTCTACGACCGGGTTATCGTCAAGCGAATCGAAACGCAGCGGACGACGGCCTCGGGCATCGTGATTCCCGATTCAGCGGCAGAAAAACCAGAACAGGGCGAAGTCGTCGCCGTCGGCAGCGGCCGGCTGCTGCAGGATGGAACGCTGCGCGCGCTCCAGCTGAAGGTCGGTGACCAGGTTCTCTTTGGAAAGTACGCAGGCCAGACCGTCAAGGTCGATGGCGAGGAACTGCTCGTCATGCGCGAGGAGGACGTCATGGGCGTCCTCGAGGCCGACGGCAGCGCCGCCCGCAAGGCCGCCTGAACTTTCGACCGGTCGCGGACACCCGCCCGGTCGTTCGCGACGTGTCGAGTCAACGACTTTACCCGGAGCAAGAACATGAGTGCCAAAGACGTCAAATTCCATGACAGCGCCCGCGCCCGCATCGTCAAGGGCGTGAACGTGCTCGCCGATGCCGTGAAGGTCACGCTCGGACCCAAAGGCCGCAACGTGCTGATCGAGCGCAGCTTCGGCGCGCCGACCATCACGAAGGATGGCGTGTCGGTCGCGAAAGAAATCGAACTGAAGGACCGCTTCGAGAACATGGGTGCGCAGGTGGTGAAACAGGTTGCATCGAAAACCGCCGACGTGGCGGGGGACGGCACCACCACAGCCACGGTGCTTGCCCAGGCGATCGTGCAGGAAGGTATGAAACACGTCGCCGCGGGCATGAACCCGATGGATCTGAAGCGCGGCATCGACAAGGCTGTCGCCGCCGTGCTCGACGAACTGCGCAAGCTGTCCAGGCCGATTTCGACGAACCGCGAAATCGCTCAGGTCGGTTCCATCTCGGCCAACTCTGACGAGGCAATCGGGAAAATCATTGCTGACGCGATGGAGAGAGTCGGCAAGGAAGGCGTAATCACGGTCGAGGACGGCAAGTCACTCGAGAACGAACTCGACGTGGTCGAAGGCATGCAGTTCGACCGCGGCTACGTGAGCCCCTACTTCATCAACGATCCCGACAGGCAGGCCGCATATCTCGATGACGCGCTGATCCTGCTGCACGACAAGAAGATCTCGAATATCCGGGACCTGCTCCCGGTTCTCGAAGCGACGTCCAAGGCAGGCAAGCCCCTGCTGATCGTCGCGGAGGACATTGACGGTGAAGCACTGGCCACGCTTGTGGTCAACGCGATGCGCGGCATCCTGAAGGTCGCCGCCGTCAAGGCGCCCGGCTTCGGCGATCGTCGCAAGGCGATGCTCGAGGACATCGCCATCCTCACGGGTGCGACCGTCATCTCGGAAGAAACCGGCAAGCAGCTGCAGAAGGCCACGCTCGAAGATCTCGGATCAGCAAAACGCGTCGAGGTCCGCAAGGACGACACCATCATCATCGATGGCGCCGGTGACGAAAAGCGCATCGAGGCGCGCGTGCACTCGATCCGCAGGCAGATCGAGGAAGCGACGAGCGATTACGACCGCGAAAAGCTACAGGAGCGCGTCGCGAAGCTCGCGGGCGGCGTGGCCGTGATCAAGGTCGGCGCGGCCACCGAGGTCGAGATGAAGGAGAAGAAGGACCGCGTCGACGACGCGCTGCACGCCACGCGTGCGGCGGTCGACGAAGGCATCGTGCCGGGTGGTGGCGTCGCGCTCGTGCGTGCGCGTTCGGCCGTGACGAGCCTGAAAGGCGTCAACAGTGATCAGGACGCCGGCATTCAGATCGTGCTGCGCGCACTCGAAGCGCCCATGCGCGTGATCGCCTCGAATGCGGGCGATGAGCCTTCGGTGGTCATCGCGAAGGTGCTCGAAGGCAAGGGCAATTTCGGCTACGACGCGGCCACCGGCGAATACGGCGATCTTGTCGAGGCGGGCGTAGTCGATCCGACGAAAGTCACGCGCACGGCTCTGCAGAATGCGGCATCGATTGCAGGGCTCATCCTGACGACGGATGCAACGGTGGCCGAAGCGCCGAAGGACGAGAAGCCGGCGCAGGCGAGCGCGCCGGAACTGGAGTACTGACCGCATCGGTTCCGCTCTGCACCGGTCATCAAGCCCGGCCGGTGCATTTCTTCGGCATCGTTCTTCCTGTCTTCGCGGGAGCGGTGCCGCTTTTTTTGCACCATAACCGTCATGAAACTCGAACTTCATATTGACTCAAGACCGCTCGACGTCGAGATCGATGATGTCGTGGCGGGGCTACTCGCCGTGCGGCTCAATCTGCCTGACGGCGAGGACCATCGCGACGCCCTCGCGCGCTATCTGAGCGAGAAGGGGAAACCCTGGATCCTGGACGAAGAGCATATGCGCAGGCGCATCCTTCGGCGGCTGATTCTGGAGATTGCCGACCCGGCGCTCGTAATCCGCCATCTGATGGCAGACGATTCACCGTGAGCAGACAGCCGAAATAATAGGCTTTCCGCACGCGACTCTATTCGCATTCCTGCATGAAATCCGACGATAAGCGAGCGCGCGCCTGCTCATCAACGAGGCTTCCTCCCGGCGTGCCCGATCTCTGCCTCGATCAGACGGGAACCCCACTCGATCGCGACGCCGGGCCCGATTCATGATGAAATGGCAAGTGGCGAACCTGTTACGTTAGCCGCGCTTATGGGCATCGAGCAGCGGAAACTAACTGGATGCGCGCGAACCGGTTCTCCGGGACCGCATACTCTGAGACTTTCGATGGAACTTCGGCAGTTGCGATATTTTGTCAGCGTCGTCGAACACGGCAGCATGGGCAAGGCCGCGCTCGAGCTAGGCATCGTCACGTCGGCGCTCAGCCAGCAGATCAGCAGGCTGGAAAGCGAACTCTCGACGCGCCTGCTACAGCGAACTTCGAGCGGCGTCGTTCCCACCGACGCGGGACTCGCCTTCTGGCGCCAGGCGCAACTCGCGCTGCGCCACGTCGACGATGCCGCACTGGCCGCGCGCCAGGCTCGCCTCTCGGGCCATGTCAGCGTGGGCCTCGCGCCGAGCACGACAGGCGTGCTCGGTCTCGCGTTCATGCAGGCAATGCGCGAGCGGTATCCCGACGTGCGGCTGCGCATGGTCGAAAGCCTCTCCGGTTATCTCGGCGCGATGCTCGGCGCCCGGCAAATCGATCTCGCGATTCTGTTTCGTGAAGAGCCCGCGCAGCGCTGGAGCGTCATGCCCTTGCTCGATGAACGGCTGTTCGTAATAGGCGCGTCGACGCTGCAAGGCATGCCCGCAAGATCGCGCACGTCGATTGCGAAACTGGGCCCCCTGCCGCTGATCCTGCCGAGCGGCACACACGGCCTTCGCGCACTGCTCGACGCCGCATTCAAGCGCGCTGGCTACACCCCGCGCATCGCCGCCGAAGTCGACGGCCTCGCCATGCTCATGGACGCCGTGCGCGGTGGACTCGGCGCGACGATTCAGCCCGGAGCGGCGCTCGCACGCGCAGAAAACGCTTCACTGGCGAGCGTGCCGCTCGTCGAGGCATACGCGACAAGACCGAACCTGATTGCGAGCGTCTCGGACGACGAACTTTCTCCCGCGGGGCTTGCCGCGCGCGTCGTACTCGCCGATGTCGCGCGCGATACCGTCCTGGCAGGCCGCTGGCCCGGCGCAACGCTGCGCCAACCCGCCCTTCACGAATCCTGAAGACCCCTTGCCGTCTCCCTGATGGCCGCGCCGGACGGAGCTTCTTATAGTTGTCTCAAAGGAGACAACCCAGATGGTGGACGTTCTTGTAATCGGCGGAGGCAATGCCGCGCTGTGTGCCGCTTTGATGGCGCGAGAAGCCGGCGCCTCCGTCCTGCTTCTCGAATCGGCACCGCGCGAATGGCGCGGCGGAAATTCCCAGCACACTCGCAATCTGCGCTGCATGCACGATGCGCCGCAAGACGTGCTGGTCGATGCTTATCCGGAAGAGGAATATTGGCAAGACTTGCTCAAGGTGACCGGCGGCATCACGAATGAGGCGCTCGCGCGGCTCGTGATCCGGGCATCGTCGACATGCCGTCCGTGGATGCGCAAGCACGGCGTGCGCTTTCAGCCGCCGCTTTCCGGGGCCCTGCACGTCGCGCGGACCAATGCGTTCTTCATGGGCGGCGGCAAAGCGCTCGTGAACGCCTACTACCGCAGCGCCGAAGCGATCGGGGTCCAGATCCGCTACGACACGCCTGTCGACGCAATCGAACTCGACGCAGGCCGCTTCGTCGCGGCGCGCAGCGGCGTGCAACGTTTCGAGGCGCGCGCCTGCGTGCTCGCGGCCGGCGGATTCGAATCGAATCGCGAGTGGCTGCGAGAAGCGTGGGGGCAAAACGAGCGCGGCGAATGGCCCGCCGACAACTTTCTCATTCGCGGCACGCGCTTCAATCAGGGCCTGCTGCTCAAGCACATGATCGAAGCAGGGGCGGATGCGATTGGCGATCCGTCGCAGTCGCACTGCGTCGCCATCGACGCCCGCGCGCCGCTCTATGATGGCGGCATCTGCACGCGTATCGACTGCGTGTCGCTCGGCGTAGTCGTCAATCGCGACGCGCAGCGTTTTTACGACGAGGGCGAAGACTTCTGGCCGAAGCGCTATGCGATCTGGGGACGGCTCGTCGCGCAGCAGCCGGGCCAGATCGGCTATTCGATCATCGACGCGAAGGCCGTCGGGCGGTTCATGCCTCCGGTGTTCCCGGGCGCGAAAGCCGCTTCGCTGAGCGAACTGGCGCGTCAACTGCATTTGCCCGAAGCGGCCTTCGTCGAGACGATTCGCGCCTACAACGCCGCGTGCCGCGACGGTACCTTCGATCACACGGCACTCGATGACTGCCGCACCGAAGGCCTCACGCCAGCGAAAACCCACTGGGCGCGGCCCATTGATACCCCTCCCTTCTTCGGCTATGCATTGCGGCCGGGCATCACGTTCACGTACCTGGGACTCGAGGTGAATGACCACGCGCAGGTGCATTTCGGCGGACGCCCCAGCGACAACCTTTTCGTTGCAGGAGAAATGATGGCCGGCAACGTGCTCGGCAAGGGTTATACCGCGGGCGTCGGCATGTCGATCGGCACCGCGTTCGGACGCATTGCCGGCACACAGGCTGCGATGGCTGCTGCTCATTACACTGGAGTTCAACGTGCAAAAGCTTGAAGCGCTTGCCCGCGAGGCGCGGGAACTCGCCTCGCCTTCCGTCATCACCGGCTACACGGCCACGAGCGAGCCCGCGGCGCGGACAATCCGCGTGCTCCCGCTCACGCAAAATGAAGCGGAAGTCGCACGGCAGATGCAGATCTGCAACGCGTGCCGTTACTGCGAAGGATTCTGCGCGGTCTTTCCCGCGATGACACGGCGCCTCGAATTCGCCAAGGCAGACGTCAATTATCTCGCCAACCTGTGCCACAACTGCGGCGCGTGCTATCACGCATGCCAGTATGCGCCGCCACATGAGTTCGCCGTGAACGTGCCGAAGGCGATGGCCGAAGTCCGTGTCGAAACCTATGCGGAGTATGCGTGGCCCGCACCGATGGGCGCACTCTACAAGCGCAACGGATTGACCGTCGCGCTTGCACTCGCGATCGGACTCGCCCTCTTTCTGATGCTTGGCATCGGGTTCAGGGGTTCGCTGTTCGCAGGCAATCTGGGCGGCAATTTCTATGCGATTTTCCCGCATAACCTGCTCGCGGCGATGTTCGGTTCGGTCTTCGGCTTCGCGATCCTCGCGCTCGGCGTCGGCGTGTCGAGATTCTGGCGTGACGTGTCTGCGGGACCGGCCAGCGCGCCGGCCATCGCCGAGGCCGCGAAGCACACGCTTACCCTGACGTATCTCGACGGAGGCCATGGCGACGGCTGCAACGAGTCGAATGACGCCTTTACGCTCGCACGCCGGCGTTTCCATCATTTGACCTTCTATGGATTCATGCTGTGCTTCGCGGCTACGGCGGTGGCCACCTTCTATCACTATGCGCTCAATCTGCACGCGCCTTACCCGGTCCTGAGTCTGCCCGTGATGCTCGGCACAGCGGGTGGTGCCGGTTTGCTCGTCGGGCCGGCGGGCCTGCTCTGGCTCAATCTGCGCCGCGACCCGAGCCGGGGCGATCCGAAGCAGCGCCCGATGGACCGTGGATTCATCGCGCTGCTGCTCTTGACCAGCGTTTCGGGTCTCGCGCTCCTCGCGTGGCGCGACACCGCCGCGATGGCGTGGCTCCTGGCCCTCCACCTCGGCGTCGTGATGGCACTCTTCGCCACGCTGCCTTACGGCAAATTCGCCCACGGAATCTATCGCTGTGCGGCGCTTCTCAAGTCATCGATCGAAAAACGACAGGCCAGCCGCCTGCAACCCGGCTCGGACTAACGGCGGTCCTCGAGGCAATACCTTCGACGGGCGGCCGCACTCACATAACACATCCATGGAGACAACTCATGCATCCCTCATCGCTCAACGCCGGGGATAGCGCGCATGGCCGAACGTCGAAGTTTGGCGCAGTGCTGCGCGTGACCAGCGGCAATTTTCTGGAGCAGTTCGACTTCTTTCTTTTCGGCTTCTATGCGACTTACATCTCGCGCATCTTCTTTCCGTCCACGAGCGAGTTCGCCTCGCTGATGCTCACCTTCGCCGTGTTCGGCGCGGGCTTCCTGATGCGCCCGCTGGGCGCGATCATATTGGGCGCATACATCGATGAAGTGGGGCGCCGCAAAGGGTTGATCGTCACACTGTCGATCATGGCGAGCGGAACGATCCTGATCGCGTGCGTCCCCGGATATGCGACGATCGGATTTCTGGCACCCGCTCTCGTGCTGCTCGGGCGCCTGCTGCAAGGCTTTTCCGCTGGCGCCGAGCTGGGCGGCGTCTCTGTCTATCTGGCGGAAATGGCGACGCCGGGGCACAAGGGCTTCTATACGAGTTGGCAGTCCGCGAGCCAGCAGGTCGCAATCGTGGTCGCAGCCGCTCTCGGCTATCTGCTCAACCATCTGATGACGGCCAGTGAAATCGGCGCATGGGGATGGCGCGTTCCCTTCTTCGTCGGTTGCGCTATCGTGCCGGTTATCTTTCTGTTGCGACGCACGCTGCAGGAAACCGACGAGTTCAAGGCGCGCACGCACCATCCGCGCGCACGCGAAGTGTTCGCCACGATGCTGCAAAACTGGCGGACGGTGCTCGCGGGCATGATGCTGGTCGCCATGACGACTACCACGTTCTACCTCATCACGGTCTACACGCCGACCTTCGGCAAAGCCGTTCTGAAGCTCACTACCGCAGACAGCCTGATCGTCACGCTTTGCGTGGGCCTCTCGAACTTCTTCTGGCTGCCCGTTGGTGGAGCGCTCTCGGATCGCATCGGCCACAGGCCGATTCTTATCGCCATCACCGCGCTCGCTATCTGCACGTCGTATCCGGCGCTCTCCTGGCTGTCATCGGCGCCGAGCTTTGCTCGCATGCTCGTCGTGCTGCTGTGGCTCTCGTTCTTCTTCGGCATGTACAACGGCGCGATGGTTGCAGCACTCACTGAAGTCATGCCCGCCGAGGTCCGCGTGGCCGGTTTCTCGCTCGCCTTCAGTCTCGCCACCGCGGTTTTTGGTGGTTTCACGCCCGCCGTATCGACGTATCTCATCGAGATTACCGGCGACAAGGCCGCGCCGGGATACTGGCTCAGTTTCGCCGCCGCGTGCGGACTCGTCGCGACTCTCGTGCTGTATCGCCGGGGCGGCGCAGCCGGGCGGTTCGCATCGCTCGCCTGAACGCTACGCCTGCGCCAGCCACCGCAAGCGAGGCCACCGCGGTGTCCCTTTGCCGTGTCGGCATTGAGAAACCTTGAATGATGACGTTCGCGGTCTTCGTGCGCGCGGTTCGATTCGTGATGTCCGTTTCCATGCGTCTCTCCATCGTGGAGAGGTCGGTATTGCGTTCGGACCGTACGCAACGGAAACGGGAATCCACGATAGTCGCGATCGGAACCGGCGATGATCGCGTGCGCCACGATCAACCCTTGGTGGCAGCCCCGCGCCGGCTCTTTTTCGCGGGCGCGGCAGCACGCTTACGCACGGCGTCGGCGTGTGCGCGAATCGTCTCGATCAGCGCGCGCAACCCCGCCGGCGCGTGCCGCCGCCCGGTGTAATAGAGGCACAGCCCGTCGAGCGGCGGCGTCCAGTCCTCCAGCACGCGCACCAGCGTGCCCGCCGCCAGGTCCGCATTCACGTTCCATTCGGTCAAATATGCAAGGCCGAGTCCATCGCGCGCGGCCGCGAGCATGAGACCGGGCTCGTCGAGCGTCAACGTGCCCTCCACGTCCACGCGCACGGCTTGCCCGCGCCGCTCGAACTCCCACTGGTAGATTTGCCCGCTCGGCATGCGACTGCGTATGCAGCGATGCGCCTTCAGATCGGCTGGCGTACGCGGCGGCTTGTGCTTCGCAAAGTACTCCGGACTGCCAACCACTGCGAAACGCTGACGGTCGCCGAAGGGCACGGCGATCATGTCCTGCGGCACCGTTTCGGCGAGACGAACGCCGGCGTCGTAGCCTTCGACCACGATGTCGATGAGCCGCCCTTCCGTAACGAGATCGAGCTTCATCTCGGGATAGCGCTGCAAATAAGCGATGAAAACGGGCATCACCTGCTTCGCCGCGCCTACCGAAGCGTTGATGCGCAATGTGCCGGAGGGCGTGTCGCGAAAGCTCCCGGCCTGGTCGAGCGCCTCGCGGATCGTGGACAACGCGGGCGCGACGCTGCCCACGAACTGCGCGCCTGCTTCCGTCAACGCCACGCTGCGCGTCGTGCGGTTGAAGAGCCGCACGCCGATGCGTGCTTCGAGCGCCGCCACCGCGTGGCTGAGCGCCGAAGTCGACACGCTCAGTTCGTCTGCCGCCGCGCGGAAACTGCGATGGCGCGCCACGGCCAGCACGGCTTCGAGTTCCACCAGGCCCGATGTTTTCATTGTCCCAAATCGCTCAACAGGTCATGCTTTATTGTACGGCTAGTCAACGCAATGCAAGGCGTCTATCTTGCGTTCATCGACTCACGTTTTCTGGAACAGCCATGCAGATCATCGACAAAATCTATATCGACGGCGCGTTCGTCACGCCGCACGGCGAGGAACACTTCGACCTCTTCAACCCCGCGACCGAGACGGTGATCGGCCGCGTGCGCCTCGCCGACGCGGCGGACGCTGACGCGGCGATCGCCGCCGCGAAGCGCGCGTTCCCGGCGTTTTCGCGCACGCCGAAGGCGCAGCGCATCGAGATGCTGATGGCGCTGCACGAGGCCGTCGTCGCGAGCGAGGACGCGCTCTTCGAAGCGATTGTGCAGGAGTACGGCGCACCGGTCTCGCGCGGCCGCTGGATGGCGCAGCACGCCTCCAACGTGCTGCGCGACGCCGCGCAGACGCTGGAAAGCTACACATTCACGCGGCGCGCAGGCACGGCTGAGGTCACCATGCAGCCGCTTGGCGTAGCGGGGCTGATCACGCCGTGGAACAGCGACGCGGGCTTCATCTGCGGCAAGCTGGCAGCCGCGCTCGCGGCGGGCTGCACGGCCGTCATCAAGCCGAGCGAGATGAGCGCGATCCAGACGCGCATCGTGACCGAGGCGCTGCATTCGGCGGGCTTGCCTGCGGGCGTCCTCAACATCGTCACGGGCCACGGCGACACCGTGGGCGCGCGCATCGCCGGGCATCCCGACGTCGCCAAGATCTCGTTCACGGGCTCGACCGCAGTGGGCAGGTCGATCCTGCGCACGGCAGCGGAAACGCTCAAGCGCGTGACGCTCGAACTGGGCGGCAAGTCGCCGGTCATCGTGCTCGACGACGCCAATTTCGACGTAGCCGTGCCGCTCGCGCTGCAGGCCGGCTTCATGAACAGCGGGCAAGCATGCATTGCGGGCGCGCGCATTCTCGTGCCGCAGTCGCG
The DNA here is from genome assembly GCF_040965835.1 of Paraburkholderia sp. BR10872. Lineage (NCBI taxonomy): Bacteria > Pseudomonadati > Pseudomonadota > Betaproteobacteria > Burkholderiales > Burkholderiaceae > Paraburkholderia > Paraburkholderia sp. BR10872. The sequence goes on from NZ_JBFRCN010000044.1 coordinate 23,605, forward strand.
GCTCGTCGAATTCGAAGCGCGTGTCGTGGAAGCCGTCGTGCAGATTCAAGCGGGCGATCCGCGCGACACGCGCACGAGCGTCGGCCCGATGGTGAGCCAGAAGCAATGGGAACGCGTGCAGCGCTATATCGGCATCGGCATCGACGAAGGCGCACGCCTGATTGCGGGCGGCGCGGGGCGGCCCGAAGGTATCGAGTCGGGCTGGTTCGTGCGTCCCACCGTGTTCAGCGGCGTGACGAACGACATGACCATCGCGCGCGAGGAGATTTTCGGGCCGGTGCTTTCGATCATCGCGTATCGCGACATGGAGCACGCCATCGAGATCGCCAACGACACGCCCTACGGCCTGCAAGCCTACGTGCTCTCGACCGATGTCGCGCGTGCGCGCCGCGTGGCCACGCAGATCGAAGCGGGCCGCGTGCTCGTCAATACGCTCGCCCACGAGCCGGCCGCGCCGTTCGGCGGCTTCAAGCAATCGGGGATGGGGCGCGAGTACGGCGCCTTCGGGATCGAAGCGTTTCTGGAACCGAAGTCCACGCTCGGCGTGCTTTGATGCGCTGCTAGCCGCATCAAAAATGCAAACGCCCCGGTTGTGCTGCTAACCGGGGCGTTTGAACTGCGCTTTTAGCGCACTACATCAGAAGGTCTGCCAGTCGTCATCGGACGTGGCCGTTGCCGGTTCGCGGCGGTCGGCCTTCGGAGCGGACGCAGCGGGGGCACGCACGGGTGCAGGCCTGGAAGCTGCGGGACGCCTGACCGTTGCGCCCGCAACGGCCTTCGCCGCCGGCGCGATGCTCGTCGTGGCCGCACGGCCCGCCGAGCCGATGTTGAACACGGACACCAGTTCGCGCAACGCCGCTGCCTGCGAGGACATCGACTGCGCCGCCGCCGACGCTTCCTCGACGAGCGCCGCGTTCTGCTGCGTGACCTCGTCCATCTGCGTGACGGCCTGGTTGACCTGCTCGATGCCGGTGCGCTGCTCGCCCGAAGCCGCCGAAATCTCGTTCATCAGGTCGGCAACGCGCTTGACCGATTGCACGATCTCGCCCATCGTGCGGCCCGCATCGTCCACGAGCGCCGTGCCGTTGTTCACGCGCTCGACCGATACGCTGATGAGTTCCTTGATTTCGCGCGCTGCCGTCGCGCTGCGCTGCGCGAGTGTGCGCACTTCGCCGGCCACCACCGCGAACCCGCGGCCCTGTTCGCCGGCACGCGCCGCTTCCACGGCCGCGTTGAGCGCCAGGATGTTGGTCTGGAATGCGATACCCTCGATCACCGAGATGATCTGCGCGACCTGCTCGGAGCTGTTGGCGATATCGCGCATCGTATCGACCACGCGCCCTACCACTTCGCCGCCGCGCGTGGCCGTCTGCGAAGCCTGGCCCGCCAGCGTGTTGCCCTGGGTCGCGTTATCGGCGTTCTGCTTCACGGTCGCCGTGAGCTCTTCCATGCTCGCCGCCGTTTCTTCGAGCGAAGCGGCCTGCTCTTCGGTGCGCTGGCTCAGGTCGGTGTTGCCGGCCGCGATCTGCGCGGAAGCCGTCGCAATGCCTTCGCTGCCCGTGCGCACGCGGCCCACCAGGTCGACGAGCCGCTCGTTCATGTGACGCAGCGCGCCGAGCAACTGGGCCGCCTCGTCGGTGCCCACCACTTCGATGCGTGCGGTCAGATCGCCGCGCGCCACCGTTTCGGCCACGTCCACGGCCCGAGCAATCGGGCCCGTGATCGAACGCGTGATGAAGAGCGCAATCGTGGCACCGAAGCCGATGGCGATCACGATCAGCGCGATCGTCCACGCGACCGCGCTTCGGTACGCCGCCTTCGCCGCGGCGACTTCGGCGGTCGAGCCATTGTGATTGAGGGTCACGTCCTGGTTGATGAGATCCATCACGCCCGTGAACGACTTCGCCGATGCGGACGCGACCGCAGCGCGGGCATCGGGCGCTCCGCCGTCGGCGGACATGATCAAGGCCTCGATCTTCTTGTCGTCGTCCAGATATTGCGACCATGCGGTGCCGATCGAATCGGCCACGCGGCGCTCTTCGGCCGAAGAGACCAGCTTGGAATAGCTGTCGAACATCGTGCCGAATTGGCTGATCATCTGGGCGTGCTGGTCGTGCAGTGCGGCCTTCTCGCTGGCGTCGTTGGTGATCAGCATGCGCAGCGACGTGCGGCGCACGTCCTGCGCCTGATTGCGCATGTTCCCGAGCGTCTCGACGCTAGGCAGCCAATTCGTGCCGATTTCTTCCGTGCCGTCGAATATGCGCGAGGCCTGAAGGAGCCCGATGCCGCCCACCGCGCCGAGCAGGAGCAACACAATGGCAAAGCCCGCGCCGAGACGCGGACCGATCTTGATTCTGGTAAGGAATGACATGGGGACGCCGTAGTGAGAGGTCATCCCTATTGACGACATCGACGTCAAAAAATTAAGTCAATGTTGCAAATATAACAACGCGTAAGGAAGCGAACGTTGAGCGAACGATCGGTCTCTTTTCATACGATCAGGATGCCGTATCAATTGCATCAGAGATTCGCCGCCCATACTCCGACCTGCGCGATCGCCGCATCGCGCTGAACCGAACTCGCATGCGTTGCGCCGGTGAGATACGTCGTGACGAGAATAGGGGCGCGTTCCGTGGGCCAGACAATTGCCACATCGTTTGCCGTGCCACGGTCGCCGGTGCCGGTCTTGTCGCCCACGCGCCAGTCTTTCGGCAAGCCTGCGCGCAAACGCGCGTCGCCGGTCTTGTTGGCGACGAGCCATGCAATGAGCTGCTCGCGCGATGCCGCAGACAGACGCTCGCCCAGCAGCAATTCGCGCAGGTTCGCGACCATGGCGGCAGGCATGGTCGTATCGCGCGGGTCGCCGGGGATCGCTTCGTTGAGCGTGGTCTCGTTGCGATCGAGGCGCGTGACCGGGTCGCCAATGCTGCGTGCGAAGGCGGTGATCGCGGCCGGTCCGCCAATGCTTTCCAGCAACAGGTTAGCCGCCGTGTTGTCGCTGCGCGTGAGCGCGGCTTCGCACAGTTCGGCCACCGTCATGCCCTCACTACCCGCGCGCGGTCCGCTCACCGGCGAATACGACACGACTTGCGCAGGCGAATACACGATTTTGCGCGCGAAGTCTTCCTTGCCGTGATCCTTGCGCGTGAGCACGGCCGATGCGAGCAACACCTTGAACGTGCTGCACATCGGAAAGCGCTCGTGCATGCGCCATCCGCGCACGTGCCCGTTTGCCGTATCGAGCATCGCCACGCCGAGCCGCCCGCCTGCCTGCGCCTCGATGGCGGCGAGCTGCTTTTCCACTGCGCCAGCGGGCGCCGCGCCCGCTTCCGGCGCTTGTCCCGCCGTGGCGCCGAACGCGTGAGATGCAACGCCAGCTATCGCACTGCCCAACACTGTCATCGTGAATCGACGTCGCGTGATCATGGCCTCTCCCTGAAGTGCCGCCACTATCGCGCGTTCTCGCCAGGGTGACAAACGATGATAAATTGCGCGTTGCCCCAGAAAAACTTATGACTCGATCATGCGAACGTATCTGCCCCTCAATGCCCTGCGTGCCTTCGAAACGTCGGCGCGGCACCTGAGCTTCACACGCGCGGCGAGCGAGCTGAACGTCACTCAGGCGGCCGTGAGCCAGCAAGTCCGCACGCTCGAGGAGCGGCTTGGTGCGACCCTCTTCAAGCGCCTGCCGCGCGGCCTTGCGATCACCGACGAAGGTCTCGCGCTGCGCCCCGTGCTCACCGATGCGTTCGACCGGATCGAAGCCGTATTGCGGCAATTCGAGGGCGGCCACTTTCACGAGGTGCTGACCGTGGGGGCCGTGGGCACCTTCGCGGTGGGCTGGTTGATGCCGCGCCTGAAGTCGTTTCACGACGCGCATCCGTTCGTCGAGCTGCGCATCATGACGAACAACAATCTCGTCGATCTCGCGGGAGAAGGTCTCGACTTCGCCATCCGGTTCGGCGACGGCACCTGGCCCGGTTCGCGCGCCGCGAAGCTGTTCGACGCGCCGCTCGCCGCGCTCTGCACGCCCGATATCGCGCAGCGTCTGCAAAGCCCTGCCGATCTCGCCAACGAAAAACTGCTGCGCTCGTATCGCGCCGACGACTGGACGCTCTGGTTCGAAGCCGCCGGGCTCGCCCCGCGTCCGGTGCGCGGGCCCGTATTCGATTCGTCGCGGCTCATGGTGGAAGCGGCAATGCAGGGCGCGGGCATCGCGCTCGCCCCGGTTTCGATGTTCGAGCGCGATCTCGCGGCGGGCAGGCTCGTGCGGCCCTTCGATATCGAGGTGCAGGCCGGCAGCTACTGGCTCACGTCGCAAAAGGGGAAAACGGCGACGCCCGCCATGCGCGCGTTCAAACAATGGATCGTGAGGGAAGCCGGCAGCGGCGAGGAAGCGTGATTGCGCGGTAATCGCCGTAGTTACGGCGCTACGCGCTGGCCTGCGTGAGCCGCGCGTGAAGCGCTTCGATTTCCGTTTCGGCAAAGACCTCGATGCCGTGCTCGCGCAGCAACGCAGTCGTCACCCCTGCGCCCGCATGCTTGCGGCCCGCAAAGCTGCCGTCGTAAATGGCACGGCTGCCGCACGAAGGGCTGCCATCGGTCAGCAACGCATAGCGGCAGTCGTGGGCTAACGCCAGTTCGAGCGCGACGCGGGCACCTTCGACGAAATACGCGGAGACGTCCTCGCCGCGCACGTCGATCACGTGTGCGATCCCCGCCAGCACCGCGGCGCCCGAAGCGGCGTTTGCGATCTCCGCAGGCGGCCTCGGCACGCCGAACCCGCCTGAAACTTCCGGGCATACGGGCACGAGCCGCCCCTCGCGCTGCCACTGCTCCATCAATGCATGCGCAACGGTTTTCGCCGAGCCGTCGTATCGAACCGGATGGCCAAGCAGGCAAGCGCTAACGAGTATTCGGGGGAGCATGCGCGAAGAGATTCTGTTGCACGAATGTCCCGCATTTTACGCGCCGAAGTCGAGCAACACCTTGCAAGTTTCGCGCGGATTGTGCTCCGCCAGTTCGAACGCGCTGCTCACCTCGCGAAAATCCACCTTGTGCGTGATGATCGATTCCGGTGTGACGAGCCCGCGCTCGAGCCAGTCGATCACGGTCGGGAACATCGCGCAGTTCAGGCGCGAGGCGCACAACGTGAGTTCCTTTTTCGTCAGCTCCTGCTGCGCGATGGCCGAAGGCGTCGACGAAAAGCCGAGCAACCCGATACGTCCCGCAGGCGCCGAGAGCCGCACCGCTTCTTCGAGGATGGTCGGATGGCCCACCGCGTCGAAGATCAGCGTGGGGCCGTCTTCCACGCCGCGCGTGCGCAGCGCGTCGGCGAGCGGCTCGTTGCGCGTGTTGATCGTTTCGTCGGCCTGCGCCCCGCAATTGCGTGCGAGTTCGAGCCGCTCGTCGAGCTGATCCGTAATGAAGGCACGCACGCCGTACACGCGCTTGAGCACCTGGAGGATCGTCAGGCCGACGGTGCCCGCGCCGTAGATCAACGCAACGTCGCTGGCCAGCACACCGGTGCGCGCTGTAACGTTCGCCGCCACGGCGAACGGCTCGACAATCGCCGCGCACGATTGCGCAATGCGCTCGGGAATGCGGTACGCGTTGCGCGCGGGCGCACACACATACTGGCTGAAACCGCCGTCGCGATGCACGCCCAGCACGACGAGATTGCGGCACACGTTCTGCCGCCCGATCTGGCATGCGTGGCAACGCCCGCAGCTGATGACGGGATCGACGGCCACGAGTTCGCCCACGCGCGCGGCATCGACACCGTCGCCCACGGACTCGATGCGGCCCACGAACTCATGGCCGATGATTCGCGGATACGACACGAACGGATTGTGCCCGCGATAGATGTGCAGGTCCGAGCCGCAGATGCCCGCATAACGCACCCGCACGCGCACTTCTCCCGCTGCGGGCGTGGGCGTGGGCATCTCGCGCACGGCGAGGCTGTTCGGTTGATCGACTACGACGCTCAACATAGTGGACGCTTCCATGAATATTTGATCAGGTCTGCCTACCAGTTCCACATCGACCCGTCGCGCAGACGGGCGACCGGCAGATAGGCGCGTTCATAGGGATACTTCGCGGCCAGCGTCTCGTCGATGTCCACGCCGAGCCCCGGCGCTTCGTCCATCACGAGGAAACCGTTCTCGAAGCGGTACTGATGCGGGAACACGGCATTCGTGAGCGCGTTGTGCGGCATCAGTTCCTGAATGCCGAAGTTCGGCGCCCACAGGCCGAAGTTCACGGCGGCGGCCATGCAGACCGGCGAAAGATCGGTGGCGCCATGAAAGCCCGTGCGCACCTGGTACATGGCCGCGTAATCGGCAATGCGGCGCATATGCGTAATGCCGCCCGCGTGCACGATGGTCGCGCGGATATAGTCGATGAGCTGCTCGCGTATCAGGTCCTTGCAGTCCCAGATCGAGTTGAACACCTCGCCCACCGCAAGCGGCGTGCTCGTGTGGCTGCGGATCAGGCGGAAGCTCTCCTGGTTCTCGGCCGGTGTCGCGTCCTCCAGCCAGAAGAGGCGATACGGCTCCAGGTCGCGGCCCAGGCGCGCGGCCTCGATCGGCGTGAGGCGGTGGTGCGCGTCATGAAGCAGATGCGGGCCGAAGCCCACGGCCTCGCGCACCTTGCGAAAGAGTTCGGGCGTATGGCGCAGATAGAGCGCCGTGTCCCACGGTTCCTCGGGCGGCAGCCCCTTTTGGGCGGGCTCGTATTCGCCCTTGACCTTGCCCACGCCATAGACCTTGTCGAGACCGGGCACGCCCGACTGCACGCGAATCGCCTGGTAGCCCTCGTCCACATGCTGGCGCACCGCGTCGATGGCTTCTTCGTGGTCGCGCCCGTTTGCGTGGCCATAGACCATCAGCCCTTCGCGGCTCTTGCCGCCCAGCAGCTGATACACGGGCATGTTCGCGAGCTTGCCCTTGATATCCCAGAGCGCCATGTCGATCGCGGCGATCGCCGTCATCGTGACCGGGCCGCGCCGCCAGTACGCGCCGCGATAGAGGTATTGCCAGATGTCCTCGCTATTGCGGGGGTCGCGGCCCACGAGGCACGGAAACACGTGATCTTCGAGGTACGAGCGCACGGCCAGTTCGCGGCCGTTGAGCGTCGCGTCGCCGAGACCGTACACGCCTTCGTCGGTCACGATCTTCACGGTCACGAAATTGCGGCCGGGGCAGGTGACGATCGTCTGCAACCGTTCAATCTTCAATCGCTGTCTCCACTCTGTTTCATTCGACGAAATAGTCGGGCACGCGCGCCCGCACTTCCGGCAGATGCGAGCCCACGCGGTCGATATGGCTCGCCACCGTCGCGCCCAGTTGCGCGAAGTTGCGCGAGGCAATATGCGCGAGGATCAACTCGTGTTCGCGCAGCGCGCGCTGCGCATGGTCCGCCACGCGGTCGAGCAGCAACCAGCGCACGCGATCGAACTGGCGTTTCATTGGCTGCAGCATTTCCCACACATGCGAGCGGCCCGCGAATTCGAACAGGCGCCGGTGCATCAGCTCGTCGAGATCGAAAAAGCGATCGACGTCGCCGCGCGCGACGGCGTCACGCTGGTCATCGACGATCCGGCCGAACTCCGAGAGCTGCTCGGGCGTGATGGTCTGGGCCAGCTGCACGTGGTTCGCGCATTCGAGCGTGCTGCGCGCGAAGCGTCCCTCTTCGAGCTGCGACACGGAGATCGGCGCGACGATCGTGCCGACCTTGCGGTAGATGTTCACGAGATGTTCGTCGGCGAGCTGCGCAAGCGCTTCGCGCACCGGCGTGCGGCTGACCTGCAGCGCTTCGGCAATCGCGGCTTCGGAAAGGCTTGCGCGTGGCGGCAGCGTGCCGCGCACGATGGCGTCGCGCAGGAAGGCATGCACCTGTGGGCGATAAGACGCGTCGGGATTGGCGACGAATCCGCTCAGTGCGGCGAGGACGGTGTCCTCTTGCGGTTCGATGACGGTCTGGCTCATGTCGGTAACGGGAAACGGTTTGTACCATGGTAGCAAATGCGCTGTACGGTCACCGCATAGCGTTAACCCCGATAAAACGAGATAAAACATCGGACTAAGCTTCAGTCATTCGTATTCGTACCATGGTACAAAGCAATGACGGCACCTCTTCTATGCGAGCGCTCACTAACTAAAGCCGCGTCGACCGTGCGCCAGCCGGGATACGACCGCCAGCGCGTGCGCCCCGGCATCGTCCATCTCGGGCTCGGTGCGTTTCATCGCGCGCACCAGGCGCTCTATACGGAAGCGCTGCTCGAGCGCGGCGACACGCGCTGGGGCATCGTCGGCGTGAGCCTGCGCGAGCGGCGCGTGCCGCAGGCGCTGGCTGCCCAGGACTACCTCTATTCGGTGACCGAGCGCAGCGGTGAGACGGCGGCGTGCCGCGTGGTCGGCGCGCTGCGCGGCGCGCTTTACGCGCCCGAGGCGATGGACCGGGTGCTCGGCGCAATTGCGGACCCCGGCGTGGCCATCGTGAGCCTGACCGTGACCGAGAAGGGCTACAGCATCGCGCCCGCCGGCGCCGAGCTGGACGCCGGCGACCCCGGCATCCGCCACGACCTCATGACACCCGATGCGCCCCGCACCACGCTTGGCGTGCTCGCCGCGGGCATCCGCAGCCGCCTGGCCGGCGCGCCGCTTACTGTGGTCTGCTGCGACAACATGCAGGCCAACGGCGACACGCTGCGCAAGCTCCTGATCCAGTATGCGGAGCAGTTCGACCCGGCGCTCGCGCGCCGCATCGGCGAGACGATCGCGTTTCCCAACACGATGGTCGATCGCATCGTGCCGGCCGCCACGCCCGCGTCGCTCGACGCGGCTGCCACGCAACTCGGCCTGCACGACGAAGCCGCGATCGTATGCGAGCCGTTCACCCAGTGGGTCATCGAAGACCGCTTCAGCGGCCCGCGCCCCGCGTGGGAAGACGCGGGCGCGCTGCTCACACGCAATGTGCACCCGTACGAGGCCATGAAACTGCGCCTCCTGAACGGCTCGCATTCGGCGATTGCGTATGTCGGCCAGTTGCGCGGGCGCGAAACCGTTTCCGATGCGATGGGCGATCCTGCCATGGCCGCCTTCGTGCGCGCGCTGATGACCGAGGACCTGCTCGCCACCGTGACGGTCCCACCCGGCTTCGACGTTCATTCGTACTGCCAGGATCTGCTGGCGCGCTTTGCCAACCCGACGCTTGCGCACCGTACCGGTCAGATCGCGACAGATGGCACCCAGAAAGTGCCGGTGCGCTGGCTACCCGCGCTGCGCGAGAGCCTCGCGCGCGGTATCGAGCGCCCCCATCTCGAACGCGCGCTCGCCGCCTGGCTGCACTACCTCGCGACCGAACGCAGCGACACGGGCGCGTCGGTCCTGGTGAGTGATCCTGGCGCCCCCGCACTTGCCGCGAAGCTGCGCAGCGCGAGCACGGCGCTCGATACCGTGCAAGCCGCCCTCTCGCACACGAGCGTGTTTGGCGCAACGCCCTGGCCGCAGGCGTTCGCCGATCGGCTCGCCGGACATCTGCAATCGCTGCGCCTGCACGGCACGAACGCGCTGCTGGCTTGCCCCGCCCCTGCCTGATGCCGCACGCGCGCCCATATCTATAAAGACTGGAGACTGAACATGAAGCAACGCACGATGGGATGGATAACCGTATTCCTGTTATTCCTCGTCTACGGCATCAACTATCTCGACCGGGTGGCGCTTTCGATCACCGCACCGCTCGTTCAAAAGGACCTCGGCATCGATGCGGCGCAGATGGGCATCGTGTTCAGCAGCTTCTTCGTAGGCTATGCGCTGTTCAACTTCGTGGGCGGCCTCGCGAGCGACAAGCTCGGGCCGAAGATCGTGTATGTCCTCGCGGTCGGGCTGTGGTCGATCTTCTGCGGGCTCACGGCCGTGGCCGTGGGCTTCGCGAGCCTGCTCGTGCTGCGCGTGCTTTTCGGCATGGCCGAAGGGCCGCTCTGCGCAGGCGCGAACAAGATGGTCAACAACTGGATGCCGCGCGACATCGCCGCGACTTCCATGGGACTCCTGAGCGCCGGCTCGCCGCTCGGCGGCGCAATTGCCGGGCCGGTCATCGGGCTGCTCGCGATCAGCTTCGGCTGGCGCCCCGCGTTCTGGATCATCTGCGCGATTGGCCTCGTATGGTGCGTCGCGTGGATGCTGCTCACCGCCAACCGTCCCTCGGAAAGCCGCTTTGTCAGCACGCTCGACGAAGCCGAGCCCGAGCGGCGGGGGCAGGGCGTCGCGCACACGAGCCGCGCCGTGCCCGACAGCGCCGCTTCTTTGCCGCTTTCGGCATGGCTGCGCCAGCCGCTCGTGATCGCAACGGCCGTGGCGTTCTTCGCCTACAACTACGTGCTGTTCTTCTTTCTGAGCTGGTTTCCCAGCTACCTCGTGCAGGCGCATCACCTCAACATTCGCGAGATGAGTCTCGCCACCGTCGTGCCGTGGCTCGTGGGCACCGTTGGCCTCGCGGCGGGCGGCGCGATCTCCGATGCGATTTTCCGCTGGACCGGCAAGCTCATGCTCTCACGCAAGCTTGTCCTGTCGACGTGCCTCGCGGCGACGGGCGTGTGCGTGGGCGTTGCCGGCCTCGTCCATACGGCTGTCGCGGCCATCGCGCTGATGTCCATCGCGCTCTTCCTGCTCTATGCGACGGGTGCGCTCTACTGGGCGATCGTGCAGGACGTCGTGCATTCCGCGAGGGTGGGCAGCGTGAGCGGCTGCATGCACTGCGTGGGCAGCCTTTCGGGCGTGATCGGGCCGGCAGTGACGGGCTTGCTGGTGGAGCGCAGCGGCTCGTTCGCCACGGCGTTCGTGCTGGCCGGTGCGGTTGCACTCACTGGCGCGGCGCTCTCGGTAATTTTCATTCGCGACGCGCGCAAGAGTGCGCCGCTCACGGACGAAGCATATTCGTGACCAGCGCGTAACCAGCGCATGCGCCAGCGGCGACGTCACATCGTTAGCGCGAGCCGCGTGGCCTGATCGATAGCGCGCAACGCATCGAGTTCGGCGGCGACATCGGCGCCGCCTATCACCTTCGGTTTCGCTGCGCGCTCGACAAGTTCGTCATAGAGCGTCCGATTCGAATTCTGGCCCGCGCACAGCACGACATGATCGACGGCGAGCACATGCGGCTTGCCGTCGACGCGATAATGCAGGCCTTCGTCGTCGATCGCGTCATAGGTCACGCCCGACGTCATCATCACGTGCGCCTTGCGCAGCCGGGCCTTCAGGATCCATCCTGTCGATTTGCCGAGGCTCCTGCCGAGTGGTTCCTCCTTGCGCTGAAACATGTGCACGCTACGGCGCGGCGCGCCATGAGCGTCGATACGCGTCAAGCCGCCCGCATCCGCATTCTCAGGATCGACGCCCCACGCGCGGAAAAACGCACCGCGGTCCAGCGATTCCTGCTCATCGCCCAGCAGATACTCGGCCACGTCGAAACCGATACCGCCCGCGCCGATGATCGCCGCGCGCGCGCCCACTTCGACCTTGCCCGCGAGCACATCGATGTACGACACCGCCTTCGGATGATCGACACCTGCAATATCGGGCACGCGCGGCGTGACGCCGGTGGCGATGACGATCTCGTCGAACGCCTCGCTGGCGAGTTCATCAGCCGTAGCGGCTTCCCCAAGCCGCAACGTCACGCCAAGCCGTTTTAGCCGCACCTCGAAATAGCGCAGCATCTCGTGAAACTCGGCTTTGCCGGGGACGACCTTCGCCAGATTCAGCTGCCCACCCAGCCGCGCATGCGCTTCGAACAGCGTGAGCGTATGGCCACGTTCGGCGGCGTTGATCGCGAACGCCATGCCGGCCGGTCCGCCGCCCACGACCGCGATGCGTTTGGGCTGCAAAGCCTTGCCCGCCGCGAATTCGATCTCGCGCCCGGCGCGCGGATTGACGAGGCAAGTGGCCGTGCGTTCCGTGAAGATGCGGTCGAGGCAGGCCTGATTGCAGCCGATGCAGGTGTTGATTTCGTCGGCCACGCCAAGCCGCGTCTTCTTCGCAAAGTCCGGATCGGCGAGCAGCGGGCGCGCCATCGAAACGAGATCGGCCACGCCGGAGGCGATCAGTTCCTCCGCGACCTCGGGCGTATTGATGCGGTTCGACGCCATCACCGGAATCGACACCGCCTCTTTGACGTTGCGAATCGCGTCGCGCCAGGCCGCGCGCGGCACGCACGCCGCGATGGTCGGCACCGCCGATTCGTGCCAGCCCACACCCGTGTTGATGAGATCCGCGCCGGCCGCTTCGATCTCCTTCGCGAACGCCGCGATCTCGGCGCCGCTCATGCCGCCCTCCATGAGATCGATTGAAGAGATACGGTAGATCAGCATGGGCTCGCGGCCCATTTCTGCGCGTACGGCGCGCACGATGTCGAGCGCGAAGCGGATGCGGCCTGCGAAGCTGCCGCCGTATTCGTCGGCACGCGCGTTGGTGACGGCGGCCGTGAACTCGTTGATGAGATAGCCTTCCGAGCCCATGATCTCCACGCCGTCGTAGCCGGCTTGAACCGCCAGCGCCGCCGTGCGGGCGAAATCATCGATGGTGGCGCGCACTTCCTGAGTGCTGAGCGCGCGCGGCGGGTACGCGTTGATTCGCGCCTTGGCGGCCGATGGCCCCACGCACTCCGGCACCTTCGCATAGCGGCCCGCGTGCAGGATCTGCAGCACGATCTTGCCGCCCGCTTCGTGAACCGCGTGCGTCACCGCGCGATGCTCGTCGACCTGCTCCGCGCGATTGAAGAGCGGGCCGCCCGCCTCCATCACGCCTTCGGCGTTCGGCGAGAACCCGCCGCTCAGAATCAGACCGATCTCGCCGGCCGCGCGCGCCGCATAGAACGCGGCGAGGCGCTCTTGCGGACGGTCGAGCGTTTCGAGCCGCGTGTGCATCGCGCCCATCACCATGCGGTTGGGCAACAGCGTCGCGCCAACGCGAAGCGGGGTCAAAAGCCGATCGTAGGTCGCCATGGGGATGTCACTTATATTCTCGAGCGTCGTTTCCACACTCTAGGCGAGCCTCTTAATTACGTCAACATCATGATATATATTGAGGGCACGAGGAGGGGTATTGCCCAGATGGACGGCGCGCCCACTTCCCTTCACTATTTTCGTATCAGGTATTTGTCTCATTGCCGCCGCACTCGCGCGGCGACCGAAAGGCGCCCATGACCCAGAACGACCCTTCGTACGATCAATCCGTCTCGTCGATTCACAACCGCTTGTTCTTCCGGCTTTTCCAGGCGGGTAACACGCTCGACCGGCAGACGACCAAGGCGCTCGGCATCACGACCGTGCAGTGGTCGGTGCTCGGCGCGCTGTCGCGCCCGCAGGTTGCAGAGGGCATGTCGTTTTCCGAACTGGCCGATTATCTCGTCGTGAGCCGCCAGAGTCTCGACGGCGTGCTCAAGCGCCTGGAGCGCGACGAGCATGTGCTGCGCGTGGCCGACACCGTGGACCGGCGTGCGAAAAAGGTCGTGCTCACAGAGCAGGGCAAGGTGTTCTGGGAGAGCCTGCAGCCGAAGATCTACGAGTTTTATCGCCAGGCGCTCGCGAGCTTTCGCTTCGACGACAAGGTTTCGCTCGTGCACTTCCTGAATCAGCTGAACAAGGGCATGGACGAGATCGATCTCGGCGAACCGGCGCAGCGCGACGAGGCGTGAATGCACGCTCGCGCTTTCATATCGTGCAATGCGCGCCCGGTGTGTGCAAATTCCGCATTTGCGGCTGCGGGCCTGCAATTGCACATGGAAGGACACCTTCTCTTATCGTGAAAGACATCACGTAAACCATTGAACAACAAGGAAATTGCGGTTCCCCGATGCTGCAGGGAAGTCGTCTTTCACTGCGATAGACTGAATCCAACGACGCTTCTTATTCGCTTGTTAATCAATGGAGAAGACGATGGACGTCTATATCGAACCGTTACCGAGAGGCCAATGGGGGCCAATCGATGGCTATGCCCTGGAGTTCGCGGACGGCAGCAAGTTCGCCGAGAACATCTTTCGCTCCGAGCTTCTCGCGATCAGCGAAATCGTCCTGAGAGGCTATAAGCCGCTGCTGGCGAAGGTTCGCATTACGGACAAGCACGCCAACGCGCACTGGAAGCGCCCCGAAACTGCGCGCTGATGCGCTCGAGCTCGACGGCGTGGATTGCCGTCGAGCCGTGAGCACCATAACCGCACCCTGAGTGGCCCTTTCGTCAGGCTCATGAGCACGGCCCATTGTGCGTTCGACCGCGCATCCGAGTGACGGACGGCACGATTTAAAACCCTTCGAGCACGAGCTTGCCGCGCGAGCGGTTGGTTTCCACGAGTTCGTGCGCCCGGCGCAGGTTTGCCGCATTGATGGTCCCGAAGCTCTCGTTGAGGGTCGTGCGCAACACGCCCTCGTCGATGAGCGAAGCCATGCGCTCGAGCAGATCATGCTGGCGAATCTGGTCTTTCGTCCCGAACATCGAGCGCGTAAACATGAACTCCCAATGCAGGGCCACGCTCTTCATCTTGAGCTTGCGGAAGTCGAACAGCTCCGGATCGTCGATCAGCGCGAGATGCCCCTGCGGGTTGATCGAGGCGACGATCTCGTCGAAGTGATGGTCGGTCTGATTCAGGCTCGCGATATAGTCCACGCCTTCTATACCAATACGCTTGATTTCCTGCGAAAGCGGCTTCGTATGATCGATGACGTGATGCGCGCCCAGTTCGCTCACCCACTTCGACGTTTCGGGCCGCGACGCCGTGCCGATCACCGTGAGGCCCGTGAGCTTGCGCGCCAACTGCACGAGAATCGAACCGACGCCGCCCGCCGCGCCGATCACGAGCAGCGAGTCGCCGGACGGCGCCGTGCCTTCGGGCACCTTGAGGCGGTCGAACAGCAACTCCCACGCTGTGATGGAGGTGAGCGGCAACGCGGCCGCCTCGGCGAAGTTGAGGCTCTGCGGCATGCGGCCCACGATGCGCTCGTCCACCACGTGCAATTCGCTGTTGGTACCGGGGCGCAGCAGCGAGCCCGCATACCACACCCGGTCGCCCGGCTTGAAGAGCGTCACGTCGCGGCCCACGGCGCGCACGATGCCGCTCGCGTCCCAGCCGATCACTTTCGGCTCGCCGTCTTCGGGCGCCTTGTTCGCGCGCACCTTCACGTCGACCGGGTTCACCGACACCGCGTGCACTTCGACGAGCAGATCGTGCGGGCCCGGCTGCGGCTCGGCGAGATCGAGATCGATCAGCGAATCGGCGTCGCTGATGGGGAGATTTCGGTAGTAACCAATCGCTTTCATCGTGAATACCTCCAGACAGTCAAATTGCGGGAAACCGGCTTTGTTGAACGAGCGGCTCGAAGTGATAGAGGTCGGGGTCCGCCGAGAAGTACGGCCACAGCGTGTGCAGGAAGGTCTGGAAATCGCCGTGCATCATGAACGCGCTCTGCGCGTCGAGGGAGTCCCACTCCACTTCCAGCACGTAGCAGCCTTCGTCTTCGCACTGCGGACCGAGGCGGTGCCCGCGATAACCCGGCTTGTTCGTGAGCAGCGGGCATACGCGCAGCCAGGCCGCCTCGAAACGCGAAATCTTGTCGGCTCGCAGGTAAAAGCGGCCTATCGCGACGATCATCCGAGCCTCCGTACCGTTCGTCTTCGTACGAATAATCGGCCAGCGCGCACTGCGCGCATAGCGGCAAACGGCGAATTCAGCTTCAACGGCGCTTTGAAGATCGAGGGGGCGATCGGGCCCGGTACCGAACAGCGCGCGGACTGACCGCGGATTCAAATATCAGGCGAGATATGCGGCAATGCGATCGCGCAGCCAATCGCGCAGTGCGTTGACGGTCGGCGAGAGCATCGTGCGGTGCGCGCAGACGAGATGCAGCGGCGCGCCTTCGCCCCGAAACGCGTCGAGCGCGGTTTCGAGGCGCCCCGCCTGGATATCGGCGAGCACGTCCAGACGCGACTTGTACGCCAGGCCATGCCCCGCCACTGCCCAGCGGCGCACGAGTTCGCCGTCGTCGCTGCTGCGGTTGCCCTGCACGTTCACGACGCTCGCTACGTCGCCGCGGTAGAAGGTCCAGCGGTCGTGCAGCGTGTCGCTCAACGCGAAGCGCAGACAGTTGTGGCGCGAGAGATCGGCAGGCGTCGCGGGTTTGCCGTGACGCGCGAAATAGCCGGGCGCGGCGCACAGCACGCGCCGGTTGTCGGGCGCGAGGGGCAGCGCGACGAGGGAGGAATCTTCGGGCACGCCATAGCGAACCGCCACGGCAACCGGCGACCGGAACATGTCTGTCACGTGGTCGCCAATGTGCACCTGGAACGACACCGCCGGATGCTGCACCTGAAAGTCGTCGAGCCAGGGGACGAGCACGTTGCGCCCGAGATCGGAGGGAATCGACAGCGACACCGTGCCGCCGATCATCTTGCGCCCATGCGCCACGGCGTTCTGGCCGGCCTCCACCTGCTCCATGACGCCGCGCGCGTATTCGAGGTAGCGCTCGCCGTCCGGCGTGAGGCGCAGGCTGCGCGTGGAGCGTACGAGCAGGCGCGTGCCGAGTTCGGTTTCGAGGCGCTTGAGGCCTGCGCTCGCCACCGCGGGCGTGAGATCGAGTTGGCGCGCGGCGGCCGAGAGGCTCCCGTTGTCCACTGCACTGATAAAGATGACGAGGTCTTCCAGTCTGATCATGTACCGTCGCGTCGTTGGGCTGCGCTCGCCTCGGAAGCAGGCGCCGCGGTCATGGAGTAAGCGAACTGTACACGATGCCACCGCGAGCGCGGGCAGGCCCGATCACGCCAAAAAGTCCGCGAATCCCCAACATTGCATCGTTGAACAATCTTTGGCTTACCGTTGCGCGATTCCTATACTCCCCAGCAGAGATCCCGCGAAGGCTGCGCCGTGCCCCATCGGCTTCGCGAATGCGGGCACAGGTCGTTCACGCAGGTCGTTCATACAGGAGTACGAGGCAATGCTGAATTATCCCGCCGCCTACCAGTCGACCAAGGGCTCCGCGCTCGACGTGAACAAACCCTTTTACCGCCGCATCGCCGAAGAGAAGGATCAGCGCGAGCTAATCGAATCGATCGTCGTGCCGATACGCTCGGGGCAAGCCTGGAGCGTGCCCGCCGGACACGTGTTCCGCATCGTGACGATCGAAGGCCCGCAGGTCGCCGACCTCAATCTGTGGAACCGGCACGATCCGCGCGAACGCATGTGGGCTTCGCGCACGCGCCAGCTCCAGCAGGCGCACGTGAGCACTTTCGACCGCCTGTGGTCGACGCTGCCCTTCCTGCGCCCGCTCGTCACCATCACCGACGACAGCCTCGCCGATTACGGCGTGGACGAACATGGCGGACGCGTACACGACCTGCTCGGCACGCGGTGCGACCCCTACGTGAACCGCATGCTGACCGGCGAAGACTTTCATTTCCACTGCCACTCGAATCTCACGCGCGCCATCGCGCCGTATGGGCTCACCGAATACGACGTGCACGACGTGCTCAACGTGTTCCAGTGCACCGGCCTGAATCTGGAGGACAAGTACTTCATGAAGGCCTGCCCGGCGAAGAAGGGCGACTACCTCGAGTTTTTCGCCGAGATCGACCTGTTGTGCGCGCTTTCGACCTGCCCCGGCGGCGACCTGTCATTGCCGATGTGGGGACCCGATGCACGCGACCCGCTGGAAGTCTGCCGGCCGCTCGGCATCGAGATCTACCGGCTGGCGCCGGCGCTGCTGGAAGGCTGGTCTTCGCCGCCTGTCGCCGAATATCGCGGCCTGCACGGCATGGCGTTGCAGCAGCCGGACTGGAAGTGCGGCTGCTGAAACGCGACGGCTCTAGCTTACTGCTGCTTCTCGACCTTCTTCGGCTTCGGCGGCGATTCGACCTTCGCGTACTGGAACGCGGGCGTGGCCTTCAGCGCTTCCTTGGTTGCGCCGGGCAAATAGAGATTGCCCTGGCGCACGTCGAGCGAAGCGATGGGCACGGCGACGTCGTGCGAGCCGACGCCAAGGAAACCGCCCGCCGAAACGATGGCCGCGGAAACCGAGCCGTCCGGCGCTACGATCAGGTCGCGCACGGTGCCGATCTTCACGTTGTCGTCGTTATAAACGGACTTGCCGAGTACGCTCTTCTTCACGCTCCAGCCTTCGAGCAGCGCCTGCGACTGCTCGACCGAAACGCTCAAGGGCTGCGCGCCCGCGATCTGGGCATTCGCGCCGGCACTGGCCAGCACGGCGCTGAATGCGGCTACGGCCAACATCGTCTTGCGGAAAAGCATTTTCTTTCGCTCCTGTATTCCGGTTAGTTCGCCGCGCAGGTCGTTGCGAATCAGCGCGAGACTGCAGGCGGAATACCATGGTAGCCGGTATGGGGCGGGGATGCGCTCAAGCTGCTTGCGCGAGCATGCACGAAGCAGGCGGGTGCAAAAACGGTGCGCGCCAAAGCCTTCATGGGGCGGCCTGGAAGCGGAGGCACTACGGCCCGTCATAGCGAGGACGTTCCCCTTCGAGCAGATCGTCGAGGCGCACCGCTATCTGGAATCGAACGAGCAGTTGGGAAAGGTGGTCGTTACGCTCTGAACCTGGCGCCGGCAATGCGCGAGTTCACGACGAAGCCGCGGCGCACTGGGCGCAAAGCCCGAACACGACGAGACTCGAATGCGTATAGCGAAAGCGTTTCGCCGCAGCGATGGTGGCGTGCTGTTCCTGCAGCATCGGCTCGTCGATGTCCACCACGGTCTTGCAGCTCTCGCACACGAGATGCGCGTGCGGCGCACCACGCCCGAGTTCGTACACCACGCGCGTTTCGCCAACCCAGGTGCTGTCGAGCAGCGACGATTCCATCAGTTGCGCAAGCGCGCGATAGACGCTCGCCAGGCTGCATTGCTCCACGTCTTTTGCAATGCGGCGAAAGACCTGGTCAGCCGTCAGATGCTCGTGCGGCGCGTCATGAAATACCTTCAGCACGGCCACGCGGCTGGATGTAGGGCGCAGGCGCGCGCTCTTCAGTTCGGAGTAGACCGTTCTCATACGCAGGGAAAACACGTCGGCAAGGCCGACAGTTTCCTCGAGAATGCTTAAGGTTTCCTTATGTCAGTATGGGAAGCGGCCCGACTTGCGGCCCCACTTTATGCTGCGGCGCCGTATGGACGGGAGAGTATGGGACTGGTGGCTATTGAACAGAAGCACGATCTGAGGCGCGCATGGCTTCCACGCCCACTGTGATCTTCGGCGCCTTCGACCGGCACAATTTCGGCGACCTGCTGATCGCGCAGGTGGCGGCGCGCATGCTGCCACGCCGCGAACTGCTGTTCGCCGGGCTCGCCGCGCGCGATCCGCATGGCGATGGCGGCCCTGCCACGGTCGCACTCGCGCGCATCGCCGCTTTCGCGCGCGGCCGCCCCGTGAACGTGATTCATGCAGGCGGCGAGTTGCTGACCTGCAATGCGTGGGAGGCCGCCGTCATGCTCGCCTCGCCGCAGCGCGTGCCTGCGCTCATCGCAGCGGAAGACGACTGGCTGCGCGACGGACGCGCGTGGGCGCACCAGCTTGTTGGCGTGGCGTCGCTCGCGCCGTATGTGCTGTCGAAATCCGCATTGCCGGGCGTGCGCGTGAAGCATCTCTCGTTCAACGCGGCAGGAGGCGTCGATCTCGATGCGCGCAATGCGCTGTTGGGCGCCGACGTGCTCGCCGCGCTGCAAACCGCGGATGCGGTCAGCGTGCGCGACCGCCAAACCCAGGCGCTGCTCGCCCAACGGGGCATCGAAGCCCGCCTGATACCGGACCCCGCCACGATGACAGCGGCCCTGTTCGGCACGGCAATACGCCGGCACGCCGCCAACTCCGCGCTGCCCTGCGTGCGGCAGGCGTTCCCACGCGGATATGTCGCCGCGCAATTCAGCGCTGACTTCGGCGACGATGCAACGCTCGATACGCTGGCCACCCAATTCGAACTCGCGGCGCGGGGGCACGGCCTGGGTATTGCGCTGTTTCGCGCGGGCGCCGCCCCCTGGCATGACGACCTCGCGGTGTACGAGCGGCTCGCGGCTCGACTGCGCGCGGTTCACGTTCGCGTGTTTGCCTCGCTGAACGTCTGGGACATCTGTGCGCTGATCGCAGGAAGCCGCATCTATTGCGGCAGCAGCCTGCACGGTCGCATCGTCGCGATGGCCTATGCACTTCCTCGCGTCAACATCAGTCATCCTGATTATTCTCTCGACGCAAGCAAGCATGCGGCTTATGTGCGGACATGGGAAGCGGCAGGTCTCGCAGGCGTTGTGAATCTGGGCAATCTTGCCGATGCGGTTGCCAATGCTCTCGCGACCGATCGCGAATCACTGCATGAAACCGCATCGGCACTCGCGCGGCGCTATCGGGAGGAATTCGAAACTATGGTTGCTGAGAATCGACTATAGGCCGTGCAAAAGATCGGTGCGGCGGCGGACGACGACACTGCCCTCGGTCAGATAAGCGCGCCATTTTTCGCACAACCATTCGCAAATCCTTTCGCGCACAGATCGACCGGCGAATTGCGGCTTCTGTGCGCGATTCGACGGTTCGATACTGGTTTACCCGGTCCGATTGAAAGTAAAAAAATACCATTCAATCTACACAGCGGCCGGCTTTCTCCAGAACCGGAATCAGGCGCAATACACGCTCTCCGGCACCGCCTACTCAGGCTTGACGGTGGCTCCCGGCAGCGACACGCGCGGCATAGGGGTCGGCCTGGTACACAAGTTCCAGGAACAGCCGCGCATCCACTAACCGTTCTTCATTGCGGCGCGCAAGAATGCAACAAAGCGCGCCGTAACCGGATTTTCCCGCATGGAAGGCCATGCGAGTCCCACGCGCCACTTGGCGTTTTTGCCATGAAGCGGCAGTACCGTAGCATCCCGCAGCAGGTGTCGTGCGCGAGAAGGAATGAACGCAATGCCCACTCCCGCGGCGACCGAAGTCAGGACCGACTGGATGTCTTCGGCCTGCTGCGTCACCTTCGGCACGAAGCGGTGCTCGATGCACCACCGGTCGATCTGTGCAGCGAGCCCAGGCCCGCGTGCACGCACCAGCGAGATGAAGCCGATTTCATTGAGCGCGTCGAGATTCGCCGGGAGGCGTGTGTACGGAAGGTGTGGCGGCAATGCGAGCGCAAGTCCCTCGTCTACGACTTTGAATGACGACAGACCATCCGCGGCAGGCAAGCGAAGGAAACCGGCATCCAGCTTGCCCGCCAGCAGACGGCGCGTTTGCTCTGCGGAAGACAGGTCGCTCAGGGTGACGGAGACGGCAGGATGCTGCTCTCGAAAATCGGCGATGAGCTTCGGCACAATCGTCAATACGGACAGGCAGATTCCGAGGCGCAAATGGCCGTGCCGGCCGCTGCTTGCCTCTCGCGCGCGCAACAGGATTTCATCCGCGTCGCGTACGAGCGCCTGCGCATCGGACAGGAACGTCTCGCCAAACGGCGTGAGTTGCGCACCGTGCCGACCGCGTTCGAACAGCCTGCCACCGAGGCTCGCCTCCAAAGCGCCGATCTGCTTGCTGAGTGCCGGCTGACTCATGTGCAACGCATCCGCTGCGCGGCTGAAATGGCGCAGGTCGGTAACCGTCAGAAACGTCCTCAGTAATTTCAGTTCCATTCGGAAAAGTAATCATACCGGTAAGAACATTCATTTTACTGATCGATGGGCGAGGAGTTCAATACGTGCATGCCCCTCTCGAAAATCATCCGCAATGCCAATTCGAACCTCGCCGGCTGACGGCCCCCAGGCGGACCTTGAAACCGACGCCATCGGTAAAACGGCGGTCGACAGCGAATCCGACACGCCCCCGGTCAGCCACTCCGATTCGCGCAGAGTGCGCAGTCGCCGTTCTCGCTTCGGCGACGTGTCCCACGACGCCCACCTTCGCGCGGCGACGGGTGCGATCGCCGTAAGCTTCGCTGTCGTCTCTCGCAGGCACTGGCCGCGTTGAGCACGGTTGTGTGCGCGTCTGCGCCAAAGTGCGCCGGTGGCCAGCCTGTTCCAGGACTGGCGTTGCGCATCCCAAGGATCAGGGTTGGCGTTTGCCGCGGCCGCCAGCGGGTTTGCCAGCCGGCTTGCGCGAATCCGCAGCTGGCTTGCTGGCAGGCTTGCTGCGTGGCTTTTGCACGCTGAATGGGCTACCGCTCGTGAAACTTGTGCCCTTACCCGCGGCCACAGTGCGCTGCGTGGCAGGCTTGCCCTTGGTTTCGCCGCTCTGCGTGCGCGGTTTTTTGCTGGCGACCTGCATGACGCCCGGCACTGCATGGGACACTTTGGGCTTCTTGGGCTTTTTGGGTTTCTTGATGAGTTCACCCGTCGCGCTGGTTTGCGGCACGCGGTGTTCGGCTTCGAAGCCCGGTTCTTCTTCGCGGGGCAGCGTTTGCCGGATCAGCGCTTCAATCGCGGCCAGTTGCGGCGCTTCATCGGCGCACACGAGCGACACCGCCACGCCGCTGGCGCCCGCGCGGCCGGTACGGCCAATACGGTGCACATAGTCTTGCGCCACGATCGGCAGATCGACGTTGATCACCAACGGCAGATCGTCGATATCCAGCCCGCGCGCAGCCACATCGGTGGCCACCAGCATATTGACTTCGCCCGTTTTGAAGCGCTCCAGCGCACGCAGTCGCGCCGGTTGCGGTTTGTCGCCGTGGATGGTGTCGACCGCATAGCCCGCTTCATCCAGCATGGCCGCCAGATAATCCACGCCACTGCGGGTTTTGACGAACACCAGCGCGTGCTCCCAGTTGTTCTCGGCCACGAGGTGCATGAAGAGCTCAGGCTTGTTCCTTTTATCCACCGGAACCACCCACTGCTTGATCTTGCTGGCCGTGGCATTGGGCGGGCTCACGCTGATATTGACCGGGCTGCGCAGAATGCCCGCCGCCATGGCGCGGATATCGTCGGTAAACGTCGCGGAGAACAGCAGGGTCTGCCGCTGAGCCGGCAAGGCAGCAAAGACGGCGTTGAGTTCGCGCGCAAAGCCCAGATCCAGCATGCGGTCGGCTTCGTCCAGCACCAGCGTTTGTACCTGATCAAACTGCACGGCGTTCTGGCGGTTGAGATCGAGCAAACGGCCCGGCGTGGCAACGAGCACATCCACGCCTTTGCGCAACTTCATCATCTGCGGGTTGATACTCACGCCGCCATAGGCGGCCAGAAATCGCAAGTCGAGGCCTTTGCCGTAAGCGATAAAGCTTTGCAGCACTTGCTCGGCCAGTTCACGCGTGGGCACCAGCACGAGAACGCGCGCGCGGTTGCTGGACACCGCCGGGCCGTGTTGCACCAGCCGCTGCAACAGGGGCAGCGCAAAACCCGCCGTTTTGCCGGTACCGGTCTGTGCCCCAGCCATGACGTCCTTGCCGCTGAGCACGGCAGGAATCGCCTTGGCCTGCACCGGCGTCGGCGTCTGGTAATTGAGGTCTTGCACATTACGCTGCAAGGGTTCGATCAGGCCAAGCGAGGCAAAAGACATCGGCGTATTCCGGGCTAAAACTGTAATTTTAGCGGTTACCACGCAGGTTCGATGGTCAGGAAGATCGATGCTGAACGCCGCTGAATAACGTAGCGGCGCCGCGCGCCGCGCCGGCATCATCGCTGAACATGACAGGTTTCGTTTTTATGTGTCATCGTACAGAACCCATTCATGTGCTACTGTAGGTACCCAGAGCCAGCAGGACGTTTCAGTCGAACACCAGAAGGATCCTCATGGAATTCAATAATGGCGCTGTACTAGAAGCTCTTCGACTTGCTTTGCATCGACAAATACCGTGGCACAAGCGACCGGCAATCTTCACGTTGCTTCGCGCACAGGGTTTGATCCAGACCGTAGACCAGAAACCTCCCCCCAGTACGAAGTACCTCCCCACCTTACAGATTGCCGTCCTGACGGATAAAGGACAGAGCGAAATCCAGCGCATCGAAGCGTCAAAGCATGTTTCAGGATGGCTGGACGACGACTACTTCGCAACGTTCCTTGCGGAAGTTGTGCTTGCCTGACCACGCATCATTGCGTGCCGGCGATTTCGATATTCACGAATCGGGCCAGATCCCTCCGGGGGCTCTCATGAGGCATTCAGGGAGATGACTCGCCCACGCTGCTGATGTTCGGACCGCGCGGCTCTCGGTATCGAAGAAGTTGCTTTCCGGCACGATCCTGTCGGCGATCGCGATGTGATGGCTGCCGGAACCCTTGAGCCCTGCCACGTGCCACGTATCCTCGATCTGCCATTCGGACGCCGGGAGAATGAAGCCGCGCACCAGCGGCGGCCCTTCTTCGCCAGCGTGACCGGGAAGCGGCTTTCCGTCTTTCGTCATCGTGCCGAAACCCACCATCCATTCGGTCTGCTGACAACCGCTCGCGAACGGCCAGCGCCCGCTCACGCGCCAGCCACCCGGCACCGGCTGTGCGGTGCCCCCGGGCTGGGATGACCCGGCGAGTATGACGTCCGGAACTGATTCGTACACCTGATCATAGGTCCGAATGTTCAGCAGGGAGGCAATCGTCGCGGTCCAACCCAACGACCCATCGATCTTTGCGAGTTCGACGATCACCCTGAGCCCCTGCGGAAGATCCAGTTCCATTCCGCCGTGACTCCTGGGTACGAACATGCGATACATGCCAATCGCTTTGAGCGTCTCCACCAGGTCTGAAGGCATTCGTCGCGCCGGCTCCACTAGCCACGCAGCCCGCAAGCTGGCGACATCGCAAAACATCCTGTGCGCGTCGCCGGCGTATCTGGCCCACTTCGGACAACCGGCCATGCCGGCGGACCTGATGCAGCACCGCTGCATAGGGTACACCTATGCGGCCACCGGCGATGAGTGGCAACTCATCGACCGTGGCGGCAAGACCCACGCTGTGAGGGTCGACTGCCACATGCATACCAATAACGGCGACACGGCACGCTTGGCAGCGCTCGCTGGCCAAAGCGTGATCTGGCAACCAACATTCCTGACCGGCGACGATCTACGTGCCGGCAAACTCGTTCACGTCTTGCCGGATTATCGGCTGCCCGAGATCGACATACTCGCCATGTACCCGAGCCGTCGACAGCTGAGCGCCAGGGTGCGCGTCATGATCGATTACCTCGTCGATGCGTTCAGCGGAGTGCCACCATGGGATCGGGGCAGTCGGCACAGGTAGATGCCGGTGCGGTCAGTACCGCTTCTTCGGCGGCAACGACCGTTTGATCTGCTTGCGCAGGCGTGCCACAGCAGCGGCCTTTTTGCGCTTGCGTACCGCGGTAGGTTTTTCATAGGCTGTCCGGGCACGAAGCTCCGGAATCAGGCCGGTGCGCTCGATCGAGCGACGGAAACGGCGCAACGCAACTTCCATGGGCTCGTCGGGTTTCAGAATTACGGTAGTCACTATTTTCCTTGGTTGAGATCCACCAGCCATGGCGAATCGTGATATGGATGTGCACGCTGCGTCGTGGCACAGGTAAGGGTCACAGCCGACGGTCGCGCGCTCCGTCAACGACGGCGAAATGGGGTTCTTGGCGTTGCGGCGCCGCTTCGCTCATCCTTATGCCGGAAATTGATTCGTCCTTTCGTCAGGTCGTACACCGAGAGTTCCAGCGTTACCCGGTCGCCCGCAAGGATGCGAATGTGATTCTTGCGAATTCGACCGGATGCGTACGCACCTACAACCACGCCATTGTCGAGCGTGACGCGGTAACGGCTGTCTGGCAGCACTTCGTCAACGATACCGTCGAGTTCCAGCAGTTCTTCTTTGGCCATTCAAGATTCCTGATCATTTGGCGGGACATAGGTTCGGACGCCGCATTGCGAAGACGTCGCGAGCGTTGATCGACAAGCGCTCGCGCGGCAATGGGGAGCATGAAATTGCCGGGCTGCCCTTGCGTCCCGGAAGTCATGGTCACCGCTCTGTCCGGGCGGCGACTGAGATACGCGAGGGGATGGGTAAAACGCGGCGGCTCGCAATACCGGACCGATACGCGTCGGGGCGTATAGTCCAGCGAGCACAGTTATCGCCGGACTATCAATCAAAGGAGGACTCGCGACTCACCCACACGCGTCTTGTCGGTGCTGTGCGAAGCGAACTAGTCCTGTATTGTAACCGAAGGCCGCTATTTATCCCGCCACTCTCGGCGGGGCCACAAGGAATGGGTGTTGTCAGCGACGCATGCCGACGACGCGCAGTTCGGGGTCCCGCGTGATGATTGGGCGCGCTTTGCTGCACCCGCCCTGGCGCTTCAGGTGCGTTGAGTGTTTCGCACTTTGGCGTCGTCTTTAGCCGCGCGTGTCGACCCAGTTGCGTGCCCACTGGGTCGAGTGCTGCAACGCTTGCTCTTCACTCTTGAAGTAATCGAGCGAATAGAACGAGTAGCGGCCTTCGGCTCGCTCGCCGTCGATGAGTTCGAGCGACAGGTTGGATGAAAAGCTACCATCGGGCAAGCGATGCGCCGAGGATTGGACGGCATAGCCGTTGTAATGTTGAATTTGCTTGTTCTGCATTTTAATTTTAATGATATTTGAGCGCGCACATGCCGTGCGAATCGCGCACGGGCGCGCCGATTCAAAGCCATTCGAGCCGAATTCTTCAGCAGTCGAAAAGCGAAAAAAGGGCGTTAAAGCCTGAGGGGAGAATGAGGCGCAACGAGGCGTATGGCGCCGGCAAGCTGCTGAATAAACAGATGCCAATCAGGAGTGATCGCGCCAACAGAGGGAGGCAAAGCTCCGCGAGGGTGTCGCTGCAACCCGGCGTCCGTCTGAGGAGGCCGGGCCCTTCAACTTTACAGCGGCTTGATGTTAGCCGCTTGCAGACCCTTCGGGCCTTGCTTCGTTTCGAAGCTCACCTTCTGATTCTCAGCCAGCGTCTTGAAGCCTTCGCTCCTGATTTCGGAGAAGTGAGCGAACAGGTCGTCACCGCCCTTGTCCGGGGTGATGAAGCCAAAGCCTTTGCTGTCGTTGAACCACTTAACGGTGCCGGTATCCATGAAGAATCCTTGAGAAAAAAAATGCGAAAAATTGCTCTATTGAAGAGCGCGTGAAGCTTCAAGGAGGGAGAGGACAACGAATACCGCGGGGGCGCGAGCAATTGATGAACAGCAATCGAACTTCTTGAACTTCGATGCGAACGTTACCCTGCCGGATGGACCAGCGTCAATACTTATCTTGTAACTGTTTCACGAGGCGGCCCGTTTTGCAGGCGAAGCGATGCGGCCCTACCTTGCTGCGCCCCTTGCCTGGCGTGGCATTGCGCGCAGCAGACCGCTGGACGCCCTTGCACTCGAGCGAACCGTTCCTCGAGAGGATCCAGAGGGTGCCGGTGAAGGTTGTCATGCTCGAAAGCGCCGGGCATTATCCACTCGAACAGCCCGGACTCTCGCAAATGGTGGACGCCAGTGACGCGTTCTACCGTGATGGAGCGGCTAGATAGCGGGAAATCGAAGGGCTGGCCTGAAAGGGAGCATGAAAGTGAGCGGTGTGAGCGTCAAAATCTGCGCGATCCTGGTTGTGGTCTCCATGAGTTGTGGCTCGATCCACGCTGGCGCGCAGACAGGTGAGAACACGGGTGCTGGCGCGACAGCGCATCGGGCGGCGTACTCGACGTCGCGGCTTCAGAACAGGCCGGACAGTGCCGTGACTCGTGACGTCCGCAGCGCCCTTGGGCGGACGCCGAACCTGGATGCTTCAGGGATTCGCGTCAGGGCGCGCCTCGGCGTCGTGACGCTCACGGGATGGGTGCCTGAGCCCAGGCAGATCGCGCTCGCCGGCAACACGGCAAGATCGGTGCGCGGAGTCAGGTCGGTGACGAATCAGTTGACCTTGCGGAACAGCCGTTAGACCATCCGCCCCCGAACAATCTACGCAATCTCGGGAAAGGATCGAAATGCCGATCCCTGCTTCGACGCGCGTGGCCACACGATCCGCCGCGCCATTTCGAGAGCCTCCATCAAATGGTGGAGGCCAAAACGATCACCCGCGCATACGATCGGAACAGAGGACAACGATAACGTATGAGCGCTGCAAAGTCTGGCAAGGGGTCGAACCAGGGTTCGGATGAACGGGCCGTTTGCAGCACGTGTGAGCCGGTGTCACTAACCCGGAGGTGGACCATTATGAAGACGCTAGTCCACGCAGTTTGCGCGGTCGCCGTCATGGCTGTGCCAATTGCTTCGTTGGCGCAGTCGGATGGAGGTCTGACGCGCGCACAAGTACAGGCCGAGATCGCACAGCTTCAGCAAGCCGGCTTCAATCCGGCCAATGCGAACACCGTCGACTTTCCCTCCAGCATGCCGGCCGCCGACGCTAGTGCCGCCGGCCAGGGCAGCGGCTACGGCCCTGCCATGAACGGCTCGTCGCAGATGGGCCATCCGGCCAGCCCGACCGGGATGAAGCCGGTGTTCTTTGGCGGGTCGTAAGCTTTTTCGTCTGACGAGGTCGCGCGATGGCGTGTATGCCGGCTCTTCCTGAGCCGGCATGGAGCGTCGTGCTATGCGCTTCGCCCCCTTCAGGACCCCGAAAAGAGCAGGCGAAAGAAATAGGCACACGCTTGTTCTGCGATCCTGCTGAATAGCCGTTACCTGCCTGTTCGCTCATGGTTCGACAGCGAGCACGCAAAAAGCCTTCTCGGTTTCGACAAGCTTCGCTTCGACAAAGCCGGCGGCTGTTAGTCGTTCGATCAACCCGCCGGGCTTTTGTCCCGAATACGCAGTGAAACCGGGCGCGAAGGTGCTGGCTTCGCATGGCAACCGCTCCACTGAGCCGATTCGCAGACCGACCCGGCCGCGGGCGATTGCAGCGGCATTCCGCGCTGTGGCTTGCGCCAGCATTTCCTGTGATGGATCGATGCCGTCAATGTGCCCGGAGGGTGCCGCTGCGGCGAGAAGCTGAATACCCGCGCCAGGCCCGAACCCGATTTCAAGCACCCGGTCGTGTTCGCGAATCTCGAGGAGGCCGATAGCCCATGCCGCGCACGGCTGGTTCATCTTTGCCATGAGCATGCCGCCGAGCCGACCGAGGATGCCTTCGGGTCGACCAAACGCTCGCATCAAGACACGCTCGAACGCGCCCACGAACGCTTCTCCCATGTTGCATGCAAGAAGTCTATCAGCGCGCCTGGGCCAGCATTGCCGCCCCGCGCCCGGCGCGGCCGGGATCAGCGTGCGGGAGGCCCCGGAAGCGGTTCGAGCGGCTGCGGCTGCGCATCGGGATCGACCAGCGCGCTCACGCGCGCACGCAACCCGGTGACGCGGCCATCAACGGCAATGGGGCTCGCGCTTGCGACCATCGTCGAGCCGGACTGATCGACGAATACCGGGTCTTCGCTCTGCGTGGTGCGCTGGATCGCGTGGCCGCGATACGGATCGAGTTGCATCAGCGTCACCATCAGCGATTCCGGCAAGAAGACCTGGCCGACATGCGAAACATGCGTGCGCTGCGGTTGCGACGCGCGTGCCGTGCGGACCTTGAAATGAATGTGGTTGGTGCGCCCGGGATAGTTGCCCGGCACGATGGTTTCGAACGTGACGATGCCCGCGCGATCGGTGTGCTGAATGCCGCGCAGGAAGGTCTGGTGGTCGGTAGGCCGCAGCGTGGGCGGCGTCATGGGCGGCGGACCAGGGGGCTGACCCGCGGGCGGGCGGCCAGGCGCCTTCGGATCGAAATCGGGCGGGGGCGGAAGTTCCATCTTCGTGTAGCCGGAGTAGACGCCCATCGCATCGCATTGCCATATGTCGACTGCCGCGCCTACGAGCGGCGCGCACGTTCTCGCGTCGGTAAGCACGATGTCGAGCGTCAACGGCACGCCCGGTCTGCCCTCCCGGATGTCGCGGCGCACGAGATCGCCGTCGATCCAGTAAGGGCCGACTTCCTGCTCGGGCGTGAGCCGGCAAGGCGCGGCGTTCGCGAAGGCCGCAGGGCTCGTTTCAATGGCCGCAACGGTCGTGCCGACCGCGATCGTCAGTTTGATGAATTCTCGTCGTGACAGGCGTGATGTCATTGTTGTGCTGCATTGCGCGTGATGGCGGGACTTTACCGGACCCCGCGCGGATGTCGATTACATTTCTATTACGCCTTATTTCGCCCCGGCAGGGCGTACTTGCCCTGATTGCCCCGATTCGGCCCGCTATGCAGAAATGCGCATGGAAGCCGTCGTGAACGGTCAAGACGAAGCGATATTGGCTTCCTATAGTCGCTCTCAGCGTCTCGCCCCGGCGTCTTGCGTGCGGGGCGCTTCGATCGATTCCACGCCTATTCTGGAGGAGCCCAACCCGCAGTCGACGCGAACAAGAGAGTCGTGAGCCGGCCGCTAACCGCGCGAAGCGGGGAAGCCTGGTCGGTATGCACGCCACAGCAGTAGACCCATGCTTGCCGACAAAGGAAACAACATGCGTTTTGCGAAGACTCTTACCCCTATCGCAGTTGCCGCTGGAGCACTTCTCGCTGTTGCACCGCTCGCCTCGCGCGCGGATACCGTCGTTAAAATCGGTTTTGCCGCGCCGCTCACCGGACCGAACGCGAATTACGGCAAAGACCTGGAAAACGGCGTCAAGATGGCCCTCGACGACGCCAAGGCGCAAGGCGTCAAGATCAACGGCCAGCCCGTCTCGTTCGAACTCGTCGCCGAAGACGATCAGGCCGACCCGCGCGTGGGCGTGCAGGTCGCGCAAAAGCTCGTCGACGAAGGCGTTTCGGTCGTCGTCGGCCACTTCAACTCGGGCACGACCATTCCCGCTTCCGAGCTGTACGAAAAGGCGGGCCTGCCCGACATCGATCCGGCCGCGACGAACCCGGTCATCAGCGGCCGCGGCTTCAAGAACATCTTCATGGTGATCTCGAGCGACGCGCAAAACGCGGGCACCGCGGGCGCCTACGCAGTCACGACGACGAAGGCCAAACGCATCGCCGTCATCGACGACCGCACGGCGTTCGGCCAGGGCGAAGCCGACGAATTCGTGAAGGCCGTCAAGGCGCACGGTGGGGAGATCGTCGATCGCGAGTACACGACGAACCAGGCGACGGACTTCAAGACGCAGCTCACGAACATCAAGAGCAAGAACCCCGATCTGATTTTCGTGGGCGCCCTCAACCCGCAGGCGGCCGGCATCATGAAGCAGATGGCCCAGCTCGGCATCAAGGCGCAGTACGTGGGCGGCGGCGGCGTGAAGGATGTGGACTTCGTCAAGCTCGCGGGCGACGTGTCCGAAGGCGCCATGGCGTGGGAGTACGGCCGGCCGCTCGACAGCACGCCGGTCGGCGCGAAGTTCGCCGACCGCTTCAAGCAGAAATATGGCGTCGACGTGCTCTCTTATGCGCCGTTCGGCTACGACGCGGCGTGGGCCGCCATCAAGGCGATGCAGGCCGCCAATTCGACCAAGCCCGACGACTATCGCGCGAAGATGCAAAGCATCGCCTTCGACGGCATTACCGGCCATATCGCGTACAACGCGAATGGCTCGCTCAAGAACGGTTCGTCCACGGTCTATCAGGTGAAGAACGGCCAGTGGGTGACGGTCAAGACGGTAAGCGGTCTCTGATCGCCCACGCGGCCCTCGCCTCGTTCAGGCGAGGGCCGCGTCCGACGCGAGGGTTTGCAACGCCACCGGCAGCCGCATTCCTAGAAGCTATGCCGGATACCCGCCATGATCCCCAGTTGCCCCGCTCCCGGTGCGGGCGTCGTGCCGCCGCCACCCTGGCTCACCGTGTAGGCCGCCTTCGCGCTGTTCCACAAATACGCGCCCTGCAGATAAACGGCTGATCGCTTGGACAGCTGATACGTGGTGCGCAGCGCCGCAATCGTGCCGCGCGTGTCGTGGTCGCTATTGACGATGTGGTACACGCCGCCGTCGACGATAAAGGCCGCCGTCACCGGATACTGCGCCGTGAGATAGAACTGGTCCGAATGCACGTTGGGCGTTTCAGCCGACACCGTGTCGACGCGCCTGCCCAGCCAGCCGCCGCCGATGCGCAGCGCGCCGACATGGCCGTAGCCGTTGAGCTGGATGCGTACGTCGGTGTCGCCCGGGTTCGTCAGTGCGAAGGTCGGCGTGCCGTCGTAGAGGTTCGCCGCCGCGCCTGGGCCGCCGCGTTGTTCGTCATAGGCAGCGGCGACGCCGTAACCATTGCGGTCGTAGCGCAGCATCGCCGACCATTCGCGGCAAGACTGCGAACTGCCCGGCACGGGCCCCGCGCAGGTGCCCTGGCCCGGCGAATTGCCGGTGCCGGCCGAATCGCGCCCGAATGACCACGTCGCGCCGAGCGTGAAGCCCCCGTAGCTGCCCTTGTAGACGATCGTGTTGTCGCTGCGCGAACTCGGCAGGTACTGGTCGAACGAAGCGGTGCCGCCGTAGATGTCCGGTCCGAGCAGATCGGCGTCGGCGATCGCCCAGAACGTCATGGTGTACTGACGCCCGAACGTCAGGCTGCCATAGGGGCTGCTCATGCCCACCCACGCCTGGCGCCCGAACAGCCGGCCGCCCTGATTCAGGGTGCCGCCGCGCATGTTGAAGCCGCTCTCCAAAGCGAAAATCGTGGACCACCCTCCGCCCAGCCCCTCGCTGCCGCGCACGCCCCAGCGCGAGGGCATTTCGCCGGTAATGCCGGGCATGCGCACCACGCTGTCGCCCGCCGCGTTCGCGTGTGAAACATATTCGATGCCGGTATCGACGATGCCGTAAAGCGTAACGCTGCCCTGCGCGAACGCCGACGCGCTGAGGCCAGCGAAGACCAGCCCTGCTGCGATCCGAAGTTTCATGATCTCCGTGTTCTCCTGGTGTTCCGGTCTCGCGGACTTGCCGCCAGCCGGACGTTGTTTTCGATTCGACGCGTGAGAGGGCGACACACAGCCACGCCGCCTTGTCGTGCGTCGTTTTTTAGTACTCTTGATTGAATGCACTGACCGACCGAACGCGATGGCGCAGGCCCGCGCCATCGTCCAGTCTCAGGAACGGATCAAATCCGCTGCTGTCCCGCGCGCTTCGGGATATGACGGCCCACCACGGCCAGCGCGATCAGCACCAGCGCCATGGCTGCGCCGAGCATCGTCAGATAGCCTGCCGCGCCGCCTGCGGTAATCACCACCGCGCCGGCAAACGCGCTCAGGATCGCGCCCACGCGGCCGAATGCCAGCGCCGAGGCCGTGCCCGTCGCGCGCACGCCCGTTGGGTAGACGTAGGCGCACAGCGCGTACATGGTCGATTGCACCGCGTTGACGAAGAGGCCGTGCAGGCCGAGACCCGCAATGAGCAAGCCCGTGTGCTGGGTCGCACCCACGCCGAGCATCACCCAGGCGCTCGCCGCGCCGCCCGCGCAGCACAACAGGAGCGGCCCGCGCGAGCCGAAGCGCGCAATGGCGAGCGCGCACAGCAACGCGCCGATCACGCCGCCCAGGTTGTACGCGCTCAGCCCGTAGCCGGCGAGCGAGACGCTCAGACCTTCGCTCGTCAGCATGGCGGGCAGCCAGCTGAATGCGCTGTACACGGCGAGCAGGCACATGAAGAACGCCCACCAGATCGCCACGGTGTCGCGTGCGCGGCCGTCGCGAAAGAGCGCCATGAAGCCCACGTGCTTTTCGGCGCTTTGCTCGCGCACGTCGGTGAACACCGCGTCCGGCGCAACCTCGCGCGCCATGCGGCCGAGCAGGCGCACGAGTTCGGGCCAGCGCTTCGGCCGGCGTGCGAGAAAGCGGGGAGACTCGGGCAGCGCCACGAGCAGCACGAGCGCGAGCACGAGGGGCAGCACACCGCCAGCGAAAAAGAGCCCGCGCCAGCCGTACACCGGCAGCACTTGCGCCGCGAAAATGCCCGCCAGCATGCCGCCGAGCGGCACGCACACGATGGTCGCCGTCACCGCGAAGGTGCGAAAGCGCGCGGGCGTGAATTCGGCTGTCATCGTCGTCGAACTCGGCAGCGCGCCGCCAATGCCAAAGCCTGCTATGAAGCGCAGCGCGGCGATGGCCGCCACGTTCGGCGCGAGGCCGATCGCGCAGGTCGCCGTGCCGAACACGAGTACGCTGCCCACCACGGCCCAGCGGCGTCCGAAGCGATCCGCGAACAGGCCGGCGAATGCGCTGCCGAAGCCCATGCCGATCAGCCCCGCCGCCACCACGGGGGCGAACGCATTGCGCGTGATGCCCCACTCCTTGATCAGCACCGGAATCGCGAAGCCGATCAACTGGCTGTCGAAGCCGTCGACGACGATCGACAAGGCCGCCAGCACCACGGCGAACTTCTGCAGCGTGGAATACGCGCCTTCGTCGAGCGTGCGGCCGATATCGACCGTGCCGCCGGCGATGGCGTCGCTCTCGCGCGGCGTCGCTCCCGAGGCGGGGGCGGGCGTGGCATAAGTCATGAATTGTCTCCTTTGCTGCGCTGTGGACGCGCAGTCATTCGTTTGTCATGGTGGTGCGACGTTGACTGCTATTTCATACGGAATCCTTTGCATCGACGAGGCGCACGAGATGCAGCAGCGCTGTCGTATATGGCACGGCGATCGCACGCATGCCCGCCGCCTCGACGACCGCGCCGTTGATGGCCTCGATCTCGGTCTTGCGCCCGGCGATCACGTCCTGGAGCATCGAAGGCCGATGCGCGCGGTGATGCGCGAGCGCGTGCCGCACGTTGTCGGCCACATGCGCCTCGTTCACGGCCACGCCGTGCGCATGCGCCACCGCCGCGACTTCTGCGACGATCTTGAGCGCGAGCGCTTCGCCGTCCGGCACGTTCGTGAGTTCGCCGACAGTGCAGCCCGTCACCGCGCAAAGGCTGTTGAGCGCCGTGTTGAACGCGACCTTCTCCCAGATCGCCGCCCAGACATCGGCGTCCGCGCTGCAGGCGAGTCCGGCGTCGTTGAGCGCTTGGACCGTGCGGGAAAGCATCGGCGAATGCGCGCCGTCCGCGCTCATCAGGCGGATCACGCCCTGGCCGTGCGAACTCACGCGGCCAGGGCCGTTCTTGTCGGCGGGCCAGGTCGTCACGCCTATCATCACGCGAGCCGGGTCCGCGAACTGTGCGAGACGCTCGGCGTTGCCGAGGCCGTTCTGCAGCGACAGCAGCGCAGTTTGCGGCCCGAGCACGGCGTGCGCCGCGCCGAGCGCCGCCTGCGTGTGCAGCGTCTTGGTGAAGACGATCAACAGATCGGCCGGCGTGGTCGCCGCCTCCGGGCGCAACGCCTCGAGATTCGCGACGACTCGCTCGCCCGCATCGGTCGTGAGCCGCAGACCGGCTTCGTTGATCGCGTTCAAGTGAGCGTCGTCGACGTCGAGCAGCGTGACGCGATGGCCCGCAACGGCGAGCAGACCGCCGAACAGCGAGCCCATCGCGCCCGCGCCGAGTATGGCGATATGCATGGCGCGCCCTTAGAACGGATAGTGGCGCGGCGCGGTCTGCATCGTGATCCAGCGCAGTTCGGTGAATTCGGCAATGCCCGCCTTGCCGCCGAAGCGCCCAAAGCCGCTCTCCTTCACGCCGCCGAACGGCATCTGCGCTTCGTCGTGCACGGTCGGCCCGTTGATGTGGCAGATGCCCGACTCGATGCGCTGCGCGACGCCCCACGCGCGCGCCGTATCGCGGCTGAATACCGCCGACGAAAGCCCGTACGCGTTGTCGTTCGCGCAGGCAATCGCGGCGTCCTCGCCACGCACACGCACGATGCCCTTCACGGGACCGAACGATTCGTCGTGATAGACGCGCATCCCGGGCGTGACATGGTCGAGCAGCGTGGCGGGCATCAGCGTGGTCTCGGCCTTGCCGCCGCATACGAGCGTCGCGCCTTTGGCGAGCGCGTCGTCGATCAGCGCGTTGCAGCGCTCCACGGTGCTCATGTCCACCACCGATCCGAGCACGACCGGGCCCTTGCGCGGATCGCCGAGCGGCAGCGCGCGGGCGCGCTCGCCCAGACGCGCGACGAAGGCGTCGGCAATGCTTTCATCGACGATGATGCGCTCCGTCGACATGCAGATCTGCCCGGAATTGGCGAACGCGCCAAACGCGGCCGCGTGCGCCGCCGCTTCGATATCGGCATCGTCGAGCACGACGAGCGGCGCCTTGCCGCCCAGTTCGAGCACCGAAGGCTTCAGATAGCGCGCACAGGTTTCGGCGATGATGCGGCCCACGCGCGTGGAGCCCGTGAAGTTCACGCGGCGCACTTTCGGGTGCGCGATCATGGCTTCGACCACGCGCGCCGCGTCGGCGGGCGCATTCGTCACGAAGTTGACGGTGCCGCGCGGCAGGCCCGCCTCCTGCATCGCCGCAATGATGAGACCGTGCGTGGCCGGGCAAATCTCCGAGCCCTTGAGCACGACGGTATTGCCGCACGCGAGCGGCAACGCGATAGCGCGCACCGCGAGGATCACGGGGGCATTCCAGGGCGCGAGGCCGAGCACGACGCCCGCCGGCTGGCGCACGCCCATGGCGAGGCTGCCGGGCACGTCGGAGGGAATCAGCTCGCCGCCGATCTGCGTGGTGAGCGCGGCGGCCTCGATCAGGCCGGCTGCCGCGAGATGCACATTGAAGCCCGCCCAGATACCCGATGCGCCGGTTTCCGCGGCCATCGCGGCGGCGAACGCTTCGGCTTTGGCTTCGAGCGCGTGCGCGGCCTTCGTGAGCAGCGCGCGGCGTTCGCTCGGGCCCATGGCCGACCATACCGGGAAGGCGGCCGCCGCCGCATCGACCGCCGCGACTGCGTCTTCCACCGTGCCCGCGGGCGCGCAGCTCGCCACCGTGCCGTCGAGCGGATTGCGGCGCTCGAACGTCGCCCCGTTGCGTGCCTGCACCGCTTCGCCGTCGATCAGCATCGTTACGGTTTGCATGTCCTTTTTCCTCGCTTTACGTGAATTCGACAGGTTGCGCACGCACCGTTCAGGCGACGAGCAGCTCGACCAGCTTCGGGCCCTGCCCGGCCAGCGCGCGGCCAAGCGTATCGCGCAACGGCCCCGCCTCGCTCACACGCACGCCGGGGCAGCCCATGCCCGCGGCCAGCGTGACGAAATCGAGCCCCGGCAGGTCGGTGCCCTGCACCGGGTCGGTCGGCGCGAAGCCGAACACCGGCGCGAAGTCCTGTAGCGCTGCGTAGCGCGTGTTGTTCAGGATGACGAAGGTAATCGGCAGATCGAGCTGCACCGCGCTCCAGATCGCCTGGATCGAGTACATGCTGGAGCCGTCGCCGATCAGCGCGATTACGCGTTCGCCGGGCTTCGCGAGCGCCACGCCCACGGCGGCGGGCATGCCGTAGCCCAGGCCGCCGCTGTCCATCGTGAGGAAGGTGCCGGGGCGCTCGTAGGGCAGATACGCCTGCATCACCGGGCGCGAGCTGGGCGCTTCCTCGACGACGGCCGTGCCCGCGTCGCGCACTTCGGCGAGCGTTTGCAGCGCGTAGGCGACCGACATGCGCTCGCCCGGCGCAGCCGGTGGCACGGCGCGCGGCGGCACGGCGCGCCGCGCGGGCATCGCACGCTCGACGGCCGGCGCGGGCCGCTCCAGCAGATCCAGCACGCCCAGCCTCACATTGCCCACGGCGGCCATGCCCTCGGGCGTCCACGCGGCGGTGTTCGGATCGTCGATCAACTGGTACAGCGCGGCGCCCGGCGGCACGTGCGGCCCGTGGCCCTCCACGTGATAGGTGAAAGCCGGCGCGCCGATCGCGAACACGAGATCGTGCCCGCCGAGCAACTCGACGATGCGCTCGCGCATGGCCGGCAGAAAGCCCGCGAACAGCGGATGCTTTTCCGGAAAGCTGCAACGGCCCGTCATGGGGGCGACGAACACGCGCGCACGATGGCGCTCCGCGAGCCGGACCACGTCGTCGGCCGCGCCCGCGCGATCCACCGCGCCGCCCACCACGAAGACGGGGCGCGCACACGCGTCGAGCGCCGCGCCGATGTTCGCCAGCATCGCGGGCTCGGGGCGCGTGGTGTGCGCGAGCGCGCGCTCGGGCACGCGTTCGGCCGGCTGGTCCCAGTCGTCCACGGGAATCGACACGAACACCGGGCCGCGCGGCTCCTGCATGGCGATCGCGTAAGCGCGCGCGACGGCGAGCGGCACGTCCTGCGCGCGCGCCGGCTCGATGCTCCACTTCACATAGGGCTTGGGCAGCTCGGTGGCCTGGGTGGCCGCGAGAAACGGGTCGAAGGGCAGGATCGAACGCGCCTGCTGGCCCGCCGTGACGACGAGCGGCGTGCGGTTGCGAAACGCCGTGAAGAGGTTGCCCATGGCGTTGCCCACGCCCGCCGCCGAGTGCAGGTTCACGAGCGCCGCATTGCCGGTGGCCTGCGCATAGCCGTCGGCCATGCCGACCACGACCGCTTCCTGGAGGCCGAGCACGTAGCGGAAGTCGGCGGGGAAGTCGCGGAACATGGGCAGCTCGGTCGAGCCGGGGTTGGCGAAGACCGAGGTCATGCCCACGCGGCGGGCGAAGTCGATGACCGCGTCGCGCACGGTATAGGCACCGCCGGCGCCGCCGGGTGCCGTGGTGTCCCGCTTCTGCTGGTTCTGCTGAGGCGCGCTGCCAGTCATCCAAGGCCTCCTGTCGAAAAAAGCGCGTCGTTCAATGGAGGATCATTATCGCGACGCTACGGGTAACCGGAAATTGCGGATTTCGCCAAAAGCCATTACCTTTAGGCATGACTTACAACCTCCAGCAACTCCAGGCGTTCGCGACCATCGTCTCGGCGGGCAGTCTCGGGCGCGCGGCGGAAACGCTGCACGTGACCCAGCCCGCGCTCTCGCGCGCGATCCGCCGCCTCGAAGAGCAAGTGGGCGCGCCGCTGTTCGAGCGGCATTCGCGCGGCATGCACCTCACCGCCGTGGGCGAAGCGCTCCTGCCGCACGCCATCCTGCTGCAGCGCGAAGCGGAGCAGGCGCGCGAGGAAATCGACGCCATGCGCGGCCTCGCGCGCGGCACGATCCGCGTGGGGGCGGTGGGCAGCATTGCGAGCCTCGTGCTGCCGCTCGCCGTGAGCGGCGTGCTGCGGCGCTGGCCCGGGCTGCGCGTCGAGATTCTCGAAGGCGTGTGGGACCGGCTCGCCGATGCGCTCGTCAAACGCGAGATCGATCTCGCGCTCAGCATGGCCGTGCCCGATACCGACGAAATTGCAGCGATCGGCGATTGCCGCTGGGAGGATTCCAGCTATGTGGTGGCGGCGCACGATCATCCGTTGCGCGCGAAACCCGACCTCGCGCTCGCGGACACCCTGAACGAGCAATGGGCGATTCCGCCGCGCGGCACGGCGCCGTTCGAGCACATGGAGCAGGTCTTCGCGGCGCACGGGCTGGGCCTGCCGAACGTGGTGGTGCAGACGCGCTCGATCACGGCGCTCAAGAGCCTCGTGGCCCGCTCGGGGTTCCTGAGCTGGATGGCATCGACGATGTACCTCACGGAAAGCAAGGCGGGTGTGTTCGATACGCTCGACATGCCGGGAGTCGAGGGCCGGCGCACGCTCACCGCGTTTCGCCGGCGCCACGGCATTCTGCCGAGCCCGGCGGTGAAGCTGCTGGAGCAGTTGCGCACGTTGACGGCGGTGCCGCACTAACGGCGTTCGTCATTCGTCGCGCAGGAGGCGCCCCGCGTTCGCGATCACGACGAACGTGCCCACGTTGTGCAGCACCGCGCTCGCCACGGCGCTCAATACGCCTAGCGCCGCGAGCGTGATGACGGCCACCGTCCACGCCAGCCCGATCGCCGCATTCGCCGTCGCGATGCGCCGGCAGCGCCGCCCGAGGCGCACGCTGTCCGGCACGCGGCGCAGGTCGTCGGCGAGCAGCACGATATCGGCGGCGGCCACGGCGATATCGATGCCGCGCTCGCCCATCGCCACGCTGGTCGCGCCGGCCTTGATCGCGAGCACGTCGTTCAGGCCGTCGCCGACCACCATCGGGCGGCGCCCCGCGCCGATCTCGCCCAGCACATAGTCGAGCTTGTCGTGCGGCAGCGCATGCGCCACCACGGTGTCGATGCCCACTTCGGCGGCCACGCGGCGCGCCACGCGCTCGCGGTCGCCCGTGAGCAGCGTCGCACGCTCGATGCCGAGCGCACGCATTCCGTCCAACGCTTCGCGCGCTTCCGGGCGCACCGTGTCGGCGAAACCGAACCACGCGAGCAGGCGGCCATTCAGCGCGATGCCTGCACATGGGCCGTCCAGCTGCGCGGGCGCGGGCGGCAGCGCGCTCACGTATTGTTCGAGCAGATCATGGCGGCCCAGCACCGCCTCACCTTCCGGCATCGTCGCGAGCACGCCGAGTCCGCGCATCTCGCGCGCGTGCGGGGGCGGCTCGGTTGGCGGCGTGCCCGGCGCGCCGTAGCGCAACAGCGCGCGACACACCGGATGCGCGCTGACCTGGGCGAGATGCACGGCCAGCGCCAGTGTGGAGGCTTCGTCCGCGCCCGGCTGCAACATGACCGTCGTCACGCGCAATTCGCCGTGCGTGAGCGTGCCCGTCTTGTCGATCACGAGCGTATCGATTTCGGCCAGCGCGTCGATAAAGGCCGCATTCCTGAACAAGATGCCGCGCCGCGCACCCGCCGCGATGCCGGCGATCGCGGTGGAAGGCGCTGCCAGCACGAGCGCGCATGGGCACGCGGCGACGATCACCGCCAGCATGGCCGAGGCGTTCGCGCTCACGAACCACACGATCGCCGCGATCAGCAGCACGAGCGCGAGATAGGCGTCCATGTAGCGTTCGAGCGCCTGGGTGATGGGCGGCTTCGCGGCTTCGGCACGCTGCATCAACTCGACGACCTTGCCCAGCGTCGAGGCCTTGCCGACGTGCGTGATCTCCACGCGCAGCGGGCCGTCCAGATTCATCGCGCCGCCGAAGACGCGCGCGCCCTCGCCCGCGTCCTGCGGCAACGATTCGCCAGTGATCGGCCCGTTGTCGATGGCCGAGCGGCCGTGCCGCACGATGCCGTCAGCGGGCACGCGCGAGCCGGGCAGCACGTCGACGACGTCGCCGGGACGAAGCGCGTCATAGGGCACAGTCTCGATCGCGCCCGCGGCGCTCACACGCCGGACGTCGCCGGCAGTGAGGCGGCCCAGCGCGCGGATCGCTTCCTGCGAGCCGAGCACGCTGCGCTCTTCGAGCGCGTGGCCGAAGGTCATCACGATGGGCAGAAGCGCGGCCGTCGTCATGTCGCCCACGGCCCAGGCGCCGAGCATGGCGAGCGCGATGAGACGGTCGGTCACGCCGTGCAGACTCGGCGTCCTGAGGCTGCGCCACGCGCCCGCGAACACGGGCGGCGCGACCACGAGCGAGGCGACCGCCGCCAGCACCTGCGCGAGCGTGGCGCTGCCGCTCGCCAGATGCGGCCACGCGAGCGAGAGCAGCAGCAATGCGCCCGCGAACAGCGCGAGCGAC
The DNA here is from genome assembly GCF_040965835.1 of Paraburkholderia sp. BR10872. Classification (NCBI taxonomy): domain Bacteria; kingdom Pseudomonadati; phylum Pseudomonadota; class Betaproteobacteria; order Burkholderiales; family Burkholderiaceae; genus Paraburkholderia; species Paraburkholderia sp. BR10872. Next base: position 64,950 of record NZ_JBFRCN010000044.1, read on the forward strand.
GTGTGGCGAGTGATGGCGCGACGCTCGGCGTCCGACATGACGAGCGTGGCGACGGATGGCCCTGCCGGAGCTTCGTGACCCTCGCGTGCGTGGCCGTGGGCGTGCGCGGATCCGGTTTCCTGTGCGGCGCCGGGTGCGCGCTGACTCGTCGGCGTGTCGTATGGCGTGGTCATGGCGCGCGCCCCGGCAGCACGAGGCTCGAAGCGTCGTTGGGGTCGAGCGTCGTCACGCGCGCGGCGTGCGCGAGCACCGCCTGCACGCGGTCGCGATACGCACGCGCAAGCAGCCCCGGGTCATGGTTCGCGCCGAGCGCCGCTTCGAGTTGCGCGATCGTCGAGGTTTCCGACTGCGCCGTCGCCACGCGCTCCGCGGCGCTCGCTTGCGCGTCCTGCACGATGCGGTCGGCGCTCTGCTGCGCGTGCTGCCGCGTTTTTTCCGCGAGCGTGCGCGCCTGCGCGACATCGCGCTCGGCGTTCTGCAGCGAAGTCAGCACGGCATTGAACGCATCGACCGCCGAGGCTGGACACGACGCTTGCAGATCCATGCGCGAGACCTCGATGCCGAGCCCCGCACGCGCGGCAGTCAGCGCGTCGAGCTGGCGCTGGGCCGCGCGTGCGAGATCGCCGCGCAATTGCTCGCGGCGCGCGGCCATCTGCTGAGCGGCGGCCACCATCTCCGGGCGCGCGACGAGGATCGAATCGAGGTCGCGTTGCGCGGCGGTTTGCGCGAGCGCGGCCGAGACGATGCGCTCGAGCGCGGCGTCGAGATGCTCGAGCTGCAACGCATACGCGTAAGGGTCGCTCACGCGGTAGAACAGCGTCGCGCTCACCTGCACGACGCCGTTGTCGCCCGTGAGCACGTAGCCGGACCCCGCGAGCGCGTCGCTTGCATCGCTGAGTTGCGCGGGCGCACCCGGATCGCGTGTAAGCGAGACGATGCGCTTCTCGAGCACACGCTCGCTGCCCGGCACGAGCAGCACCGTTTCAAACGGCCGCGGTAACGCGACGAGCAGCCCCGCGCCCTGGCTGCGCACGTAGGCGCCAAAGCGCATCACGACGGCGCTGCTGTCGGCGGGAATGCGGCGCACGTTCGACGTGGCCCACGCGAGCGCGGCCAGCACGGCCAGCGCCGCCACGAACCAGAACGACAGACGCACCGCCTGTGCGCCGGGCCCGAGCGCCGGGAAGTTGTCGCTCGTGCTCATGGCGTGTGCCCGCGCGCGTGCGAAGTGGTTGTGGGCGCAACGACCTGCCCAGACGGCGCCGCGGCCGCTCCGAGCCCGGGCGGCCCCTGCACTAGTGCGCGGAACGGCGCGGCATCGGTGCGCAGGATCAGGTTCGTGTTGCTGTTGACGACGGTGCCGAGCGTGTCGAGCGAGCGCAGCATCGTATAGAGCTGCGGATCGGCGGCGTAGCTCTTGCCGTAGATCGCCGCCGCATCCTTGCGCGATTGCGCCTCGATATCGGCGGCTTTCACGTTGGCGTCGGCGATCAGCACGCGTGCGTCGCGATCGGCGTCCGAGCGGATCTGCGCCGCTTCGCGCAGGCCTTCGGCGGTGCGCTGCGCGGCCACGGTCTCGCGTTCGGCGCGCATGCGATCGACCGTTGCCGCCAGCGTCACGGCGGGCAGCGTGAGACGCTCGAGCCCCACCTGCACGACGTGCACGCCATAGGCCGCGTACACCTGCGCATCGACCTGGCGGCGCAGCGCCTCTTCGAATGCGCCGATGCGGACCTGCGACGGATCGGTGTTCACGAGCGAGGCAAGATCGAAGCCGGCAGACGTCGTCTGCAAGGCCGACCCGACGAGCGAGCGAATCTGGCGCGCGGCTTCGTCGGGTTCGTTGCGCACGGCACGCACGAAGCGGCCAATGTCGTTCGCATTGGCGGGCACGCGCCAGGCCACATAGGCCTGCACGATGATGCGCAAGCCATCGCGCGTGCCGACGTCCTGCAAACCGCTCGACGTCGTGTGCAGCCGCAGGTCCACCGGCACAGCGGCCTCGATGGGCGCAGGCAGGCGCCACGCGAGACCGGGCCGCAGCAGCACGCGCACGGGGTCGCCAAAGCGCGTGACCACGGTGGCCTCGCCCTCGCGCACCTGCACGACGCTCGCTACGATGAGCGCGACGATCACGCAGAACAGCGCGAACGCCACGCGCAGCGCAAAACGCCGGGGATTCACGGGCGCGAGGCCGCCTGCGCCACCCGAGCTGCCTGCGCCGTGGTCATGATGATGATGAGAATGCGCATCGCCGTGCGTATGCAAAAGGCTCACTGTCGAATCACCTTACTCTGTCTATGGGGTAACGGGTCACCACGCCTTCTTCATGCCAGCCGCCGCGGCCGGGCTCAACGTGCGCAGGTCGATCGTCGCGCGGCTGCCGCTCGCTAGCCGGTCGTCGATCACGGTCACGCTCGCGTTTTTCAGCCCTTTTTGCAGGCTGTGCAGGTAATACTCGAAGCCGAATGCCGGCCCGCCGAGCTGCTGCGCGATCACATCGGCGTCGAAGGCGATCTGCTGGGCGCGCGCGGCGGCAAGCGTGTCCGCCGCGTTCGCGCTACCCAGCGCGACGGTCTCGATCGCCTGCTGCTGCGCTTGCCCAAGCGCCGTCGCCGCAAAGCCGTGCGCCTGCACCACACTGGCCTGCGCGCGAATCTGCGCGGCCTGCACGCCGTGATACGCGGCGGCCGCGCCCGCAGGCGGATGCACGCTCTCGATCACCACGGCCACGACCTCGATGCCGCTCGCGAGCCGGTCCAATTCGCGCTGCACGGCGCCGCGCAACGCGCCGGCCATGGCCGTTTGCGGCGTGTCGAGCAGCGACGGCAGCGTGCGCGACGCGAGGTAACGCACGACCTCGCGGTTCGCGATCGAGCGCACCGTGTCGTCCATAGCGACAGCGCGATACAGCGAGGCACGCGCCGCCGCGTCCGTGAGGCCGACGCGATAGTCGAGCCGCACGTCCGCGCTCACGATCTGGAACGCCTGCTGGGCGCCGCTCGTGCCTGCGATCACCTGAGTCGTCTCCCAGGGATGCGTCACATCCCACAGGCGATTCAATTGCGCGGGTGTGTCGCCATCGGCGGAAACGGCAGGCGCGGCGCGGCTGCTGTCGTTCGCGCTGCCCGAGACGATCAGTTGATGGACCGCGCCGTTGTCGATCACGCGCGCGCGGCCGAAGGGCCAGGGCAGGCCCACATGCAGGCCCGGCTGCCACACGGCGACAGGTGCGCCGAAGCGCTCGTACACAGCGCGCTGATCGGGGCCGAGGATCGTCACGCCGCCGAGTAGCCAGCCCGCCACCACCATGGCCGCGAGCGCGCCTGGCAGGAGGCGAACGAAACTCTGGAGCGCCCAGTTCTGCCGCAGATCGATGCCATAACGCATACGCAACTGGGCATTCAGTGCGGCGACCGGACGTGCCTGCACGCTCAGCACGCCCGCGATAGTGCTATGCAGGAAGCGGTCATCGCCGGGCTTTGCCAGCGCAGCGAGCAGCGCACGCAGGCCGAGTTCGACGGCAATCACACCGGAAAGCAGGGCGACGATACGCACTAGCCATGTAAGCGCCTCGCCCGCATAAGCCAGCGCCGCAACTGAAGCCGCCATACTCAACGCAGCGACGAGCACCAGACGCAACGGCCCCGCGAGCGCGGCGGATTCGCGTGACTGCGCGGCGCGCTGCGCATGAAAGCGCTCCGCCACGAGCGCAGCAAAAGCGATGACGAGCGCAGCGGCTCCCGCTACGAGAAAAGGCGCGGATTCACGTTGCGAAACCGTTGGCGCATAGGCGGGGGACGTCCACGCAGAGATGGCGAACGCAAGCGAAAAGAGCGCGCCGAGCGGCGCGATCCACCCTTGCCACGGCAGCGACCGCAGCAGGCTGCGCATGTCGGCGGCCTCCGAATTGCGCTGGAACGCGAGGCGCAAGAGGCGCAGCGAAGTCTTCGAGACCGGTTCGCCGGCTGGCGCGCGCGCCGCCGAGAGCCGTGTGCCGAAGGCGACGATGAAGAGATTGAGGCACGCGCTCGACATCACGGCACATAGGCGTGCATCGAACGGCACAGCGAAAACGAAAGCCAGCGCGCCGAACACGCAAGCCAACCCCAACGCGGACCAGCCAAGCCTCGTCTGGCCCGCACGACCGCCGAGCCAACCATAGCCTTCGCGGTGGTCGCGCGATACGCGATGCATCATCAGCAATCCTTACATGCAAACTACATGAGCCACGCCCGCGCGTGACGACCACCGATCGCGCGATGCCGAAATTCGCGCGCCCAATGTAGCGCGCTCATAACCGAAACTCAATATAACTGGGCTCGCGCATCCGTGCCCCACTATTTAGCCGATTCGGAGCACAATACCTTCAGTCAATTTAGTCTGCTTTCCGGACGCGAGCGGCCCTCACGCTGTCACGCCACGATCACATGCTCGAGCTGCGCATCAACCCAAAAGTCATCATATGGACGGCTTGCTGATCGGTCCGGCAACACGCAGGCAGGCGCTCTTCGCCAGCATATGCGCGTTTGCGATCCTCCTCACGCTCGCGCTCGCGGCGCCGCGTGCACGCGACGCGTTGCCCGGCATCGCCCCGTTCATGCCGATGTGCGCGCTCGCCGTATTCACCACGTCGAGCATCGCGGCGTTCCTGCTGGGCGCGCGTTTCGCGGCTACGCGCGTGGCCATGCTCGCGGCGCTGGGCGGCGCCTACGCGTTCACGGCCATTGCCGTTGCGCTGCAGCTGTTGATGTTTCCTGGCGTGTTCGCGCGCACGGGCCTGCTCGGCGCGCTCCCGAATAGCGCCGCATGGATGTGGGTGTTCTGGCACGCAGGCTTTCCCGCGCTCGTCATCGTCGCCGAACTGGTGAGAAAGCGCCTGCCCGCCCCGCCGTTCGCCCGCGAACGTCTCGACGCACGCGGCTGGCTGCTGATCGCGTGCCCGGCGGCGCTCGCCGCCCTGCTCGGCGTGCTCGTCACGCACGTCGATCTCGCATCGCCGTTTCACGACGTTGCGAACGCTGCGCCTGCTCCCTCGCCGGTGTCGGCCATCGCGAACAATCTCGCGGGTCTCGTGATCTGCGCGCTCAACCTGATCGCCATCGCGCTCGTGCTGCTCAAGGGACGGCTGCGCCTCGTGCTCGATTTGTGGATCGTGGTGGCGCTGCTCGCCTCGCTCGTCGACGCCGCGCTCAATACGCTCAGCATCGAGCGCTTCACGGTGGGCTGGTATGTCGCGCGCGTGTTCAGCATGTTCGCGCCAGGCGTGCTCGTGTGCGTGCTGGTGTGGGAAGTGACGGCGCTCTATCGTCAGCTCGCCGAAGAACACGCCACGCTGATCCGCGCCTCCGCACGCGATGCGCTCACGCGCGTCTACAACCGCAGCTATTTCGACGAGCAGTTCCGCGAGGCCTTCGAGCGCGCAGCGCGCAGCGGCCAGCCGCTGTCGCTCGTGATGCTCGATGTCGATCACTTCAAGCACTACAACGACGCCTTCGGCCATCTGCACGGCGACGCCTGTCTCGGCGCCGTAGCGAGCGCGCTCGCCGCCACGCTTGCGAGCACGCGGCACGCGCCCGGCGGCTTTGTCGCGCGCTATGGCGGCGAAGAATTCGCGCTCGTCCTGCCCGATACCGGCGCAAATGAAGCCGCGGCGCTCGCCGAACGCGCACGTGCCGCCGTCGAGCAACTCGGCATTCCCTCCCCCTCCGCAGGAGGCCTCGTCACGGTGAGCGCGGGCTGCGCCACGCGCGACGCGATCGTTGCGTCGTCCCCTAATGCGCTGATCGAAGCCGCCGATGCCGCCTTGTATGCGGCCAAACACGCCGGCCGCAACCGCGTGAGCCACACAGGCGCGAGCATCGCGTAAAGCGCGGCCGACTCATTGCCTCCCTCGTTGGCATAAGCGGCATTGTCATAAGCGCAACGCATTTGGGTTTCAACCAGGTGCTTCCACGTCGCGGCACCCATAAAGTGCGTGCTATGGCCTGTTTCAGCATTTGCATACGTCGCGCGCAACCCATGCAAACACATCGATGCAGGCACATTTTGTTCCCCACACGCTTTCAAAATGTAATGAGGAATCGGGATGTCCATTGAAAAATCGGCGGAAATTGCCGCCCGCTTCGACCGGTTGCCGCCGTCGCGCACAGTCTGGTCGATGGTGATTCTGCTGTCGCTCGGCGGCGTATTCGAGTTTTACGACCTCTTCTTCACGGGCTATGTCGCGCCCGGCATGGTGCATTCGGGTCTTTTCACGCCGGAATCGCTCGGTTTCTTCTCCGCGCTCGGGCCGCTCAAGGTGGCCGGCTTCGGCACCTTCGTGTTCTCGACCTTCGCCGGGCTGTGGGTCGGCGCGCTCGCGTTCGGCCAGGTCGCCGACCGGTTCGGGCGGCGCATGATCTTCACGTGGTCGCTGATCTGGTACATCGCCTGCACGGCGATCATGGCGTTTCAGACGAGCGGCCAGGCGCTCAATATCTGGCGCTTCATTGCCGGCATCGGCATTGGCATCGAGCTCGTGACCATCGACACGTACATTTCCGAACTGATCCCGAGCGGCGAGCGCGGCCGCGCCTATGCGGTCAACCAGTTCATCACCTTCAGCGTGGTGCCGGTCGTCGCGTTTCTCGCCTATATCCTCAAGGACACGCATCCTATCGGCCTCGACTACTGGCGCGTGGTGATCCTGATCGGTTCGGTGGGCGCGGTAGTGGTGTGGTTCCTGCGCCGGAGTATTCCCGAAAGTCCGCGCTGGCTCGCGCGCAATGGCCGTGAGGACGAAGCGGAACGCATCGTTGCCGACATCGAGCGGCGCGTCACGGCAGAAACGGGCACGGCGTTGCCGCCGCTCGGGGCGATCTCGCTTGAAAAGGCCGGGCGCGGCTCGCTTGGCGAAGTGTTGCGCGCGCCGTATTTGCGGCGCACGGTGATTCTGTCGATCTTCAACATGGCGCAGGTGATCGGGTTTTACGGCTTCGCGGCATGGGTGCCGACGCTGCTGATTGCGCGTGGCGTCCACATCACGCAGAGTCTTGCGTACGCCTTCGTGATTGCCATCGCCAATCCGTTCGGGCCGCTGATTGGCGTGTGGTTCGCCGACAAGCTGGAGCGCAAGACGCAGATCGTCGGCGGCCTCCTGATGATGGCGGTGGTGATTACGCTATTCGCGCAAGCCACGCAGCCGTGGGTCCTGATCGTGCTGGGCGTGCTCTTCACGCTTGCTTCGAACGTGATGTCCTACGCCTATCACGGTTACCAGGCCGAGCTTTACCCGACGCGTATCCGCGCTCGCGCCGTCGGCTTCGTGTACTCGTGGAGCCGCATCGCCGCCGCATTCGCGGGGCTCGCCATCGGCATCCTGCTCCATCATTACGGTGTGCCTGGCGTCGCGGTGTTCATCGGCGCTTCGATGCTCGTGGGCATCGTGATGATTCTGCTAGGGCCGGTGACGCGCGGGCTCTCGCTCGAAGCGATCAGCCATTGAATCAGGCGATCGTCAAAACAGCACGTGCGATTTGACGATCATCTGTACGGCCGCGGCCAGCACGCACACGAGCACGACCACGCGAAACGCGAGCGGATGCATTCTGTCGCGCAACGGTCTAATGAGCAGCATGCCCGCGATGGCGGGCACGCTGGCCGCCGCCGAAATCGCGAGATCGACGAGATTGGCATGCGCGCCGTGGCTGAACGTCGTGATGAGCGTGATGACCGAAACGACGAGAATGATCGCAATCTGCTTCGTGAAGGCGCGGCCCGTGGCGCCCGACGCGATCAGATACATGGCGAGCAACGGCCCCGGCACGGCGGCAATGCTCTCCATGAGCGCCGCCCCGAAACCGAGCGCGAATCCCACCGGCCGCGCGAGTCCAGGCGCGAGCTTGAAACGCGGCGAGACGAGCAAAAGCAACGCCGCCACGATCAACGCGACACCCGAGGCCGCCTGGGCGTGATGCGGCTCAAGTGCGATCAGTACCGACACCCCAATCACATTGCCGATCACGGTGCCAATTAGCGGCGCCGCGATAGTGCGCACGGTAGGCAGCATTTCGCCCCCCTCCAGCGCCTGCGGAATATTGCCGAGAATGATCGGCATGGACAGCAGCAGCACCGCTTCCTTGACCGGCAAAAAATGCGTGACGATGGGCATGGCGACGAGCGGCACGCCTATGCCCGTCACGCCCTTCACCATGCCGCCCAGCACGAGCGCAACCGCAATGCCGAGCAATTGAAGTCCGTCGAGCGACTGCAGATGGGGCGCGAGAAGCCCCGAGGAAAACGAAAGACCGGACATCGATGACGATCAGGGCAATAGGCGCGCGTCGTTTCGCGCCGCTCATGTGAAAGTGGCCGCGGGCGTCGAAACGCCGGCGCGGCCACCGGTTCGCAAGCGAATTTCGCTTATGCGCTTTTCTCAGCGACTTTATTAAGCAGCCGCTGCGGCTTGTGCCGGCTTTGCCGCGGCTCTACGGCCTGCGGTTTTACGCGCCGCCCGTTTTGCGGGTGCGGCTTTCCTTGCGGGCGCGGCCTTGGCGCGCTTCGCCGCGGTCTTTTTCACCGCCGCCGCATTGGCGCGCGGTTTGCGTGCGACTTTGGTGGCGGCCTTTGCCGCGCTGCCGTCGATCTGGAATTTCGAACGGTCTTTCACGTCGCGAATCCACGCCGGCGCACGGCCGCGGCCGGTCCACGTGGCGCCCGTTTTCGGATCGGCATATTTGGCCGCAACGGTGCGCTTTGGGCCTGCGGCTTTGACGCCTTTGCCAGGTTTGCGGCCACGCTTCTTGCCGACGAAGCGTTCGATGTCGGCCACGCTCAGGCCATGTTTGGCCATCAGATCGCGAATTTTCGTGAGACCGACCGACGTTTGTTTTTCCACGATCGATTCGGCCTGCTTTTGCAGCTTTGCGATCTTCGATTGAATTGCATCCAGGGTGACCATTCACACCTCCTTATTCACGGTTTTTACGGACACCCTTCAACCATCACTGGCCGATCGAATTGCGATCTTGTCGGCATGGGCGTCGCGAAAGACAAGGTGATTATGAAGTCAAATCACGCATGCTGGCAATTTAAACGAATGTTTTGTAGTGAAAAACATGTTTCCTGATCAGACTATTGATCGTTCCGCAAACAATGTCTCCATGAATTTCCATTGAGAAACATTCGCACCGCTAGGCGACGAGAGGCGCGCGCTGCAATTCGACGACATTGACCTGCACGCCGAATATCTCGCGAATCATGGGCAAAAGGTGATCGTGGTGCGTGAGAAACAACACCTGGGTTTTCGCGGAGAGATTCCGTAATGCCGCGAAACCGGCCTTTGCGCGCTCGTCGTCGAAATTGATGAAGAGATCGTCGGCAACGAAAGGCAGCGCCGCCTTGCTCACCAGCTGCAATTCGAGAGCCGCGATACGCAGCGCGAGAAAAAGCTGGTCGCGCGTGCCTTCACTCATTCCACTCACTTCCACGGTTTTGCCGTTACTGCGCCGTGCATGCAATGCGGGCGGATTGCGTTCGTTATCCACCACGAGCCTCGCGAAATCACCGAGCGTGAGTCCGCTGAATATTTCACCTGCGCGACGCAGCATCGGCCCCTGCTTCTGGTCGCGATAACGATCCGTTGCCCATTTGAGCAAGCGGCTCGCGGTCGCGGCTTCGAGATATTGCTCGGCGGCTTCGCCCATGGCGCTCAGGGCTTCCTGGCGTTTTGCTTCGGCCAGCGCGGCATTGGCCTGGCCGTTGATGGCTTCGAACGCCTGCCTCGCGCTGACCTGCTGCTGCAGGCACTCGCTCAACGCACGGTCGCCGGCTTCGCGTTTCTGGTTCACCGTTGCCAGCAGCGCAGGCAGCTCGGTAATGGGCTGCTCCGCAATCTCTGCCGCGATGGCCTCCTGCGCAAGTCCATCGCCTTCGCGCACGAGCGTGTCCCGCGCCGCCGAGATCGCTGTCGACAGCGCACGGCGAGCGTCGGAACGCTCGGCGAGCGGCAATGCCGCATCGATTTCGTTCACGCCCGCGAGCTGCAGAATGGGCTCGATGCGCGCCTGTGCCCCCGCCACCGCCGCGGCGGCATCGGCCACGCGCGTGCGGGCAAGCTGCACTTCCGCATCGGCCTGGGCGAGGCATTTCGCCGTTTCGCGCGCGGTTGCCAGCCGCGCCGCGAGCTGACGCGCCACGTCGATGCCGTCACTCGACGCGGGCCATTCGGGCGCGAGCGCCTCGGCGAGGCGTCGCGCGTCGGTTTCCAGCATCGCCAGTTGCGTGCGGATCGCGCGAATGCGGTTACGGGGTGCTTCGGCGTCCGAAAAAGCGGCCGCAATGATATTGGCGAGTTCGACAGCGCCTTCCGCTGCTGCGAGCGTCGCCGCGCGAGCGCCGAGATTCGCTTGCGCGAGCGCCTCTCGCCATTGCGTCTGCCACTTTGCGTAGGCTTCCTGTTCAATGGTCAAACGGGATTGAGCGGATTCACTCGCGCGTTCGACGTCGCGAATCTGCGTTTCAAGACCTTCGCGCTGCACGGCGCTCTTCTGAGCCGATTGCACGACGGTTTCCGCGATGCCGATCAACGTAGTCAGTGCGTCGCCCTCGTTTGCCTGCGCCACCGGGCGCAACGTTTCGAGCAGCTCGGCATGCGCGGCGATGCGCGCCGCTCGACGCGCTTCAAGCTCACTCGCGCGGCGATCGCATTCGCTCTGTGCATTGAGCGCCGCTTCGCGATTCGCGAGCCAAGCACCCATGTCCGCAATCGGCATGCCAGCCAGTTGCGCATCAATGGCAAGTTGCGTCCAGGTATTGCGAAAGGCTTCGAGCTCGCGCTCGCGTTCGCTCAATGCCGCAAGCTTGCGCTGCGCATTCGCGCGGGCTGTTTCGACTTGCTGACGCAAGTTCTGCAATGTGGCCGCCGCCTGCGAGGTGCCGAGTTGCGCGTCGACGAGTTCGTCGGCGAGGCGCATCGCGTCGTCCACGACGGGTGCGCCATCCGCGAGGCTGACGCGCGCCTGCTTGACTTCGTCCCACGCACTATCGCGGCGCGTGCGCGCCGCCTGCACTTGCGCAGTCGTGACAACCTTGTTGCCCTGCGTGAAATGCGTCTCCTGCAATTCGAAACGCTCGATCTCTTCTTGCGCGGCTGCGACTGCTTCTCGCGCTGCGGCCACTGCGCTCAGGCGATCGCTTTCTTCTTTTTGCAGTGCGGCCAGGCGCGTAGCCGATGGCAGATTGAGCGCGCGCAGCGCTGGCACCGGCCTGTTCCATTGGCCCAGCAGCTGGCGTTTCTCTTCGACCGTGCGCTGAGCATCCGCGAGTTCGCGCTCGAGCGCGCTTTCCTTCGTCACACTGTTGCGCAATTCGCGTGCATCGTCGAGCGCGGCGCGCAACGCGTGCGGCACTTCGATGTCCGGCAGGCGCACAAGCTGCTCCCGCAGTTGGGCGAGCTTGCGCGCCTGTTCGTCATATACTTCGCGCGCGGTCGTGAGCGCCTGCTCGCGAAGACCGTGATCGCGCAGCAGGTTCGTCACCGTCTTCAACGCGAGCGCGCCGGGCAGCGCCGCCCGCAATGCGGCTTCGTCACCCGGCCAGCCTAGCTGAGCCGCAGCGGCGAATGCGGCGTCGAGATGGTTGCGGATCTCGGTTTCACGCACCAGCAATTCACGCGGATGATTGACGCATTCGCCGCGCAGCGTATCGAGCGCATCGATTTCGGCGGCGAGTGCAAGTGCCGCACGATCGGGCTCGATCGCATCGCGTGAGGCTTCTTTGCCTGCGAGATCGGCCTGGCGCGCTTCCTGCACTTTGCGCTCGGCGGCAAGGTCGGCTTGCGCCTTCAACAGATCGGCATGCGCAGTGGGCGGTAAATCGACGACCTCGCCCAATGCGGCCAACTCGCGCTGCTTGAGCGAAAGCTCTTCTATATAGGGAGCGAGGCGGCGCACGCGTTCGAGCTTCGAGCGCTGCGATTCGAGACTGCGCTGCTCGGCGCGCAACCGCTCGATAGCCTGTTCGACCGCTTCGAGCGCGTCTTTCTTCTCGACCCAATCGCGCGTGCGCACCTGCGCGGCCTTCAGTTCGCTCGTTGCCTCGGCGAACGACGTTTCCGCCTGTGCATACGCACTGCCGCTGCGTCGCGGAGCCCAAAGTTCGGCCGCGCGATTCTCGAGCTCTTCGCGCACGGGCCCGAGGCTGCCCACACCCGCCGCCGATTCGAACAACACCTGGCCGAGCTTGTCCGATGCGTCGAGAATGCTGCGCCCGCCTTCAACGAGCCGCACATGATCGAGGCCGAACATCTGCTCGAAGAACTCCTTGCTCGTGCCGTCGAGAAATGCCGCGAGAAAATCGTCGGGTAGCTTGTCGTCCTGCGGAGTGCGCAGCGAATTGCGGCCGCGCGCGCGATGAAATCGCTGCTCGGCCGCGCCGTTTTCCAGCACGCCGCCAATGCGCAATTCCGGTGTGTTGTGGAGAAAATCGAGCGGCGTTTGCAGGCGCATGCCGAACAACAACTCCGACACGGCGGTCCGCACTGTGGACTTACCCGCTTCGTTCGGCCCGACGATGACGTGGAAATCGTGCGCCGCGTGCGGAAACGGCAGGGTCGTGTCGGTGAACTTGCCGTATTTGATCAAATCGAGTTGCTTGAGACGCACTGGTCATTCTCCCGTGGAAAGCCGCGCAAGCAGCGCGGGGCCGACCTGCTCCACCAGCGACGCGAGTTTGCCGTCGCGGGCGAGTTCGAGCAGCGGCGCGTCTTCTTTCACTTCGCTGCGCACCTTGCCGATAAAGGCGCGTAAATCACGTTCAAGCAGCGCGAGAAATTCGGCGTCTTGCGTGGCGGCTTCGAGTAGCAGTTTGAGGTCAGCGAGCGCTTCGATCTGCTCGTTCTGTGCGGCAGCCGTATCGGCCGCGCTCGTTTCGAGCTTGACCTTTTCGAGCCACAACTTGTCATTGCCGATGATGCCGATCTGATTGAGCACTTCGGCGCGCAATTGCGTCGCGCGCCCGAAAAAGAGTCCATGCGCCGGCGACTTGCCCGTCACCGTCACGCGGACTGCGCGGGGCACATGCGCGTCGAAGGAGACGAGCGCTTCGAGCGCAGCGCCGATCTTGCGCGCCAGATCCGCGACGCTTTCGCAGTCGCTCGCGTCGACGCGCACCGACTCCCAGCGCAGCACGTCGAGGTAGAGACGCTCGACCTCCGTGCGACCGTCTTCGACGCTCACGAGCACGGCGCCCCGGCGCCCCGTTTCGCGGATGTGCCGGCCCTGCAGATTGCCGGGGAAGACGATGGTCGACTCTTCCGCCCACTGCTGAAATTCGTGGACGTGACCGAGCGCCCAGTAGTCGTAACCCTTTGCGTGCAATTCGGCACGCGTGCATGGCGCGTAGGTCGCATGCGCGGCATAGCCTTCGAGCGCGGTGTGGAGCACACCGATGTTGTAGTAGCCGGGAACCGGCGACGGGTAGCCCACCGCCAGATTTTCGATCACGGCCTTGTCCTTGAAGCTCTGTCCGTGCAGTGCAACCTTGATGTCGTGCAGCGCGTGGGTTTCAGACTTGCGATGACTGAACACCACCACGTTGTCCGGCAACGTGAGCTTCCTGGTCATTTCGCTTTCCGCGTCGTGATTGCCCCACAACGCGAAGACGCGAATGCCGGCCTTGCGCAGACGTCCCATCTGCTGGCCGAAGAAGATGCCAGTGTTGTGGTCCTTCCAGTCGCCGTCGTAGAGATCGCCGGCAATAACGACGAACGCGACCTCTTCTTCGATGGCCCGATCGACGAGCAGGCGCAATGCTTCGCGCGTGGCGTTGCGCAATTGGGCGACCGGCGCATCGGGATAGGCGCTCAGGCCATGTAGCGGGCTGTCGAGGTGTAGGTCTGCCGCGTGGATGAACTTCACGACGTGTCCTCTTTGGTGTTTGCGAGCGCTGAATGGAGAAAGGGCGATTGCTGTTTTATCGCGCGAGCGGCGCGTGATGCGCGCTGGCGATTTGAACATGGCTGTGGTCCCGGATCGAAACCCGGACTGAGGCTTCGGCAATGGGGCCCAATTTTAATCGACGCGGATGAGGGCGGCTTCAGGTAACGTGGTGCGGCGTGGGTGAAGCGCTGCGCGCGCGTCACGTCGTCTCGAATTTTCGAAAACTACAAAATACGTATTGAAATATACGATTGATGCCGACGAGCGGGGATTTAGCGACTTCGCGGCTATTCTCACTGTGTTTCGGGGTCGGACGTCCGTTATCGCCGTGAAACAAGTACTAGAATTTGGATGGTTTCAGGCGTGGAGCGCCCGTGGGATGGGCGTTTTGCCGATTTCTCAGTTTTGAGTGAATTGTTTCACGCTGGTTTTCTGAGGCGCGGGCGCCGTTTAACTTTCTGCGATGTGTCTGTGTCTGTTGTTCTCGTCGTTTAGGTCGCTGGGCGGTTGGCTGATTTCCCACTGGCTTCCCATAGCTGCTCTGCGCCTCTGTTCGATTTCCTTGATGGGTGGCGTGCTGATCGCTAGTTTGCCTTCTCGTTATGGGGGAGCATTGGGCGCGCGTGCCTTGTGTTGCTTGCTTCATCTTTGGGGAACGGATTTGTCAGTTAGTTGCATTTGTAAACTTGCTGCGGGGCGCTGCTTATTCGGTGACGAGATGTCATGCTCCACAGTCGCTGGCCGGCTGAGCAACGAATAACAGAACGAGTTCTATGCGGGAGCGCGGAGACATGGCGCCGTGCCACGTCAACCTGACGAGTGCTACTACCCCGCTGCCATACCGCGCGACAGGTTCGCCTCTTGCCTGCAGGCTACCCGTACGAAAAGACGCGTCACGCGGGCACCGTTAAGCGGGGCTACTCCGGTCCCGAGGGCAACCGGCTGGGAGTCTCGGCGCAAAGCGTCGGCTAAACGAGCGAACAGCGCGTGCACACTGCTTGAGCATGAACGCAAGGCGTGAAATTGAATGTGACGCGTACGGGGCGCACGTCGCCGAGAAGGTGTCAGGGAAAATCAATGTGGGCGATGTCGTTCTCAAGGAGTTGATGCGAGACATGGCACGTCTGCGGATCTTCGAAGCGGCGGGATCTCGTCCGGTACTGTTGAAGCCGCTCGTTTTCCACTGGCGAGCAGCCCGACCTATTTGAAGCCGCAGGGCGTTGAGTGCGTCCACCGTGTGTCGAGTCGACACACCGGCACGCCCGATACTACGCACGCGCTGGCTACGCTAATCGCAACTGTGGCGGCCGGCGCCCAGGACAGTGGCATCTGCGGGTTTCACACGTGGCGGGCGCCAGGCACTTTGGAGGTATTCGCTTCCTCACGAGCTGCGCCCCACCGACGAGGCATCTCCCAGATCACGTTCGCCAGAGACCGCTACCGCGGGAAGGCAACGACCGTGTGTCGTCTCGACACTCCGTTCTGGATGGGAATTCAGCAAGCGAGCGAACAGACGATGGGTCGTTGCTTGTTGTCGTGCGCTCCCATGACTCTCCCGATTTGCCGCCACGGTCCGCGGGTGTCGACTCGACACACAGCCTCGGCCGTCAGATCAGCACCTGAGCGATGGACCATGGTCCCGTGCTACACAGGATGTGTGCAGCCGAGGAGATGACCTCATGCCTTGTTCTCGATTCGCACCGATGGGGCGTGTCCTGGATCGCAATCCTCTCAGACGGGGACCGAGAGGAAGTCGAGGCAGTGTGTCGACTCGACACACCGTTCTGGGTAGCAAGTCGGCTTGCAAGCGAACAGGCAATGCATCGTCCTCGCGGACGCGACACGATGAGAGTGCTTGAGAGAGGATCTCAACCCCGTGCCCGTCGTCGCGCGGCCTGATGACTCTCCGGTTTGCAGCGACGCTCCGCGTGTGTCGACTCGACACAGCGTCCAATCCCTCGCGGACAAAATCGTGGACCGCTGCTCACAGTTTTCGAGCGCGCCCCACGCCGACAGCAGTCCGCGGGCGTCGCCGGCGGCGCACTCAAGCCGGCTATATGTTGCGTCTTTCGGCCGGCACGATCATCGGTCGTGTGTCGAGTCG
>NZ_JBFRCN010000045.1:0-79036 GCF_040965835.1 Paraburkholderia sp. BR10872
GAATGTGCTCGCCCACGGCCACGCGGTGCAGTTCGAGATTGCCTTCGCGCTCGACCACGGCGATCAGCGAAAGGTCAGTCGTGCCGCCGCCCACGTCCACGACGAGGATGATGTCGCCGACCTTTACTTCCTTGCGCCATGCGCCGCCGCTTTTCTGGATCCAGCTATAGAGCGCCGCCTGGGGCTCTTCCAGCAGCGTCATGTTGGCGTAGCCCGCCGCTTGCGCCGCCTCGGCCGTCAGCTCGCGCGCGGCAGGGTCGAACGAGGCGGGAATCGTGACAGTGATCTCCTGCTCGCCGAACGGCGCCTCCGGATGTGCGTGATCCCAGGCCTCGCGCAGGTGCGTGAGATAGCGCACCGAGCTTTCGAGCGGCGACACGCGCGTGACTTCGGGCGGCGCGTCGTTGGGCAGAATGGCCGCGCGGCGATCCACGCCGGGGTGGCACAACCAGCTCTTCGCGCTCGAGACGAGGCGGATCGGCGTGCCCGCGCCACGGCTGCGCGCGAGCTCGCCAACGGCGTACTCGCGCGTAGTGGTCCACGGCAGCGTGAGGTCGCCCGGCGTCAGCTCGCCCGCATGCGGCAAGTAGAGAAACGAAGGCAGCAGGTCGGGCGATTCCAGCGTGCCCGGCGCCGTCAGCTGGGTCACGTTCAGCACGCCCTGCTGGGTCTTTTCGCCATCGCTGGCGCTGAGGTCGACGTAGGACAGCGCGCAATGCGTTGTGCCCAGGTCGACGCCAATCGAATAACGCGGATCGCTCACAGCTCCACCTCCGCCGGCGCGATGATGCGCGCGTCATGCGTCTTGACGAGTTGCGGCAGCTTGACCTCCTCGACGCGCCAGCCGCGATGCGTGAGGCTGCCGCTGAACGGCGCCTCCCCCACCACGTTACCGGTGAGCCGCACGGCGGCGGCGTCGAAGCCGGCCGGCAGCGTCACGCGCGAGCCTTCGGACTCGCTGCGCACCGGGCGGATCGAAAAGTGGTCGCGCAGCGTGGCGCGGCAGCCTTCGTGGACGATGCGGGCGGCGGCGCCGATATCCGCATCGGCATAACCGGCAATGTCTTCCTCGACGAAATCGACGAAGCGCGCGTTGCGCTGGAGCAGGCCGAGCAACTGGAGCGCGGCGTCGGGCGTAGCTTCCTTGATGACGGTGGGTGCAGGTGCGGGCGCGGGGGCCGGCTTCGCGACCGGAGCCGCGGCAGGCGCAGGCGCAGCGGCGGCGGCCGCGAACCCGCCTTCGCGCAGACGGCGCACGTTGGCGGCGAGCTCGCCGTCGCCAAGGATCGCGAAGAACGATCCCAGCGCGACCGAAAGGCGGCCGAAGAAAGACAGATTCGATTCGGGCATGTAGACGACTCCAATATCGCTTGAGGGCTCGCAGACAAGGCGAGCCGACCTGCCGGGCTCGCAACGAGGCCCGATCGATGCCTGGAAGGAGGCGGCCGGCAGGGGAAACTCGAGCCCGGCTCGGGCTCAAAACCCGTATTTTGCCTTGTCGCGGGCGTAAGCCGGTCAAAATGCGGATTTGGCGAGGGAATGGCGGGCCCGGCGGCGGGCGCCGGGCGGGCGGCGTCGCGCGGGCGGCGCGGCTCAATCTGGGCGGTCCGAGGTAGAGAGCTGCGGACCTAAAAAGGCGCGACAAGGCAGATGAAATGGGGCGCGATTGGACGACAAGCGGCGGGCAAGCGCCCAGGCCTACCCCGTTGCCGTGATTCGCACTCGAGCCCCGGCGCTTTCAGGGGAAGATGGGCGTCGTCGCTTCCGCGCCTTCCACATCGGCGCGCGGAACGTGCTGCGCGATGTTCGCCTCGATCTCCGCTTCGCGTGAGCCGGGCACATCGGCCATGACCAGCAGTTGGCCGTCCTCGATCGGCCCATTAAAACGCGCGAGCCGGGTATTCGGTTCGTCCACGCCGATCATGCCGGCCACCCACGCGCCGAATATCATGCCCGCGAGGGTCAGCGCGACGACGACCCCGCCCGTGATATCGAAATTCGCGGGCGGAAACATCAGCGCAACGAGACCGACGATGGCGCCGGTCGCCGCGCCGAACATCACGCCGCGCTCCAGCGCATGCACGACGTCGCTGCGCTGCAGCAGCGAGGCCTCGGGCAAGCGCTCGAGCCCCACACTATGATTGGCGAGCACATGGATATGACGCCACGTGATGCGCGCGCGCAGCAGATCGTCGACGATCGCCTGCGCCGTGGTGGTGTCGGGAGCGAGGAAATAGAGGCGTCTCATGATGGCCCTCCTTCGGTCATGCGGCGAGCCGCTTGCAACCGGCTCGCTGCCACATGACCACGATGCGATTCCGATCATCCTACGCCTGAGTTTCCGTCAGCGCGACAGCCTGCCACGCGTTTGCGCCACAGCCCAGGCGCGTCGAGCCGCCTAGATCTCGACGCGTGCACCGACCTCGATCACACGATTGGCTGGAAGCTTGAAGAACGCGGCGATATTCCCGACGTTGTGCAGCATCACCGCGAAAAGGCGCTCACGCCAGAGCGACATGCCATGGCCGCGCTTCGGCACCACCACGGCGCGGCTGAGGAACCACGACGTCTCGTCGAGATCGAACGTCAAATCCGCGGACTTGTAGGCGGCGAGCGTGCATGGCAGGTCCACCTCGTCCTTGAATCCGTAATTGATGACGACGCAGTAGCAACCCGGGCATAGCAGTTCGACCATCACGCGCTCGCTCTCGGCCACCCATGGCACGTCCTTCGTTTTCACGCTCAGGAATACTACGCGTTCGTGCAACACCCGGTTGTGCCGCAAGTTGTTGACGAGCGCGTGCGGTACCGCGTCGGCGTTCGGCGTGAGGAAGATCGCCGTGCCGCCTACGCGCACCGGCGAACTCTCGAGCAGCGTCGCGAGATAAGGCTTGAGGGGCTTCTTGCCGGCGCGCACGCGCGCCTCGGCCGCCATCATTTCCCAGCCCTTGCCCCAGGTCGCCATGACCGTGAACATCAGTGCGCCGATCACGAGCGGGAACCAGCCGCCGTCCACGATCTTGAGCAGGTTGGCCGAGAAGAACATGGCGTCGATCACGAAGAAGAACGCCGTGGCGAACACGCACAGCAGCCAGTTGTAGTGCCACGCGTAACGCACGACGAAGAACGTGAGGAATGTCGTGATAAGCATGGTGCCTGTCACGGCGATGCCGTAAGCGGAGCCGAGCGCCGTCGACGAACGGAAGCCCACCACCGCCGCGACCACGGCGACGAGCAGGATCCAGTTGATGCCGGGCACGTAGATCTGCCCGATTTCGCGCTCCGAGGTGTGCACGATATTCATGCGCGGCAGGAAGGAGAGTTGCATGGCCTGCATCGCCATGGAATACGTGCCCGAAATCACGGCCTGCGAAGCGATGACGGTGGCGACGGTCGCAAGCACGATCATCGGCACGATCGACCATTGCGGGAAAAGCCGGTAGAACGGGTTTTGCACGGCGCCTGGGTTGGCCAGCAGCAGCGCGCCCTGCCCGAGGTAATTGAGCGCGAGCGCGGGAAACACCAGGCCGAACCACGTGAGGCGAATAGGCTGCTTGCCGAAGTGGCCCATGTCGGCATAGAGCGCTTCGGCGCCCGTGAGCGAGAGCACGACCGCGCCTAGCGCGACGAAGGCGAGCCAGCGGTGATGCAGGCAAAACGCGATGCCCTCGCGCGGATCGAGCGCGAACAGCACGGCCGGCGCGGAGGCGATGTTGGCCACACCCGCCGCAGCGATCACGATGAACCACAGCACCATCACCGGACCGAACACGGCGCCGATGCCACCCGTGCCGTGCTTTTGCGTGACGAACAGCACGATGATCGCCGTAAGCGTCACCGGAATCACGTAGGTCTTGAGCCCGGGTTCGGCCACTTCGAGGCCTTCTACGGCGCTCAGCACCGAGATGGCCGGCGTGATCACGCTGTCACCGAAGAAGAGCGCCGCGCCCATCACGCCGATCACGAGCAGCGTGGCACGCAGATGCGGCCGTGACGCCACCGAGGAAGCCGCGAGTGCGAGCAGCGCCATGATGCCGCCCTCGCCGTGATTGTTCGCGCGCAGGATGAGCGCGACGTACTTGAGCGAAACGACGATCATGAGCGACCAGAAAATCAGCGAGACGATACCTACGATGTTGAAAGCATTGACGGCAAGGCCGTTGCCGGGATCGAACACGGTGGCGAGCGTGTAGAGCGGGCTCGTGCCGATGTCGCCGTAGACCACGCCGAGCGCGGCCAGCGCGAGCGCGGGAAGCGCCGGACGATGCGGGCCGGAGTCGCCAAGGTGCCCGTGCGCCGCGGATGCGGATGCGGATTGTCCCATGTCTCCCTCCTGATGCTGCCGCATGCGGGCCGGGGCCGCGCGGCCTTGTCGCTTCGTGTTGGCGAGGCTGCCTCGTCGGGCGCGTTAGTCGAAGTATAGGAACTTGGCGCGAAAATGCGCTTTGCGTGGCGCACAAGGGCAACAGCGCCCTGCGAGGCGCCGCGTCTTCGCAAAACTGTCATAGTCGAGCGTATTTTCCTGAACATTCGCCCGATCAATCGCGCCGCCTGTTACGCGTATAAAGAAAAGGAGTTGCGCAATGCGAACCCGCCTCACGTTCCTCTGCGCCGCGCTGGCGCTCGCTGCCTGTGCATCGCAGCCACGTCCAGGGCAACAGAACACCGGAACGCTTTCTGCGCAACCCGCGGCCTTCGCACAAGCGGGCGCCGCCGCACACGGACGCCCGGTGAAAGTCATGATCGTGACGATGTTCGCACCCGAAGCGAAGACATGGCTCGAGCGCCTCGGTCCCTGGGAGTCCGTGACAATCGCGGGCCTCTCGCCCGACTATCCCGCTGTGCAATGCAACGCCGACGATGTCTGCGTGATGACGACCGGCATGGGCCATGCGAATGCCGCCGCTTCGATGATGGCCCTCGCCTTCGCGCCGCAGTTCGACCTGCGCAAGACCTACTTTCTCGTCGCGGGCATTGCGGGTGTGAACCCCGGGCACGGCACGATCGGCTCGGCGGCCTGGTCGGACTGGCTCGTCGATTTCGGCCTGCAGTGGGAGATCGACGGCGACGGCCGCCCGCGCGGCTGGCGCACCGGCTATCTCGGCATCAATACGAAAGGCCCTGACGACAAGCCCGCGCTCGATTACCGCACCGAAGTGTTCCACTTGAATCCGAGGCTCACCTCGGCCGCCTGGGCGATCTCGCGCGACGTGACGCTCGCCGATAGCGCGCAGGCCCAGGCCGCGCGCGCGAAATATGCTTACGCTCCCGCGAACCGGCCGCCTACGGTGATCCGCTGCGATTCGGTCGCCGACGATACCTGGTGGTCAGGCAAGGCGCTCGGCGCGAGGGCGAGCGAATTCACGCGCCAGTTGACGGGTGGCCAAGGCGTGTACTGCATGACGCAGCAGGAGGACAACGCCACGTTCGAAGCACTGAGCCGCGCGGCGCATGCGCAACGCGTGGACCTCGATCGCGTGGCCGTGCTGCGCGCGGGCTCGGACTTCGATCGTCCGTATGCAGGAGAATCGAACGCGGCGAATCTGCTTAACTATGCGAGCCAGGGCGGCTTCGCCATCGCGTTGGAAAATCTCTATCGCGCGGGACATCCTCTCGTGCAGACCATCGTCGCGCACTGGAGCGCATGGCAGGATGGCATTCCTGCAAATACGTCCGCAGCGCCGCCGCGCTAGCCACAACCACGCGCTGCCCCGCTTTGCCTCGTTACACCGAAGCATCCTTGTGAGGAATACAGACGATCAATGCGTGCCGCTATCCGGCATGCATCGCCAATTCG
Source organism: Paraburkholderia sp. BR10872 (assembly GCF_040965835.1). NCBI lineage: Bacteria > Pseudomonadati > Pseudomonadota > Betaproteobacteria > Burkholderiales > Burkholderiaceae > Paraburkholderia > Paraburkholderia sp. BR10872. The sequence continues at coordinate 5,798 of NZ_JBFRCN010000045.1, forward strand.
CAAAGCAATTACAGCGCACGATCGTTCATACGCATTGCGCATCGGAATGCGGGATTTCCGCTACTGAAATCCTCCTTTGACCGGATAGCTTTATCGCGGCATCTATGCCAGATTAGGTTTCACTCCTTTCGAGCGCAGCGCAGGGGTCGCAAAGCGATGCGCCATGATTCCACGGGGGACAGCATGCACGGTTACCTCCCTCACCTTCATGCCGCCACGCACATCATGTTTGCGAGCGTACACGCGTGTGTGCCTTCGCGAGCGCGCGCGTCATGAATGCCGCCAGCATCGTCGTGCTTGGCGCGGGGCCAGCGGGCGCAGCCGTTGCGCGTGCGCTCGCGGGGCTCGATTATCGCGTGGAGGTGGTAAGCGACTGGCGCCGCTTCGACGCGGCCGAAGCCTTGTCGGCACGTGCAATCGAAGCGCTGCGCCGTGCGGGCCTGCATCGCGCAGCCAGTTGCGGCGAAGGACCGTGCGTGCGCACCACGCTCTGGAACGGCGCGTTGCAAACGCTCGACGCAGAATTTCTCGTGGACCGGCGCGTGTTCGATGCGGCCCTGCGCGAGGACCTGTGCAGCGCGGGCGTGGACATGATCGAGGCGAATGTGCGCTCTCTGCATTCCTCATCGGCGGGTCACGATCTCATGATCGAAACCGCCGACGGACCGCTCACGCTACGCGCGGACTTTCTGGTCGAAGCGCGCGGGCGCCTCGCGCCGCTGTTGCGCGACGCCACGCGCGGCCCGCAAACCGTGAGCCTGCTGAACGTATGGAAGGGCCGCGGGGGCGCATCAGCCACTGCGGTGGAAAGCCTGCCTGGCGGATGGGCATGGATGGCGCGTCTGGGCGACGGCCGCTGCTACTGGCAATTGACGCTGGACGTCACGAACCCCGAACTGCCGCAGCGCGATGAACTGCTCACGTTTTGCGAGCGCATGCGGCATTCGCCGCTTGCCAGCGACTTCTTCGCGGGCGACGCCGCGACCGACGCGCGCCTCTACGCGCGCAGCAGCACTGCCACGCTGTGCGGCCGTACTGGCGGGCACAACTGGCTGCGCGTGGGCGATGCAGCCATGGCCGTCGATCCGCTCGCGGGCAACGGCGTGTTCCAGTCGCTGACCTCCGCGTTGCAGGCGCCCGCGGTGATCCATACGCTACTCGCACGGCCCGAGCGTGCGCCGCTCGCGCTGCGCTTTCATCAGCAGCGCATCGAGCAGTTGTTCATGCGCTTCGCGCGCACCGGGCGCGATGTCTACGCGCTCGAACAGCGGTGGACTACGCAGCCATTCTGGCAAACGCGTGGGGCATGGCCTGACGACCGTCCCGCGCATGTGAGCGCGGATTTCAACGAGTTGAATGTGGGGCGTGCGCCCGTGATTGATGGCGGCATGATTGCCGAAGCGGATGTGGTCGCTAGTCCGGACCAGCCGCTTGGAATATGGCATCTTTGCGATGCTGCGCTGGCGCCGGTGGTTGAGGCGTTGCGGCGGGAGCCCGCTGAGCAGGTGCTCAAGTCGCTCGATGCCGATCAGGCAAGGATGATTCGGCATTGGCTTGCCATGCAGGATTATCCTTAGCCTTGTTGGTTTTTTCGCCTTTTTCTGTTTTGGCCTTTCCTTGTTTTCACGTCGGTATGCCGCGAACACAAGAAAAGGCCAAAGCACTCACAGCACAACAAAAAACTCGATCGCACTCCTGCGCAAGTCACACGCGCGCTCGACCCGTTCGGGCTCGATACAGAACGCATCGAGGCGGGGCGCGACGCGTGAAGCCGCTGGGGCACGCCAGGGGCACGTAACGGACAATCAGGGACCGGGCATCGCACTATTAAGTTTCGGCGTAAAATGCGCGTTCGCCGCGATGTACCGGTGTAGAAGCCTCACGCCAGCGATGCACGTCGATCTACTTACCATCTACTTCCTCCTGATCGGGACCCTGCTAGCCAGTTCCCTGATGACGCTCTGGGAGCATCGTACGCATCCCGCGCGCAGCAAGGCATTGCGGGTCCTGGCCGGGGGCTACGCGACCCTCGCAGCCGGCTGCGCCGCGGTGCTCGTGCGCGCCAATTTGCCAGGGGTTTGGGGCGCCGCTCTGAGCAACCTCGTCATGATGGCCGGCTATCTGCTGGTCCTGCATGGCGTCGCGACGCTGAACGGGCGGCACTACCGGGCGGCCTCGTTCGCCCTGCTCGCGTTGATCGCACTGACATGGGCCACATGGGGCGCACGGCATCCGCAGGCCATGTGGTACTACGCGAGCGCGTTTCCCATTGCACTGGTGAGCGCCATGACCTCGCGCGAGCTGCTGCGCGGCGACGGCATGAAAGGGGGCCAATCGCGCCACGTCGCGACGTTCGTCACCGGAGTCCACGCACTCTTTTACCTGTTCAGGACGTTTGTCCTGCCGTTGCTGGGCAGCCGCTATGGGGACGGCTTCGTCGCGCTCGTCAGCAAGATCACGATGTATGAAGGCGTGCTCTATTCGATCATTCTGCCCATGGCCCTGATCAAGCTGGTACGCGAAGAAACGCATGGGCAGTTGTTGCGCGAGTCTCAAACGGACTACCTGACCCGCCTTGGCAACCGCCGCTGCTTCTTCGAAGAAGGCGAGCGCGTGATGAACGAGATCGGGACGCGTCAGCCCGGGGCGCGTCAGCCGGTTTCGCTGCTTGCCTTCGATCTCGACCACTTCAAGACCATCAACGATCGCTACGGCCACAAGACTGGCGACGAAGTCCTCAAGACGTTCGCGGACATTGCCCGCAGCGCCGTGGGACCCGAGGCGATCCTCGCGCGCATAGGCGGTGAAGAGTTCGCCGCCCTGCTGCCAGGCCATGACCGCGTGCGCGCCAAAGCGGTGGGCGAAGCGATCGCCAGGCGTTTCGCTCAAACACCCATGAACAAGGTCGATGGCATCGCCATACGCGCCACGGTGAGCATCGGCCTGGCGCAACATGGTCAGGAAGCGTCCACGCTCTCCGAGCTGCTGGCTGCCGCCGACGCCGCGCTCTACAGCGCGAAGGCGCTGGGCGGCAACCGGGTCGAAATGCTGGTTCTGTAACGCCTAACACGCCTTCCAGTCAGCTATTTGTAGGCTGCGCGCATTGTTTTTGCTAGCCCTCTTAGGCCCGCCCTATCCGGTCGCGGGTGCAATCGCGTCAAGCGGTAAGGGGGCACAATGGCAACGATCGATACACGGATCCGGGTGGCAATTTCCGCCGGACTGATTTACCTGCTCGCGGCTTGCGGCGGCGGAGGAGGCGGAGGAGGCGGTGGCGGCTCGAACCCCGGCACGAGCACGCCGGCTGGCGGCGTCAAGCTGCAAGTCGTCTCGTTCGGCGACAGTCTTTCCGACGTCGGGACCTACGCGCCGCTTGCGAGCGCCGCAGGCGGCGGGCGGTTCACGACCAACCCCGGTCAGGTCTGGTCCCAGGACGTCGCGCAATATTATGGGGACACCCTGAACGCCGCATACACGGTCGGCCTCGATCACAAGCTGAGCGCGCAAGGCGGCTTCGGCTACGCAGAGGGCGGCTCGACGGTCGCCACGCCCGCGAACCAGTACGACTTCCTCTCGGACGTGATCGGCAACATCGAAATGCCGGTCAATCAGCAGGTGTCGAGCTATATCTCCGCTCACGGCACCTTCAACTCCGGTCAGCTCGTGCTGGTCTGGGCAGGCGCGAACGACGTGCTGCGCGCCGGCAACCCGCCGACAGCCAATACCGTCGTGCAGACTGCCGCCACGACGCTCGCACAAGTCGTCGGGCAGATCGTGCAGGCCGGCGCCACACATGTCGTGGTGATCAACGTGCCGAACGTCGGCCTCTCGCCCAAGGGCATCACCTCGGCCGACGGCGGCGCGAACCTGACCCAGCTATCGCAGCTCTTCAACTCGACATTGAACGGCGCGTTGCAGACGGATGGCCTGCAAGGCAAGGTCATCGAAATCGATTCCTACACCTGGATCACGCAGCTCGTCGCGAACTTCCAGACGAACGGGTTTACCGTGTCCAACACGGCCCAGGCGTGCGACCCTTCGAAAACGCCGGACAACACCTCGCTGCTCTGCTCGCCCGTCACCTACGTCTCGGCCCATGCGGACCAAACCTATATGTTCGCCGACGACCTTCACCCGACCACGCACACGCATTCGCTGTTCGCGCAGTACGTCGAGCAGCAGATCGCGGCGAGCGGTCTGGGGCATTGAGCGCTGGATTCAAGCGACCGCGCCGGGCATGAGCGCGGCCGCTTGCGTAGTCCCGTAGCAGCACGCCTTCGGGGCGGCGGCTCAATACCGTATCGAGCAGGCGCTCTTCGTTCGACGCGCTATAGTCGCTCAACGCGAGCAGCACTTCATAACCCGCACGCGCCTGGCGGCGCGATCCTGGGGGAAGTGCGGAGGGGACAAGAGCGCCCCGCCCCGATTGTCGCCCTCAGTTGAACGCAGCATCGCGCTCCAGCCACTTTATCCCCACCCGCGCCGACCGCATACTTGGTCACGTAGCCTCCACCGACCCGTCAACGCCATGCTAAACAGGGACGCCATTCGCTCCGGCGCGTTTCTCGAGAGTTTCAGCCATCTCCCGCCGGAAATTCTCTGGACGCAAGCCCAGATCGCCCAGTCGCTCGCCGAAACGATGGCGAAGCGCCCCGCCGGCGAAGAGGTCTGGGTGTTCGGCTACGGTTCGCTCATGTGGAATCCGCTCTCGCACTTCGACCGGCGCGCGCACGCCACGCTGCACGGCTGGCGCAGGAGCTTTTGCATCCGCCTGTTCGGCGGGCGCGGCACGCCGCAGTGCCCCGGCCGCATGCTCGCGCTGGAGCGCGGCGGCCATACGCAAGGCGTGGTGCTGCGGCTCGATGCGGCCACGCTCGACGAAGAGTTGCACATCCTCTGGACCCGCGAGATGCTGACGGGCGCCTACACGCCCGCCTGGACCTCGGTAACGCTCACGACGGGCGAGACGCGGCACGCCCTCGCCTTCGTGGCGAACACCTGCCCGCGACAATACGAGGCTGATTCGAGCCCCGCGACTGCCGCGCGTGCGATAGCCCAAGCGCATGGGCCGCTCGGCAGCAACGCGGAATATGTGTTCCGGCTCAGGCAGGCGCTCGCGGACTGCGCAATGACGGACGCCTACATCGAGGAAGTGGCGCAAGCCCTCGAACGTTTCGAAACGACGTCTTAAGCGAGCCGCGCGAGACCGGTCACCATCTGAACCACGCCAAACGCGGCAATCGCCACGGCGGAAAAAAGGGAGATGCCCCGCGTGAACGCGAGCGGCAGCTTCGTACGCAACGCGGACGTCACGCCGCTCAGGAACAGCCACCACACGGCCGAGCCCGCGAACACGCCCGTCACCATAGTCGCCATCAGCGCCATCGAAAACCCTCCCGGCGCCCCCTGCTCGCCTGGCATGGGCGGTAATGGCCCGAGCGAGGCAAACGCGGCAATGAACGAAAAAATGGTCAGAGGGTTCGAGAGCGTCAGTGCAAACGTCGTGAGGAAATCCCGCGCGAGAGGGCTGCGCTGCGTCTCCTGTACGGCGGCCGGCGCGGTCGACGACGCGCGTGCGATGGTCCACGCCATCCACACCAGAAATGCCCCGCCCGCCGCCTTCAAGACCACCGTCAGCATCGGCAGCGCCGTGACGATACCGGCCACGCCGAGCGCGCCGAGCAAGCCATAAAACGCATCGGCGCACGCAGCGCCAATGCCGGTTGCGAAGCCGGAGTAAAAACCGCGGCTCAGGCTGCGCTGGATGCACAGCATGCCGATGGCCCCGACCGGTGCGGCGATGCAAAACCCCATCGCCACGGCTTTGACGAACAACATGTCTCCTCTCTCCGCAATGCGTGTTCTATAGGGGACTATCGTAGACCGCGAAGAGTATCCGCAGAAGCCGGGATTTAAGGGAAAATCGGCCTTTCACCTTAAACATTTCGCCATGATGGACGATCTGGACTGGAAAGTACTGGCGCTGCTGCAGGAAAACGGCCGCATGACCTACACCGAGCTTGCGCGCCAGGTGCATCTCTCGGTGCCTGCGGTCACGGAGCGCGTGAGACGTCTCGAAGAGGCCGGCGTGATCGAAGGCTACACGGCGCGCGTGAATCCGGCCGTCGCCGGCTATCCGATCTCGGCCCTGATCGGCATCACGGTGCCCCAATCCGCGAAAGCGAAGTTTCTCAAGCTGCTCGGCACGATTGCCGAGGTGCTCGAATGCCATCACGTGACCGGTGCGGACTCCTATGTCATTCGCCTCGTCGCGACGAGCGTGGCCGACCTGGAGCGCCTGATCCAGCGCATCAATCTCTACGGCGAGACGCGCACGTCCATCGTCATGTCCACGCCGCTCGTCGCACGTGCGCTCGCGAAGCCTCAAGTGAGCACGGCCGGGTCGCGCGGCAAGGCCTAGCCGCGACGACCCTGGTCCTCAGAGGGAGCGCTCGATCGCCTGCCCCAGCAACTCCACGCCGAGATCGATCTCCTGCTCGCTCACGGTCAGCGGCGGTGCAATGCGAAACACGCCGCCCATGCCCGGCAACTGCACGATGTTCATGCTGAGCCCGAGCTTCATGCACTCGCGCGTGATTTTCGCGCCAAGGCCGTCGGCGGGCTCCTTCGTGCGGCGGTCCTTGACGATCTCGAGGCCGAGCAGCAGCCCGCGCCCCCGAATGTCGCCGATGCATTCGAAGCGCTCCATCAGATCCAGCAGCCCGCGCCTCAAACGCCCGCCCATGATATTTGCGCGCGCAACGAGTCCGTCGCGCGCCACGACGTCCAGCACCCGCAGGCCGACCGCAGCAGGAAGCGGATCGGACACATGCGTCGTGTAGAACAGGAAGCCCCGTTCGTGCGCGGCTTCCTCGATCTGCGCGGACGTGACCACGGCCGCGAGCGGCAATCCGGCGCCGAGTGTTTTCGATAGCGTGAGAATGTCGGGCGTCACGCCGTCGTGCTCGCACGCGAACATCGTGCCGGTGCGCCCGACGCCCGTTTGCGCCTCGTCCAGAATCAGCAGCATGCCGCGCTCTTCGCATTTGCGCTTGAGTGCGGCCATATAGCCGGGCGGCAGTTCGATGATGCCGCCCGAACTCAGGATCGGCTCCGCGATGAAGGCCGCGAGATTGCCGCTCGACTGGCGGTCGATGAGATCGAACGCGTAGTCGAGTTCCGCGAGGCAATCGTATTGCCCGTTGCGCTCGAAGCGCGGCCGGTACGTGAACGGCGCGGGAATCGCATAGGAGCCCACCGCTGCGGGGCCGACGCCCTTGCGCCCTGCGCTATAGGTGGCCGAAGCCGCGCCGCCCGTCATGCCGTGCCACGACTGCGCAAAGCCCACGATTTCGAATTTGCCCGTGACGAGCTTCGCCATGCGGATGGCGGCCTCGTTCGACTCCGCGCCGGTGCTCAGCAGCAGCGCCCGGTCGAGCCCGTCGGGCGTGACGTCGGCGAGACGCGTGGCCAGTTCGACCACGGGCCGCGAGAGCATGCCGCTGAACAGGTGGTCCAGCTTGCCCGCGTATTCGTTGACGACCGAGACGATTTCCGGGTGGCTGTGACCGAGCACCGCGCTCATCTGTCCCGAAGTGAAGTCGAGAATCGGCCGGTCGTCCGCGTCGTAGACGAAGCTGCCCTGGGCGCGCTCGATGATCATCGGCTCGAACGTGCCGCCATAGCGGATCAGATGCTGTCTCGCGTTGCGCCAAAACTGTTCGTCGTCGTTCCTGGACACGGGCTTCTCCTCGTCGGGTAGCGGGTTTTGCGGGTTTTCCTTGCAGTCTAGGCGGCGCTCTGGTTTTATAGAATCGAATAGTTCTTATGCAAGCTAGAAGAGAGGCTAATATCGTGAGCCGACCGCTGGAAATCGATCTGCTGCGTTCGTTCGCGGTTATCGCCGAGGTGCGCTCGATAAGCCGCGCGGCCGAACGCGTGGGCCGCACCCAGTCGGCGCTGAGTCAGCAGATCAAGCGGCTCGAGGAGATCGTCGATCAGCCGTTGTTTCAGCGCACCGGCCGCGGCGTTGCGCTGACGAGCCCCGGCGAGCGCCTGCTGGTGCACGCCCAGCGCATTCTGCGCCTGCACGACGAGGCCATGGCCGACCTGTGCGGCACGGGCTTGTCGGGCACCCTGCGCTTCGGCTGCCCGGACGACTATGCGGCCGTATTTCTGCCCTCCTTGCTGCGCCGGTTTTCGGGCCAGCATCCGAATGCGCTCGTGGAAGTCGTATGCGTTCCCACGCCGCGCCTTCTCGAACAGCTCGACAAGCGTGCGGTCGATCTCGCCCTGGTATCGCTGCCTTTGACCGCCATCGGGTCCGCCAACGCAAGCGGCCCGCACGACGAGATCATTCGCCGCGAGCAGCTGGTCTGGATCGGCTCGCCCGGACTCGATTCCGCCCATGTCGATCCGCTGCCGCTCGCGCTCTCCGATCCGGACACCCTCGATCACATCGCAGCCTGTGAAGCGTTGGAGAGGATGGGCCGCGCCTACCGCGTCGCGTATGCGAGCAGCAGCCTCGCCGGTCTCACCGCGCTCGTGCGTTCGGGCCAGGCCTTCGCCGTCATGACACAAACGGCCGTTCCGGCGGATCTGGCGATTCTCAATGGCGATCCCGCGCTGCCGCCCTTGCCGGCCGTGGGCATTACGATCAAGTTCGGACGCAAGCGGCCGTCGCTCCTCACGGCGGCGTTCGCCGAGCACATTCGGCTCACGCTGCCGCTGTTGTGAGCGCACCGCCGCGAGGCACCGCCGCCCCACGCCGCCCCTTCGTTATGCGAACATCGCAGCTTCGCTCGCGGACGCCATCCCCATGTGGAAAATCCGGAAAACACTCGCCACGCTGCTGGGCATCGCACTCGCCGCGGGGAGCGCCGCCGCACAACCGGCGCAGAAGCCGCCGGGGCCGGTCATGATGGTCCATTTCGACTACTACCCGAAAGACCGCCCGCAGATTCATGCGCTCGAACAACGGCTGGCCGGCGCCATCAAGCGCGCCGATGCCGGCGAACTCGGCGAAACCGAAATTCACATCGACGGCAACGACGGCTATCTCTACATGTATGGGCCCGACCCGGACCGGCTGTATCGCGTCACGAGCCCGATTCTGAAGTCATCCAGATTGACCGCGCACTCCGAAGTCACGAAGTGGTACGGGGCTCGCAGGGAAACGTTCGTGATTCGCTGAGGCGCGGGCCTCAAAGCTTGGGATGACATTCGAAGCGGATGACGGAGGCCTGCTGCTGCAGCGCCTCGATGCCTTCGGTGTGCTCCATGCCGAGACTCGTCTGCATGCCGCGGCTCTCGCAGTAGTCGTTCGCTTCGCTCACCGCGCGCTTGTGGGCGCGGGCCCACGCGAGTCGGCCGCCCGTTGCGGACGCCGAAACGACGAACGTGCCCGACTTGTCCGCCGTGGTGACGTCGCTGGCCGACGCGCAACCCGCCAGCACCGTGCACGCGGCGACCAGCGATACGGCGACCCTGGGCCAGGACCGGCTTGCCACGTCCGCAAGTCTGGCCGTCCCCTTGAAAATCTGCTGCATGAATCCCTCTCATGATCGAGCGTCGCAATACGCTCACATATGACAGTGGATTTTAGGGTCGCCCTATCGAAAGTCTATGCTCATAGATTGAATTCACTGTTACCGCGAGAAATACAATCGCGATCCCTTTCCGGCCCGATGAACGCGACGAGCGGCCCGGGTCAAGCCGGCACGCCCTCGATGGCGCGCCCTGAACGTCCCCACGCCACCACGACGCCCAGACCGAGCACGGCGAGGCACACGATCGGCACGATCATCGGCCCGAACGCGGTACCGGTGAGCTTGCCCGCGAGCGGCATGAGGTTCTGGCCGAAGAAGCCGCCGAGATTGCCGATCGAGTTGATCGCCGCCACGCTCGCCGCAGCCCGCGCGCCGGTGAAGTAGCGCGGCGGCATCGACCAGAAGCACGGATACAGCAGCGGAATGCACGCGCCGCCGAACACGAGCGCGATGAAGCGCAGCGGTGTGGAAGGCAGCAGGAGACTCAGCAGGAAACCCAGCGTGCCTAGCGCCGCGACGATCGCCATCGCGCGCAGAATGCTTTTCGCGCGGCGCAGCTTCGACGGCAGCCACAGCAGCAGCAGCACTGCCAGCGCCCACGGCAGCATGCTCAACAGCCCGTTCACGCTGCTCGACACGCCAAACGACTTCACGAGCGTGGGCAGCCAGTAGGTCACGCCGTAGAGCGACGTCGACATCAGCATATAGGTCGCAGCGAACAGCATCACGCGCGGATCGAGCAGCGCCTTCCAGGGCTGCGAGTGTTCGGCGTGCTCGGGCTTCTCCCGCTCGTGCGCGGCCGCCACGATCTGCTTTTCGCGATCGTGCAGAAAGCGCGCTTCCTGGTACGACGCCGGCAGCAGCCTGAACACGGCGATGCCGACCAGCACGGCGGGCAGGCCCGTGGCGATGAACACCCACTGCCAGCCGGCGAGGCCCCATACGCCATTGAGACTCAGCAGCCAGCCGCCCACGAGCGAGCCCAGCATATTGGCGAGCGCGCTGCCCAGCGTGAAGATGCCGAGCACACGCGCACGATAGCTTTGCGGAAACCACAGCGTGAGGTAGTAGATCACGCCGGGATAGAAGCCGGCTTCGGCGACGCCCAGCGCGAGGCGCAGGCCGCAGAACACCTGCATCGAGGTGGTGAAGCCCATCAGCACCGTGATCACGCCCCAGGTGAGCATGATGCGCGCGAGCCACACGCGCGCGCCGAAGCGGTGCAGCGCGAGCGTGCTGGGCACTTCGAACAGCAGATAGCCGATAAAGAACAGCGACGACGCAAGGCCGAACGCCGTTTCGGTCATGTTGAGGCTGTGCACCATCTGAAGCTTAGCGAAGCCGACGTTTTGGCGGTCGATGAACGAAATCAGAAACATCACGACGAGGATCGGCATGAGGCGGCGCGCGATCTTCGACATGACATCCCGCTCTCCGACGGATGGTTGATCGACGGTTGAGTCTGTATTCACTCTGTTCTCCTACGTTTATTTGTGTCTATGCGTATGTCTAGGACGGACGGAAATCCCCGAGCATCGCCACGAACATGTCGTTCCATGTGCGCGGCTTCGCCTTGATCGTGCCCACCATGTACAGAAAATCGACGTACTCCATCAACTGCTCGGGCCAGACCGAAAAGCGCGACTCCGGCGCGCAGAGCGTCTGCACCACGTGCTCGCGCGACGCGCCGAAGCCCGACGAATCGACATAGATCTGCGCCGCGGCCGCCTTGTCCTGCGCAATCATCCGGTTCGCCTCGTCGAGCGCGTGAAGGAACGCCTTTGCCAGCGCAGGCTCGGTATCGACGAGGCGCTTGGGCGCGAACACCACGTCGAGCGTGAGCGGCCCGAGCACGTCGACCGAATTGACCACGCGGTGGATGCCAGGCTGCTGCAATTCGAGCGTCGAAAATGGCGGCGACGCGAAATGCGCGGTGATGCCGCCCTCGCGCCGGATCAGCGACTGCATGGCCTGCGGATGCGGCAAGCCGACGGTGATCGAATCGAGCTGCGCGAAGTGCTGCGGCCCCAGCAGCTTGCTCGCCACCATTTGCAGCACCACGGCCGAAAGCGAGGTGCGAATACCGGGCACCGCAATGCGGTCGGCGGCCGTGAAGTCGCGCAGCGTCGCAATTTGCGGCCGGTTCGTGTTGAGCGAGAGCGCCGTGGCCGAAAGGCCGCTGATGCCGATCACCTCGACGTTCGGTATGCCGCGCGCCCGCGCCCACAGTTCGATGAAGCCGGGCGCGCCCACGGCGGCGAAGTCGAGCGTGCCGGCCATCATGGCGTCGTCGACCGAATTGCCGCCGTCGAGCCTCACCCACTCCACGCTCACGTCCGCGAGCCCCTGGCGGCCCGCATGGCGCTCGAACAGGCGCGCCTTTTCCATCACGAGCAGCGGCAGATACAGCAGGCCATAGCCCTTGGAAATGCGCACCGTGCGCGGTGTGGCCCGGACCCAGGCAGGCGCGAGCCCCGCGGCAACGGCAGCCGCGCCAAGCCCGGCCGCAACGATCGCGCGCCGACGCGGTGAAGGCCGCGGCGACTTCACGCGCATCTTGCCGTCTCCGTTGGTTCGTGTCGTAATCACGTCGCGCTATCTTCCATGGTTCGCGAGATTACCGGGCGAGTCTGAGAAAATGCTGAGAAACACACAGAGTAGACCTCGGGGAAAACCCGCAATCGCACCCATGAAGATTTCGGCAGGAACGGCATCATGCGCATTCTGGTGGTAGAGGACGACGCGGAAATCGGCGCGGCGGTCCGCAGCCGCCTCACGCGCCTCGGTCACGCGGTGGACCTCGAAGCGAACGGCGCGACGGCGAACAGCCTGCTCGGCGTGGAGCGTTTCGATCTGGTCGTGCTCGACGTGATGCTTCCCGCCATGGACGGCTTCGAGATTCTGCGCCATCTGCGTGCGTCGGGCTCGACCACGCCGGTGCTGCTGCTCACCGCACGCTCGGCCATCGACGACCGCGTGAGCGGCCTCGGCCTCGGCGCCGACGACTACCTCGTCAAACCGTTCGACTACCGCGAACTCGAAGCGCGCGTGCAGGCGCTCCTGCGCCGCAACAGCGGGCACGCGAACGATGTGGTGAAGCTGGGCGGGCTCGCCATCGACCGCAGCAGCCGGCTTGTCGAACTCGACGGCAAACCGCTTTCGCTTTCGCGCCAGGAGTTCGCGCTGCTCGAAATCCTCGCCAGCCGTCCGCAACGCATCTTCCCGAAAGAAGAACTGCTGAATCAGTTGTTCAGCTACGGCAATGAGCCGAGCGCGAACGCCGTCGAACAATACGTCACGCGCGTGCGCAAGAAGCTGCAGGGCAGTTCGGTCGAAATCCGCACGGCGCGCGGCATGGGATATCAAATTGCCGCGCTTTGACTGGTTCCCGAAAACGCTGCTCGGGCGCACGCTGCTCTTCATCGCGCTCGTCGTGGCGTCGGGCGCTGCGGCGCTCGCGGGCATCGCGCGCTATTACGCGGGCGTCGCATCCGAGCGCGCCTACGATCAACTGCTTGCAGGCGCAACCATCCAGGTCGCCGAAAACCTCTACGTGCAGGGCGGCGTGCTCGCGCTCAATCCGCCGGTGGCCGCGCTCTCCACGCTCTCGCGCTATGACGTCGTCTACTACAAAGTGGTCGACGCGCGCGGCCTCGTCGTCGCGGGCTATGGCGATCTTCCCGGTCCGGCCGATACGAAGAGCGCGATGAACGCGCACCAGGGTCCGACATTCGCGAACGCCCGCTACCAGGGAGAGCGCGTGCGCACGGCGACCATCGGGCGCTACATGCCGGACGCGCGGCCGCCCGGCTGGGCCCTCGTCACGGTCGCGCAGACCACCCATGCCCGCCAGCAACTCACGAACGACATGAGCCTCAAGGTCTGGACGCTCATTTTGCTGATGAGCGTGCTCGCCATCGGCGCGAGCGGCCTTGCGATCCGGCGCGGCTTGCGTCCGCTTGCGCAGATCGAGCAGATCATCGCCGCGCGCGACCCGGCCGACCTGCGGCCCGTAGCGCACGACACGCCGAGCGAAATCAACGCGCTGATCGGCGCCATCAACGGGCTAATCGGCCGCCTCGCGGAACGCATGACGGCCATGCAGCGCTTTATCGCCGACGCCGCGCACCAGATGCGCACGCCGATCGCGCGGCTCGACGCGCAGATCGAATTGCTCAGCACCGAGTCCGATCCCGCGCGCCATGCCGCGCGGCTCGAAGCGTTGCGCGCTACCTGCTCGGACGTGGGCCGGCTCACCGGCCAGTTGCTCAATCACGCGATGGTGATTCATCGCACGGAAGTGGTCCCGTTGCAGCGCCTGGACCTCGCGAAGCTTGCCAGAGAAGTGTTGGGCCGCACCATTCCGCTCGCCGACGAACGCGACGTGAAAGTGGCATTCGAAAGCAGCGCGCCGCAGGTCTGGATCGCGGGCGACCCCGTGAGCCTGCAGGAAGCGCTGTCGAACGTGCTGCACAACGCGCTGCTGCACGGCAACGCGGACGATATCGTCGTCACCGTGAGCACCTCGCCGGAGGCCGTCACGCTAACCGTGACCGACAACGGTCAAGGCATCGCACGCGAACACTGGGACGCCGCGTTGCGTCCGTTCGAGCGCATCGGCCAGGAAGGCGCGGAGCGCACGACGGGCTCGGGCCTCGGGCTCGCCATCGTGCAGGCGGTGATGAAGGCGCACGGCGGCCGCGTGAACTTTGCGTTTCCCGCCGGCGGCGGCTTTGCCGTGGAGCTGACGTTTCCTCCCGTAGAAGGCGAGACGCCGGCTGTGACGCCGCTGTGACCGCCTCGCGAAAGCGTTGGCGCGCGAGTTCGTCGCCGCACGCGGTGTATCAGTGCGCGGATGGATGCGCCCGCGCATACATGCGCAATGCGAACCAGCATACTCCAGCCCCAAGACCACCCACCACGCCGCCGAAACTGCCGAGCCACGACACGCCGAAGCCATTGGCAATATGGTTGCCGAGCAGCGCGCCCGCGCCGATTCCCACGTTATAGAGGCCGGAATAGATCGAGACCGCGAGGTCCGCGGCCTCGGGCGCGAGCTTGAGCACCCATGCCTGCATGGCAAGGCCGAAGGAAACGATCGCGCCGCCCCACACCAGCGTGTGAACGGACAACGTGATGATGCTCAGCACGGCGGGAAACTGCACGAGCAGGCACGCACACACGGCGATCACAGCCACCTGGAGGAACTGAGCCGGATCGCGCGGATAAAGCCGGTTAAAGAAAATGGCCGCGGGAATACCGGCACTGCCGAACAGAATCAGGATATAGGTGATGCGTTGACTGCTTTCGTGGCCCACGGAGTGAATGAAGGGCTCGATATACGTGTACGACGTGAAGTGCGCGGTCACGACGAGTATCGTGAGCAGATAGAGCGAGGCCAGCATCGGCTTTCTGAACAGCACGGGCACGCTGCTGAACGAGCCCGTTTGCTGGCTCGGCAGCAAGGGCAGCATCACGCGCAGCATGAGTAGCGCTAACGCCGCCGCGCCCGCAATGACGAAGAAGGTTTGCCGCCAGCCGAGCGTCTCGCCGATCACGCGCCCAAGCGGAATGCCCGCCACCATGGCGATCGAGGTTCCCATGCCGAGCATGGCGAGCGCCCTGCTCTTGTTGCCGGGCGGCGCGAGCCTCACCACCAGCGAGACGGAAATCGACCAGAAGATGGCGTGTGCAAAGGCAATGCCGATTCGGCCCACCATCAGCACCGTGAAGTTCCACGCTACGCCGGTCACGATGTGGCTGACGACGAAGAGCGCGAATACCCAGGTCAGCAGCTTGCGGCGTTCGACGTTGCGTGTCAGCAGCATCAAGGGCAGCGACGCCACGGCCACCGTCCACGCGTAGATCGTCAGCATGAGGCCGACGTCGGTCGGCTTCATGTGCAGGCTGTCCCCAATGGCGCTGAGCAACGCAACCGGCACGAATTCGGTCGTGTTGAAAATGAAGGCCGAAAGCGCCAGGACGAGCACGCCCCACCAGGATTGGCCGGAAGCGACCGGTTCAGGCGTCGACATACGAGTCAGGCGAGAGTCGATAAAGGGCGATTATCGCGTATCGCCGTTCGACGCAGTTTCAAACGGTGCAGCGCGTCGGTTCGGTGGACGACGGAAGAAGACTAGACCAGACTGGCCAACCCGCCAGGAAGCCCGATTGCCGCGCCAACGACACGCATGTGAAAGTTGCCGGCACGAGCGAGGCGCGCGCAACTTCACGTCATCGCGCATAGGTTCTCTCTATACTGGCCCACGTGTCCTCCCTGCCTCGTTGCGTGACGCGCAGGCACCGGCACGTTCCACCCGCATTGCCCATCCCTGGACGCCGCCACGAACCGCCGCGCGAAGCGCGACCGCGCGCCAATGCGTCGGCGTCTGCCTGCTTTGTGATGCTGTAAAAGAAACTGGAGAGTTTCCATGAGCACCTTCACCACCCGCGATGGCACGTCGATCTATTACAAGGATTGGGGCAGCGGCAAGCCCGTCGTGTTCTCCCACGGCTGGCCGCTTACCGCCGACGCCTGGGACGCTCAAATGCTCTTTCTGGTGCAAAACGGCTTTCGCACGATCGCGCATGACCGCCGCGGCCACGGCCGCTCCGATCAGCCCGCCAAGGGCAACGACATGGACACCTGGGCCGACGATCTGGCCGACCTGCTCGACAAGCTCGATGTGCAGGACGCCACGCTCGTTGGCCATTCCACGGGCGGCGGCGAAGTCGCGCGCTACATCGGCCGCCACGGCACGAAGCGCGTCTCGGGCGCGGTGCTGATCGGCGCGGTGCCGCCCATCATGATCAAGAGCGAGAAGAATCCGGGCGGTCTGCCCAAGGATGTGTTCGACGGCATCCGCAAGGGCGTGATCGACGACCGCTCACAGTTCTTCAAGGACCTGGCCGTGCCGTTCTACGGCTACAACCGCAGCGGCGCGAAGGTCTCGCAGGGCGTGATCGACTCGTTCTGGCAGCAGGGCATGTGGGGCGGCATCCTCGCGCTGCATGACTGCGTGCATGAGTTCTCCGAGGTCGACTACACGGAAGATCTCAAGAAGATCGATGTGCCCACGCTGATCCTGCACGGCGACGACGACCAGATCGTGCCGATAGACGACGCGGGCAAGCTCTCCGCGAAGATCGTCAAGGACGCGACGCTCAAGATTTACCCGGGCGGCCCGCACGGCATGTGTACGACGATGGCCGGGCAGGTCAACGCCGACCTGCTCGCGTTCCTGAACCGCAAGTAACGTCGCGGCGCGCGGCGTGCCCGTTCAACGCGAGCACGCCGTGATTGCCTCGACGTATTGCGCCTGCCACGCCGGGTCTTGCGCGAACGCCGCGAGATCCGCGTGCAGATCGTTGGCGTAGGCCGTTATGCACGCGCGGTTGTTCGCCTCCACGGCGCGCGGCATCGCGAGAATCGCGGCCACCACGCCACCCACTGCCAGCGCGGCGATCGTCACGCCGATTGCCCAACGCCAGGCTTCTTCCCCTGTCCCTTTTAGCGCCGCTTCGCTCATCGCTCTTCTCCTTATTGATTAGCAAGACAATCATTCGAGGTTTAAAAAAGGCGCGAACGCATTACGCAAGTCCCTTGCGTATCTTGCGCATGCCGGCGACCGTGGACTCGAAGAGGTCCGGGCCGACTTGCGCACGCAGGCGCCGCGCCACGTCGGCGCTCGCGCCGTTGATCGGGCCGTCGAGCGCCGTGCCGCCCGCCGTGGGAAAGAGTCCCCATTCGCGGCCATCGGCCTCGCCCTGGCGGCGCTCGAGCAAGTCCTTCTCGCACAGGTTGTCGACGAGGCGAGTCGCAGTGGGCCGCGCGATGCCGAGCGTTTGTGCGACATCGCTCGCGAGGCACCCGGGCTTCGCCAGCACGACGCGCAGCACGAAGCCTTGCGCGGGCGTGAGGCCGAACGGCGCATAAGCGGCACTCCACTCGCGCTCGACCAACCGCGCGAGCGCCGACGAATTGAAGTAAAGGCAGTGATCGAACATGGCAGCAATGAAACCACGAATTGATTAGCAAGGCAACCGTTTTCAGAGACTTCGGCGAGGCCCGCAGGACAAAATTCTTATATAAGACTCCCCGATTCACTTCTCTTTTCACAAGGGTCTTTACCAGCTTGACAGTCAATCAAGGGTACGATCCACAAAACCGGAGAGCCATCTCCGAATCGTCGGTCTCACCCGCAAAGCCTTATAGAACGGGGCGCCGGCGCGGAAACGTTTTCGGCGCAGGGCCGGCCGATCAAGGCAAACGCGCCGACTTTCTGGTCAATTAACATTGCGCAAGCGCTTTCCACGATATGAAATATAGGCACGCCAGGTCCCCAGCCCGCTGCAAATTGAGGCAAAATCCAGGTGTTTCGCCGACTGCGCGCAGCCGGTGGTGTTATCACCCCGTTTTTGAACCCCGCCAAGAAGCCGATGAGTACCCAGCAACCCACCATCATCTATACCCTGACCGATGAAGCGCCGCTGCTCGCCACCAGCGCGTTTCTGCCGATCATCCGCACCTTCGCTGCGCCGGCCGGCGTGAACGTCGAGACCAGCGATATCTCCGTTGCGGGCCGTATCCTCGGCGAGTTCCCGGAATTCCTCACGGAAGAACAGCGCGTGCCGGACAATCTGGCCGAACTGGGCCGTCTCACGCAGTTGCCGGAAACGAACATCATCAAGCTGCCGAACATCAGCGCATCGGTGCCGCAGCTCGTCGCCGCGATCAAGGAACTCCAGGGCAAGGGCTACAAGGTCCCCGACTTCCCCGAAGATCCGAAGACCGACGAAGAAAAGGCTATCCAGAAGCGCTATTCGAAGTGCCTCGGCTCGGCTGTGAACCCGGTGCTGCGCGAAGGCAACTCGGACCGCCGCGCACCGCTCGCGGTCAAGAACTACGCGAAGAAGCACCCGCACAGCATGGGCGAGTGGAGCATGGCTTCGCGCACCCACGTCGCGCACATGAAGCACGGCGACTTCTACCACGGCGAAAAGTCGATCACGAACGACAAGGACCGCGAAGTCCGCATGGAGCTCGTGACGAAGGCCGGCGAAACCATCGTGCTCAAGCCGAAGGTCAAGCTGCAAGCCGGCGAAATCGTCGACAGCATGTTCATGAGCAAGAAGCACCTGCTGGCCTTCTACGAAGACCAGATGGAAGACGCGCGCAAGACCGGCGTCATGCTCTCGCTGCACGTGAAGGCGACCATGATGAAGGTTTCGCACCCCATCGTGTTCGGCCACGCCGTGCGCGTGTTCTACAAGGACGCGTTCGCCAAGCACGCCAAGCTCTTCGAAGAACTCGGCGTGAACGTGAACAACGGCCTCGTCGATCTCTACACGAAGATCGAAAAGCTGCCGGAATCGCAGCGCGAAGAAGTCATCCGCGACATGCACGCATGCCACGAGCACCGTCCGGCGCTCGCCATGGTCGACTCGGCCAAGGGCATCTCGAACCTGCACGCACCGAACGACGTGATCGTCGACGCTTCGATGCCCGCGATGATCCGCGCAGGCGGCAAGATGTGGGGCGCCGACGGCCGCCCGGCCGACACGAAGTGTCTGATTCCGGAAAGCACGTTCGCGCGCATCTACCAGGAAATCATCAACTTCTGCAAGACCAACGGCGCATTCGACCCGCGCACGATGGGCACGGTGCCGAACGTCGGCCTGATGGCGCAGAAGGCTGAAGAGTACGGTTCGCACGACAAGACGTTCGAAATCCCGCAGGACGGCACGGCGCGCATCGTCGACAACGCCACGGGCGAAGTGCTCGAAGCGCTCACGCAGCCCGTCGAGCAAGGCGACATCTGGCGTATGTGCCTCGTGAAGGACGAGCCGATCCGCGACTGGGTCAAGCTTGCCGTCACGCGCGCAAAGAACTCGAACACGCCGGCCGTGTTCTGGCTCGACCCGTACCGTCCGCACGAAAACGAAGTGATCAAGAAGGTCGAAACGTACCTGAAGGATTACGATCTGACCGGCCTCGACATCCAGATCATGTCGCAAGTCCGCGCGATGCGTTACACGCTCGAGCGCGTGATCCGCGGCCTGGACACGATCTCGGTCACGGGCAACATCCTGCGCGACTACCTCACCGACCTGTTCCCGATCATGGAACTGGGCACCTCGGCGAAGATGCTCTCGATCGTTCCGCTGATGGCGGGCGGCGGCATGTACGAAACGGGCGCCGGCGGCTCGGCTCCGAAGCACGTGCAGCAGCTGGTTCAGGAAGACCACCTGCGCTGGGACTCGCTCGGCGAATTCCTCGCGCTGGCCGTTTCGCTGGAAGACCTCGGCATCAAGACGAACAACGCGCGCGCCAAGCTGCTCGCGAAGACGCTCGACGCCGCCACCGGCAAGCTGCTCGACAACAACAAGGGCCCGTCGCCGAAGACCGGCGAGCTGGACAACCGCGGCAGCCAGTTCTATCTCTCGATGTACTGGGCGCAAGAGCTGGCCGCACAGAAGGATGACGCGGAACTCGCGGCACACTTCGCGCCGCTGGCGAAGGCATTGGCCGAGAACGAGCGGAAGATCGTGGGCGAGCTGGCCGCGGTTCAGGGCAAGCCGGTCGATATCGGCGGCTACTACAAGCCTGACTTCGCGAAGCTCGCTGAAGTCATGCGCCCGAGCGCGACGTTCAACGCCGTACTCGCAGCCGCTGCGAAGTAAGGGATGGACCCCGCCCCCCGTGCATTGCGCGGGGGACGTGCCACCAAACGAATCGAGCCTCCCACACTACTGTGGGAGGCTCGATTTTATTTGCCCGGTTGATTGTGACGGCCGATATCAGGCGGCGAGTTTCTGCTCGACTGGCCGATCGTCCCGTGTCGGATCGCTCTCTTCGAGAGCAGGGCCCGGCTCCAGGTCGCAACGATCGGTTGCCAGAGCCACAGCAAGATCCAGCAGTTGCTTGTTCGAATCTGGATGACCCAGATGCGGCGGCATGACCTCTTCAATCAGGCCAGCATCCATCGCCCGAGGGATCTGCGCGAGTAAATCTGCAATCAGCGTCTGTCGCCTGCGGAATGCAGCACGCCGGTTCGACGGAACCTCGCTGACGTCGCGGTGATGCAGGCGAAGCGGCAGTACATACCGCCCATTGCGTTCGACGCCACCCAATTCCTGCCAGAAGCCATCATAGTCCGCGTGTATCTGAGCCCGCCTGGAGTCGGTAACGTGCGTCTTCTTCGTCACGCCAGTCAGCACGTCCACCCCTGCCATCCTGGACAATTCGCAGACAGCCTCCATGACAGCAGCCTTGGGCCGCAATCCATGGCATTCGCGCGTGGCCTCGCGCACCCGCTCCCTGGCCGCGCCGGAAGGTCCTTGCAGGCCGCCGATAAGCGCCCCGATTTTCCCCGCTTCGGCGTGCCACTCGAAACTGATTGTCGCCCACGCAAGATCGACGCGATCGACCACGTCGCGCCAGGCGACGCTCAGCAACCCTTCGCGCCAACAACGTACCGGCTCGCTCACGACGATGGCGTACCTTCCGCTCGACGCCAAGGTCACGTCTTCCGAATTCAGGTAGAGGCTGCGCACCAGATCGTCGCCGAAGCGTTCCCGTACGACCCGAAAATGTCCGCACAGTAGCTCGGCACGCGCGCAAGCACGCATGTCCGCCTGGACGAAGCGGCGAAAGGGGCGTTCAAGATAGCGGCGATTACGGACGACAATCTCGGCAAGCAGGGAGTTTGCCGCCAGCGCACTCAACCAGACGCGAGCTGCAAACGGATGAAGCAGTGCGTACATGAGCACGCGCCCCTTCCGGAACAGGGCATCGGGACGTCTCCCAGGAATAGCCCTGGACAAGAGTTGGAAAAACTCGGGAATCGGTGTCATTGACCGCGATCCGTTTTCGTGAATGGCTCAAACGCGGAGGCAACCGATGCAGCCGTGACGGCGATGCGATTTGCGCCCGATGATGATCCGAATGCTGGAGGGTGGAATGTGCTGCGCAGATACATCGCAGTCCTTAAAAAAATTGCCTCACTCACCGATCTTCGATACACGGGACGTCACGGAACAGTAACAGTCATTCGACGACCGGTCCGAACGCTCTTGCGAGGATTCGGCCAGCCGTCGAGGTCATGAAACATATCACAGTATTACGAAGCGTTACAGAATTTTTCAAACGAGGGCACGATCGGTAAGTTTTCCGTAAACGTTATGAAAACTTCAGACAAACGTACGGTCCAGTCCCGGGCTTGACCGAACCTCGGCGCCCTGGCCCTTTCCCGCGAATCCGTGATGCGCCAGCCAAAAAAAACCGCTCCGGGGAGCGGCTTTACTGATCTGCCGATCGACGGGCGCGAAGCCCGTTGCAATCTCAATCATCCAGCAGCGAAAGATCGCGCACGGCGCCCTTGTCTGCCGACATCACGAGCTTGGCGTAGGCCTTCAGCGCCGCCGACACCTTGCGCGGACGCGCCTTCGCCGGCTTCCAGCCCTTGGCGTTCTGCTCTTCGCGGCGGCGCGCGAGTTCGTCGTCCGAGACCAGCACGTTGATCGTGCGGTTCGGAATGTCGATGCGGATCTTGTCGCCGTCGCGCACGAGGCCGATCGCGCCGCCTGCCGCCGCTTCCGGCGAGCAATGGCCGATCGAGAGGCCCGAAGTGCCGCCCGAGAAGCGGCCGTCGGTCAGCAGTGCGCACGCCTTGCCGAGGCCCTTCGACTTGATGTAGCTCGTCGGGTAGAGCATTTCCTGCATGCCGGGGCCGCCCTTCGGCCCTTCATAGCGCACGATCACCACGTCGCCGGCCTTGACCTTGTCGGCGAGGATGTTTTCCACCGCTTCGTCCTGCGATTCGGTCACGTGAGCCGTGCCTTCGAACACGAGGATGCTGTCGTCCACGCCCGCGGTCTTCACCACGCAGCCGTCGAGCGCGATGTTGCCGGTCAGCACGGCGAGGCCGCCTTCCTTCGAGAACGCGTGCTCGTACGAGCGGATGCAGCCTTCGGCGCGGTCCGAGTCGAGGCTCGGCCAGCGCGTGTTCTGGCTGAATGCGACCTGCGACGGAACGCCGGCCGGGCCAGCCATGTAGAACGTCTTGACCGCCTCGTCCTGGGTGCGCGTGATATCCCATTGCGCGAGCGCGTCGCCGAGCGTCGGCGTGTGCACGGTCGGCACGTCGGTGTGCAGCTTGCCGGCGCGCTCGAGTTCGCCCAGGATCGCCATGATGCCGCCGGCGCGGTGCACGTCTTCGATGTGGTACTTATTCGTGTTCGGCGCGACCTTGCACAGCTGCGGCACGACGCGCGAAAGGCGGTCGATGTCGGCCATGCCGAAATCGATGCCCGCTTCCTGCGCAATGGCCAGCAAGTGGAGGATGGTGTTGGTCGAGCCGCCCATGGCGATGTCGAGCGTCATGGCGTTTTCGAACGCCTTGAAGCCCACCGAGCGCGGCAGCACGCGCTCGTCTTCCTGCTCGTAGTACTGGCGCGCGAGTTCGACGATGCGGCGGCCGGCGCGCTTGAAGAGCTGTTCGCGGTCCGCGTGCGTGGCGACCACGGTGCCGTTGCCCGGCAGCGAGAGGCCCAGCGCCTCGGTCAGGCAGTTCATCGAGTTGGCCGTGAACATGCCCGAGCACGAACCGCAGGTCGGGCAGGCGGAGCGCTCGACTTCGGCCACTTCGGCGTCGGAGTATTTGGTGTCGGCCGCGATCACCATGGCGTCGATCAGGTCGAGCTTCTTGACTTCGATGGCCTTCGTGACCGGGTTCGCGAGGCGCGTCTTGCCCGCTTCCATCGGACCGCCCGAGACGAAGATCACGGGGATGTTCAGGCGCATGGCGGCCATGAGCATGCCGGGGGTGATCTTGTCGCAGTTCGAGATGCAGACCATGGCGTCGGCGCAGTGCGCGTTGACCATGTATTCGACCGAATCCGCGATGATGTCGCGGCTCGGCAGCGAATACAGCATGCCGTCGTGGCCCATGGCGATACCGTCATCGACGGCGATCGTGTTGAATTCCTTGGCCACGCCGCCCGCGGCTTCGATTTCGCGCGCAACGAGCTGGCCGAGGTCTTTCAGGTGCACGTGGCCGGGAACGAACTGGGTGAACGAGTTGACGACCGCGATGATCGGCTTGGCGAAGTCCTCGTCTTTCATGCCGGTGGCGCGCCAGAGGGAGCGCGCACCTGCCATGTTGCGGCCGGCGGTGGAGGTTTTGGAACGGTATGCGGGCATTGTGGCTGTAGAAGAAAAATCGCAGAAAGAAAGCGGGCCACGGGATTGAGGGCCCCACGCACGCCCTTGCGAACAACCTCTTGAGCTGCGCTCTGGGCAGAACTGGTCATTATCCCACAGGGATGGGCGCCCCGCTGGATCGGCCGGCGGCGGTCGCGGGGTGCAGCCGGTACGCCCGAAGGCACCCCCGAGGCGTCGGCCGTTTTCTCAGGGTTGCCGAACCTTGCCGAATCCACCCGCCTGCACCACTATTCTTCGTCAAACCCGCGTGACGGAGAGAGCCCATGTCCCTGCAGAACATCAAGCACGTCGTTGTCGTGATGTTCGAGAACCGATCGTTCGACACAATGCTTGGCGGCTTGTACACGAACGGCAGCAGCCCCACCCATTTCCTGCCCGCGGCCAGCGCGGAACGGCCATTCGATGGGCTCACGATGGGCCTGAGCAACCCGACGAAGGCCGGCGGCACCATCGCCGCCACCATGCCGGCCTCGACGGCCACGCTGCCCGACCCCGATCCGCAGGAAACGTTCGCGAACGTGCGCGTGCAACTGCTCGGCAACGCGGCAGGCGCGACGCCCATGTCGGGCTTCGTGCAAGACTACGAAACGACCGCGACGACGGACGCGAGCCAGGTCATGCAGTGCCACAGCCCGGATCAGCTGAAGGTGCTCTCGACGCTCGCGCGCGAATACGCCGTCTGCGACGCCTGGTTCGCTCCCGTGCCGAGCCAGACCTGGCCGAACCGCGCCTTCGCCCACGCGGGCACGTCGAACGGCCACGTCGACAACGGTGCGCCGCCCGACCCGTTCGACTGGCAAGTGCGCACCATCTTCAACGTGCTGGGCGACATGGGCACGAGCTGGGCCGTGTATAGCGCCGCCCTCGTCGCGCCGTCGCTCACGCTCACCATGTTCCCAACGTTATGGGATGCGAAATATAAGGCCAACTTCCAGCGCTTCAGCAACTTCGTCTCCGACTGCGAGAACAACACGCTGCCGCAGTATTCGTTCATCGAGCCGCGCTTTCTGCTCGACCCCAACGACCAGCACCCGCCACACGACGTCTATGCGGGCGAGAGCTTTCTCTACGACATCTGGCACGCGTTGAGCACGTCGCCCGCATGGCCCGAAACGCTGCTGGTGATCACCTACGACGAGCACGGGGGCACCTACGACCACGTGCTGCCGCCCGCCAACGCCGTAGCGCCCGATGCCGCGAGCAATCCCGGCGACCAGAACTTCGCCTTCGACAGCTTCGGCGTACGCGTGCCGGCGGTCGTGGTGTCGCCGTATATCGCACCGGGCACCGTGTTCCGCTCACCGGGCGCCACGCCCTACGACCACACGTCGATTCTCGCCACACTGCGCGACTGGCTCGGCGTCGCGCCCGCCGACATGCTCGCGAGCCAGCGCGTGGCCGCCGCGCCCACGCTCGCTCCGCTGCTCACGCTGGACACGCCGCGCACCGACCTGCCGGCCATCGCCGCGCCGCCCGCTTCCGGATTCATCGCCACCAATCTCGCCCGCCCGCTCAACGACCTGCAAAAGAGTCTCGTGAGCGGCACGGCGCGGCGTTCGGGGCTCGATCCGGCAGCCACGCTCGGGACGATGTCGACGCGCCAGCACGCCGTGGACTTCTTCCACAACCTGCTCTCGTCCGACCAACCCTGAGCAGACGAGAAAACCAAAAGCCGCCTCAGGCTTCGCCCAGGCCTTCCTGTGAAATCGACGCGAACAGCACGTCCGAAAACGCGTTGGTGGCAAGCGTGCTCGATGCCCGCAGCCGCTTGAGCAGCGCAACGGTGCGCTGGGAGCAACGCCGGCGTGACCGGCAGCGTGACGAGCCCGCGATGCTCGCGCAGCACCGCCGAAGGCAGCAGCGTGGCGAGCGTGCAGCGCCGGTCCGAAGCCGCGCCCCTTCAATAGACGTCGCGCAGGTAACGCTTGTCCCGCCCGAGTGCACTAACGTAGTCGTGCGCGGCCTCGGCGCTCATGCCGCCTTGGCCCGCCACCACCTCCCTGAGCGCCGTATCCACGTCCTTCGCCATGCGGCTTGCATCGCCGCACACGTAAAGGTGCGCCCCTTCCTGCAGCCATGCCCATAGCTGCGCGCCCTGCTCGCGCATGCGGTCCTGCACATAGACCTTCTCGCTCTGGTCGCGCGAAAACGCGAGGTCGAGCCGGTCGAGGTGGCCGTCCTTGCGCATTTGCTCGAGTTCGTCGCGGTAGTAGAAGTCGGTGGCTGCGTGCTGCTCGCCGAAGAAGAGCCAGTTGCGGCCCGTGTCGCCGCGCGCCTGCCGCTCGTGCAGGAAGGCGCGGAAGGGAGCGACGCCCGTGCCGGGGCCGACCATGATCATCGGCGCGTCGCCGTTGCGCGGCGGCCGGAAATGCGTGCTCTTCTGCACGAACACCGGGACGCTGCCCTCCGGGGCGCGGTCCGCGAGGAAGGTCGAGGCCACGCCCTTGCGCTCGCGGCGGCCGTTGTTGTAGCGCACGGCCGAAACGGTCAGATGCACTTCGCCCGCATGGGCTTTCGGGCTCGACGAAATCGAATAGAGCCGCGGCTGCAGGCGCTTGAGCATGCCGAGCAGTTCGGGCGCGCTCATGTCGACGGGATATTCGTGGAGCACGTCGGCGAGCTGCTGGCCCCACAGCCAGTTGCGCAGATCGCCCTTGCGTGAATCGTCGAGCATCTCGGCGAGGCCCCGCGAGCGCGTGCGCGCCGCAATGAACGCGAGCGCATCGGGGCTCGGGCGCGCGATCTCGTAGTACTTGCCGAGCGCCTCGCCGAGGCGCATCTCGCCGTGGCCGCTCACGGCGACCGGCGTGTCGGCGGCGAGGCGCGTGAGGTCCAGCAACTCGTCGACGAGCGCGGGACAGTTGGTGGGCCACACGCCGAGCGCGTCGCCCGCTTCGTAGTCGAGGCCCGCCTCGCCCGTTGCGAGCGAGAAGTAGCGCGTGTCCTTCGTCGCGCCCTTCATGTTCAGGCGCACGTTCTTCAGCAGCTTCGAGGCGGCCGGGCGTGCCTTCGTCGCCGCACAGCCTGGCAGCACCTCGGGAATCGAACCGTCGGCGGGCACCGCGTGCAGCGCCGCGTCCTCCTGCTTGATGCGCACGACAATGCGCTCGAGCCAGGCGTCGGCGGCGCTCTGGTATTCGCTGTCGCAATCCACGCGCTCCATGAGACGCGTGGCGCCCAGCGCTTCGAGGCGCGCGTCGAGCTTGCGCCCGTGGCCGCAGAACGCGTCGTAGTTGCGGTCGCCGAAGGCGAGCACGGAAAAGCGCAGCGAGCCGAGGCGCGGCGCGTTGTCCGCCGCGAGCGCACTCCAGAAGGCCGCACCGTTGTCGGGCGCGTCGCCGTCGCCGAACGTGCTCGTCATCAGGAGGACGTATTGCACCTTGGCGAGGCTCCCGAGCGGGTAATCGGCCATGCAGGCCGTGCGAATCTCGAAGCCCGACTCCATCAGTTGCGTCGCGTATTGCTCGACGAGCGATTCGACGTTGCCCGTCTGCGAGGCCCACAGCAGCACGACCTTGGGGCGCGTATGGGCGATGCGCACGCCATGCGGCTTTTCTTCCGGTGCACCCGGCACGGCGAGCGCAGCCGTGCGCGCGACAGGCTCGCCGCGGCTGAAGAGGCCCGCCAGCAGTCCGTCCAGCCACACGCGTGTGTCGGCGGGAAACGGCGCGTGCGCGGGCAGCATGGGCACGCCAACGGGCTCGGCCGCCCGCAACGCGCGCAGGCCGCCGACAAAGCCCGCGAGATACTGGCGTTGCGCGTCGTCCAGCTGCGGCGCAGCGACGTCGTCGAGACCGAGTAGCGTCGAAAAGGCATCGATACGGGACATGTCGAGTTCCTGAGACGGGTTGGCGGTTTTCGGCGCGCTGGCGTCGAACGCGCCCGACGCAACGGCGGCATCGGTGCCATCCGGTACGCGCGCGGTCTCGCGCGGCGCGGATGGCGGGCCGACGCGCGAGAGCGCGACCGCGCAGAATTTCAATTCGGGCTGCTGGGAAATCGGGTCGATCGCGTCGCTCGTGACCGCGTTCACGCAAAGCTCCTCGCCATACACGTCGTTCCAGTGCATCGGCGCGAAGCAGTTGCCGGGACGCACACGCTCGGTCACCACGGCGGGCAACACCACGCGGCCGCGGCGCGAGCGCACTTCCACGCGGTCCTTCGCGGCAATGCCGAGCGCGGCGGCATCCTCGGGATGAATCTCGACGAACGGGCCCGGGTTGAGCTTGTTGAGCATCGGCACCTTGCCGGTCTTCGTCATGGTGTGCCACTGGTGCTGCAGGCGACCCGTGTTGAATACGACCGGGAACGTGCCATCGGGCAGTTCGGCAGGCGCAACATGCGGACGCGCGAAGAACACGCCCTTGCCGTGCGGCGTGGCGAATGCGATGCGAGGGCGCGTGCCGTCGACGTTTTCCCTGAGCGTTTGGCTCACGCCGTCGTTCACATAGCGCAGCGGGTTGCGATCGCTCGCGGCATCCGGCGCGATGGGCCATTGCAGCGGCGTTTCGCGCAATTTCGCGTGGCTCGCGCCGCGCAGGTCGTAGCCCGTCTTCGGGTTCGCGAAGCGCGTGATTTCGTCGAACACCTCGGCAGCGCTCGCGTAGCTGAACGCCTGCGCAAATCCCATCGCGCAGGCCACGCGCGCGATGATCTGCCAGTCGGGCAGCGCCTCGCCCGGCGGCTCGACGGCCTGCTGCATGAGCGTCATGTTGCGCTCGGAGTTGATCATCACGCCCTCGGCCTCGGCCCAGAGCGCGCCGGGCAGCAGCACGTCGGCGTACTGATTCGTTTCGGTGTCGAGAAAAGCGTCCTGGGCGATCACCAGTTCGGCGGCCCTCAGGCCCGCCACCACCGTTTGGCGGTTCGCAACGCTCGCCACCGGGTTCGTGCAGATGATCCAGCACGCCTTGATCTCGCCCGCGGCCATGCGCGAAAACATGTCGACGGTGCCGCCACCCACTTTCACGGGCAGCGTGCCGGGCGCCACGCCCCACGCCGCTTCGACGAACGCGCGGTCTTCTTGCGCGAGCACCGTGCGCTGACCGGGCAAGCCGGGTCCCATGTAGCCCATCTCGCGCCCGCCCATGGCGTTGGGCTGCCCCGTAAGCGAGAACGGACCGCTGCCGGGGCGGCATATTTTGCCCGTCGCGAGATGCAGGTTGCAGATCGCGTTCGTGCTCCACGTGCCGTGCGTGCTCTGGTTCAGGCCCATGGTCCAGCAGCTCATCCACTCGGGCGCCTCGCCGATCATCTGTGCAGCGCGGCGAATGTCGTCGACGGCCAGACCCGTGATTTCGGCGACCTTTTCCGGCGTGTAGTCGTCGAGGAACGCGGGCATCGCGTCCCATCCTTCGGTGTGCTGTGCAATGAAGTCCGCATCGGTGTGGCCGTTCCTGTGCAGCAGGTGCAGCAGGCCATTGAGCAGCGCGAGATCGGTGCCCGGCGCGATCTGCAGGAACAGTGACGCCTTCTCGGCGGTCGCCGTGCGGCGCGGGTCCACGACGATGAGCTTCGCGCCCGCCTTCACGCGCTCCATCATGCGCAGGAACAGGATCGGATGACAGTCCGCCATGTTCGCGCCGATCACGAAGAAGAGGTCGGCGCGGTCGAAGTCCTGATAGGAACCCGGCGGCCCGTCTGCGCCGAGCGAGAGCTTGTAGCCGCTGCCCGCGCTCGCCATGCACAGGCGCGAGTTCGACTCGATGTTGTTGGTGCGCACGAAGCCTTTGGCGAGCTTGTTCACGAGGTACTGCGCTTCGATCGACATCTGCCCGGAAACGTAGAACGAGAGCGCGTCGGGGCCGTGCACGTCGAGCGTCGAACGCAGTCGGCGCGCCGTATCGGCGATCGCCTGCGCGAGCGGCAGCGGCACCGGGTCCTCGTCGCGGGCGTGGCGCACGAAGGCACGCTCGAGGCGCCCCGACTTGCGCAGCGCCACGTGCGCCGACGAACCCTTCGTGCAGAGGCGGCCGAAGTTGGTCGGATGCTCGGCGTCGCCGGAAATCTTCGCGACCTGGCCGTCCTCGACGTGCAGGACCATCCCGCAGCCTACGCCGCAGTACGGGCAAACGCTCTTTACGCTCTCGCTGCTCATCCGGTCGATCTATATCAGCTGAAACAGATTCGGGGCGCGCGGCGCATCCTGCACGCCGCGAGTTTGTCACTTCAGTCGGCACCTGGCCAGTCAGGCGGCAATCCACACCTGGCCGTTTTCCACGCGCGCGGGGAACGCATTGACCGAATGCTGCGGCGCTTCGATGCACTCGCCAGTGGACAGATCGAAGTGATGCTTGTAGATGGGCGAGGCCACCACGACGCGCTCGCCAAAGCTGCCCACGAGCCCGCGCGAGAGCACGGCCGCGTGCGAGTTCGGATCGTAGTTGCCGATGGCGTACACGCGCGCGTCGCCGTCGTCGACATGAAACACGGCGACCTGTTCGCCTTTAACGAGCGCACACACGCCGGTGTTCGGCACGATGTCGTCGAGCGTGCAGACGGGAACCCAGTTGCCTTGACTATGTTCGTTGCTCATTTCGTACTCCTCGGTTCGATGAAAGGGAATCAGACGGTTTCGACGACGACGGGAATGCCGGACAGCGCCTCATGTCGCTTGTATTGCGGCGCCGCTTGCGGGAGCTGCGTGCGCTCCTCGGGCGTAGCCGGACGAATCTGGCCGCGCTCTTCGATGAAGGTGACGTGCTGATCACCCGCATCGCTATTGACGAAGTGGCGGAAGCGGCGACGCGTTTCAGGATCGGTCACGGCCTTCTTCCATTCGCATTCGTAGGTGTCCACCACGAGCTGCATTTCCGCTTCGAGTTCGGCGCCAAGGCCCAGCTTGTCGTGCACGACCACGTCGATCAGATAGTCGAGGCCGCCTTCGAGGTTGTCGCGCCACACGCTCGTACGCTGCAGGCGGTCGGCCGTGCGCACGTAGAACATGAGGAAACGATCGACGTAGCGCACCAGGGTAGCCTGATCGAGATCGGCGGCGAGCAGTTCCGCATGGCGCGGCTTCATGCCGCCGTTGCCGCACACGTAGAGGTTCCAGCCCTTCTCGGTGGCGATGATGCCGACGTCCTTGCCTTGCGCCTCCGCGCATTCGCGCGTGCAGCCCGAGACGCCGAACTTGATCTTGTGCGGCGCGCGTAGACCCTTGTAGCGGTTCTCGAGTTCGATCGCGAAGCCCACCGAGTCGCCCACGCCGTAGCGGCACCACGTCGAGCCCACGCACGACTTCACGGTGCGCAGGGCCTTGCCGTATGCGTGCCCCGATTCGAAGCCGGCGGCGATCAGTTCTTCCCAGACGAAAGGCAACTGCTCGACGCGCGCACCAAAGAGGTCCACGCGCTGGCCGCCCGTGATCTTCGTGTACAGGCCGTACTTCTTCGCCACCTGACCCACGGCGATGAGGCCCTCCGGCGTGACCTCGCCGCCCGGCATGCGCGGCACCACCGAATACGTGCCGTCGCGCTGAATGTTGGCGAGGTAGTAATCGTTCGAATCCTGCAGGCTCGCGTGCTCCTTCTTCAGCACGAATTCGTTCCAGCAGGACGCCAGAATCCCGGCCACGGCCGGTTTGCAGATATCGCAGCCCAGCCCTTTGCCATGCTTCGCGAGCAGTTCGCCGAAGGTCTTGATGCCTTCCACGCGCACGAGGTGATACAGCTCCTGGCGCGAATAGTGGAAGTGCTCGCAAAGGTGATTATTGACGGCGAGCCCCTGGCGCTTCATCTCCGACTTCATGATCTGCGTCACGAGCGGCACGCAGCCGCCGCACGACGTGCCGGCGTTGCACGCCCCCTTCACCGCGGCGATGGTCGTCGCGCCTTCCTGCACGGCCGCGCAGATTTGCGCCTTCGACACGTTGTTGCACGAGCAGATCTGTGCGGCGTCGGGCAGCGCTTCCACGCCGATCGCGGGCTTGGCCTTGCCGTCGGCCTGCGGCAGGATCATGAATTCGGGCGACTCGGGCAACTCGATGCCGTTGAGCATCATCTGCAGCAGCGTGCCGTATTCGCTCGCGTCGCCCACCATCACCGCGCCGAGCAGCTTCTTGCCGCAATCGGACACGACGATCTTCTTGTAGACCTGGCGGCGCTCGTCGGCGTAGCGGTAGGAACGGCTGCCGGGCGTCTTGCCGTGCGCGTCGCCGATGCTCGCCACGTCCACGCCCATCAGCTTGAGCTTGGTGCTCATGTCGGCGCCCGCGAAGCTCGACGCCTCGCCCGTCAGCGCCCTGGCGGCGATGCGCGCCATGTCGTAACCGGGGGCGACGAGGCCGAAGATCTGCCCCTGCCAGAGGGCACATTCGCCGATGGCGTAGATGTTCGCGTCGCTCGTACGGCACTGGTCGTCGATCACGATGCCGCCGCGCGCGCCGATTTCGAGGCCGCAGGCGCGGGCGATTTCGTCGCGCGGGCGAATGCCGGCCGAAAACACGATCATGTCGGCATCGAGGTGCGTGCCGTCGGCGAACTGCATGCGGTTGGCGGCCGTTGCGCCGTCCACCGTTTTACCGTCGACGATCGCCAGCGTGTTCTTCTGCGTGTGCACGCTCACGCCGAGTTCTTCGATCTTGCCGCGCAGCATGCGGCCGCCGTCGTCATCGACCTGCACCGCCATCAGGCGCGGCGCGAATTCCACCACGTGCGTCTCGAGGCCCAGGTCGCGCAGGGCCTTTGCGCATTCGAGACCGAGCAGACCGCCGCCCACCACTACACCCGACTTCGCGCTCGCGCCGCGCGTCTGCATCGCTTCGAGATCGTCAATGGTTCGGTAGACGAAGCAATCGGCGCGATCGTTGCCCGCAATGGGCGGCACGAACGCCGAGGAGCCGGTGGCCAGCACGAGCTTGTCATACGAAAGCGTCTCGCCGTTGGACACCTCGATGGTGTGCGCTTTGCGATCAATCGACACCGCCTTCGCGTTCAGCACGAGACGCACATTCTCGCGATCGAAGAAGCCGGGCGCTACGAGCGAGAGATCGTCCGCCGACTTGCCTGCGAAGAATTCGGAGAGGTGCACGCGGTCGTACGCGGGGCGCGGTTCCTCACAGAGCACGGTCACGCGCGCGTTGGGCGCGCCGTACGCAAGGATGCACTCGAGAAATTTGTGGCCCACCATGCCGTGGCCGACGACGACGATCTCCATCGCGGCCGAGCTGTTCACTTCGTTCGTTGCTTGCACCATGCTGAGCCCCTGCCAATAAAAAAGGCGTCCCGCGATTCCAGCTTGCGCGAAGCCAGATTCGGGGGACGCCGTTGTCCTGAATACGAAACCCTTGTGCGCCGCGCTACTGCTTGCGGCCGAATCCTCATTGATTCGCGTGGCACTTGCTGCGAAGCAATACGCAAGCACTGTGCCAATCTGCGCGCATTCCGCGCAAACGCCCCGTCCGGCGGAGTTCGGCGGCTGGTGAGCGGGGCGTCCGCCACAACGCCCGCGCGCGCATCGTGATGCAGGCCAGCACAAGATTGGTGCCCTGCAGCACATTGACTGTGCGCCCTGGGCGTGCAGGTTGCGGCGTCGTCGATTGTGGCCGGCGCCCACGGAAGGGCGGCGCGAGCGCGCGTAAATTGGTCTGGAACTTGCGTGCGCCTGAGCGCCCGGCAACGTTGCCGGGCATGCAACCTGAGGCCGCGCTTCGCGCCTCGACTCGAACACACCGGACAATGGCGTCCCCTCGTCGCAAGCGGCGAGCGGACGCCATTTGTCTTATGGCGCTGCCCATGCGGTGCGCCAATACAAAGGAAGACGACGATGATGACGGGCAACGAAGGCAAGGTCACGCTGGTGAGCGCAGGTCCGGGCGATCTCGACCTGCTCACCCTGAAGGCGGCGAAGGTGCTCGCGAGCGCCGACGTCGTGCTGCTCGACGATCTCGTGAATCCGGAAATCGTCACGCTCGCGCCGCAGGCCCGCGTGATCCGCGTGGGCAAGCGCGGCGGCTGCCGGTCCACGCCACAGGCCTTCATCGAGCGGCTGATGCAGCGCTACGCGCGCCGCGGCTTGCACGTAGTGCGGGCGAAAGGCGGCGACGCGCTGCTGTTCGGACGCGCAGGGGAAGAACTCGCGGCGCTGCGCCGGGCGGGCGTGAGGGTGGAAATCGTGAACGGGGTGTCCTCGGCGTTCGCGGCAGCGGCGGGACTCGGCGTGTCGCTCACGCATCGCGATCATTGCCAGGGCGTGATCTTCGTGACTGCGCACCTGCGCGACCACAGCGAACCGGACTGGCACGCGCTCGCCGCGACGGGCATGACGCTCGCCATCTATATGGGCATGAGCCGCATCGAGTCCCTGTGCGCAACGCTCGTGGGCGCGCTGCCCACAACAACGCCCGCCGCCGTCGTGCAGTGGGCGGGCAGCGCGAACGAGCGGCGCGTCACGGGCACGCTCGGCACGATCGCAGCGCATGCTCGTGCAGCAGGCCTCGGCAGCCCCGCCATCATCCTCGTCGGCCACGCGATTGGCGAGGCGGCTTCGTTCGCCATTTCGCCTGCGTCGTTCGGCGTGCATTCGCACGAATCGAGTATCGAAGAGCTGCGTCGACGCGCGTAAACGCGTTGGCGGCCCGTCGCTCACGCGCGGGCCGCATCCTGCTAACGACCCAGTTCTCAGTTGCTTGCGCTCGCCTGGGCGCCCTGCACGACGGCCTGGGCCATCGCCGGCTCCTGGGGCAGCGCCCATTCGAGCCAGCGTGCGCGATGCAGCACCACGAGTCCGAATGCGGCCGCCGCGATCAGGCCGAACGTCGCGAAGCCCATCTGGTAGCTGCCGGTGCTCTCCTTGGCGATGCCCATGATGACCGGCAGATAGAAGCCGCCGATTCCCCCCGCCGCGCCGATGATGCCCGACATCAGCCCGGTGCGGCCCTGCCAGCGGCGCGGGACGAGCTGGAACGTCGCGCCGTTGCCGAGACCGAAGCACACGTAGGTGAAGGCGAGCAGCGCAATGCCCGCGGCGAACGGCGGCATCCACAGCGCGAATGCGAAGTCGCACACCGAGATCGCGGCAAGCAGCACCACGAGTGCGCGCACGCCCGAAATGCGATCCGCGATCAGGCCGCCGAGCGGGCGCACCATCGCACCGGTCAGCGCGAGCAGCGACATCATCACGCCGGCTTCGAGCTTGGGCACCTGGTAGAGCGAAATCAGCAGCGTCGAGACATAGGACGACATGCCGACGAAGCCGCCGAACGTGATGCTGTACACGAGCATCACGACCCACGTGTCGCCTTCGGTCAGTACCGCGCGATAGTGGCGCGGCAACACGGCGATGGCGAGCAGCGCGCCGAGCACCGGCAGCAGCAGAACACCGGTCTTGCCCGCGCCGAACAAGCCTGCATGCACGGCAAGCACGAGCGCGATCAACCCGGCGAGCGTGATGCCGAACGAGCGCAACGCCTGCGGCGCGCTGCCGGACTTCTGGCCGAGATCGCGAGCCCAGAAGGTCACTGCCGTCGCGGCGAGCGCGAGCAGCGGGAGCGCCGCGCCCGTGGCGCGCGCCCATCCATAGTGGCTCGCGAGGCCCGGGAAGAGGAAGCCGTCGAGCACGGCACCAATATTGCCGGCCGCGGCGAGGCCGAGCACGAGGCCCTGCACCTTCGGCGGATAGTTGCTGCCCGCCATGGGCAGCGCCACGGCGAAGCTCGCGCCGCCCACGCCGAGCAGCACGCCAAGCACGAGCAGCAAGGTATAGGACGGCGTGCCCGGCATCATCAGCAGCACGGCGGCGGGGATGGCGGAAAGCGCGATGCCCATCAGCGCGACACGGCGGCCGTCGTAGGCCTGATAGAGATTGCCGAGCGTCACGCGCAGAATCGCCGCGCCGAGCACCGGCACGGCCACGAGCAGGCCCAGTTCGCCCGGCGTCATCGCAATGTCCTTCTGGATGAACGGCGCGAGCGGGCCGAACATCACCCACACCGTGAAGCCGGTGTCGAAGTACAGGAAGCACGCGACGAGCGCGCGCCAGTTACCGCTCTTGAGCGAACTTACCAGGTCTTTCACGAGGTTCTCCCCAATAGTGGATCTCAACCCGCCAGGCGGGCATGCATCCGTTGATTTCGCAATCCAGAATGTCTTTCGGGCGCGCTATTGTGCGTTTCGGGCTTGCCGACCACGCCCTGCACGAGCCTGTCCATTTCGCCTATTACGTGCGCGAGTTCCGCCGTGATCACCGCGAATTCGCGGCCGAACTGGCCGGCACGAGCGGCAGCCACCCGTGCATTGAGCGCGACGATGTTCGCGCGCAGTGAAATGGCAGCGAGTTCGTCGACAATGCCGGCCTGGCGCTTCGCCGCGGCGGCTTCCACGCTACGCAGTTCGTCCTGGTACGCCTGGGTCAGCGCTTGCAACAGTTCGAGCAGCGGCGTGGCGGCAGCGGTGAGTTCCGTCACGGCTGCCTCGCACCCGCTATCGGCCGCTGCGAATTGGACTGAGCGCTCGAGGCACGCGCACGCGTGGGCAGCGAGTTGCATGAGCGCGCGAATACGCTCGTCGGCCTTGCGCGCGCCGAAGTAGAGTTCGCGCAACGCCGTCGAGAACACGCCGGGAAAATGATCGTCACCGTCTACTAGCCGCGTGTGCGAAACCGCGAACGTGTCGAGGCAGTCGCGCGCGACGACGAGCGCGGCCGTGTCGCCGCGCAAGCCGAGCAGCGCATGCAGGACCACGCGCTGCGAGAGCATGCGCTGGCGCCCGGCCAGATTGATCAGTTCGCCGACGATTTCCGCAGAGATGTCAGGTATCGGTTCCCGCATGGTCATCTTTAGTTGTCCAAATCGCATCGCCAGGTTTTTGTCAGAACCACGGCGTTTGTGCGACGCGCATAAAAAAAGCGTCCCGAAGCGCACCCGCCACGCACGCTGTGCCGTGGAGTGCCGCTTCGGGACGCCGTTGCCCCGCACGATCGAATGATCCCGCGCACCGCGGGACGATGATGCATTCATTGGAGCCGTCATTGGCTCCGGTAGCGACAAAGCAATAGGTATGCCACCCGCCCCACATGCAAACCGCGCGCCCCGCATAGCGCCCGGCTGGCGCGGGTTTCACGGCCCACGCAGGGCGCGTAGCTCGCGAAACGGCGACCGACTGCGCACCACCAATCGTGTGCTTCAGGTGACTGCTGCTGGTGCACTGCAACGAAGCCCCGCACCATCGCCGGGCACTATCTTGCCCTCCGGCGCTACCGCACTACTCTGTAAACATGGATGGGTGGGCCGCGCCAGCGCTCATGCGCAACGCCGGCCTGGGAGGTGCATCATGAAGGCAACCGCAATCGCCCTCACGCTCGCATGGGGCGTCGTCAGCCTTGGAGGGCTCGTTATCCCGTCTGCGGCGAGCGCCGCGAATCAAGCGACGATTGCTATCGTCTCCGGCACTTACGGCAGCAACTGCGGCGCGCCACACGGCAATGTCACGCGCGATCTCGCCGCGCACTGTGACGGTTTGCGAACCTGCAGCTATCCGGTGTCGATGGTCGCCGCGCAGTCCGACGGCTGTCGCAATGACTATCTCGCCGAGTGGCGCTGTGGCGGTCATGAATTCCACAACGCCGCACTGGCTCCCGGTGCGGGCGACGGCGATCGACTCATTCTCAGTTGCGAGCCTTCGAGTGGTCCGGGGCATTGAGGCCTGCAAACAAGAATCAGAATCAGAAACGCAACCCGCGCATGACGCCATTCAGCGCACTGCTAACCACTTTTTTCGCCGGTCCAAAGCGGGCCGCGCGTTCATTGTCCCTTTTCAGTGCGTGTAATAGACTCAATTCGACGACGCGCTCCGCACAACTCACAGGCGACTGCAAACATCGTAGAGTCGTGCTCCCTGTCACGGGGTCATGCCAGGAAGGAGCGCAACGTCGGCGGACAGTTTCTCGTACTACCTGGAATTCCGGCGGGCCTCGCCGGAACGCGATAGGAGCCTGGGCGCGTCT
This sequence comes from Paraburkholderia sp. BR10872, assembly GCF_040965835.1. Classification (NCBI taxonomy): domain Bacteria; kingdom Pseudomonadati; phylum Pseudomonadota; class Betaproteobacteria; order Burkholderiales; family Burkholderiaceae; genus Paraburkholderia; species Paraburkholderia sp. BR10872. The sequence continues at coordinate 43,511 of NZ_JBFRCN010000045.1, forward strand.
GGATTGCACGCCCGGTCAGCGAGGAGACACAAACGATGCTGCTGCCCACTAGATCAACGCCGAAGGCGCAGTCCCGGGATTTGCTCGATGTCCTGATTCGCGCCGCGCTCATTGCCGTCCTGGCGATGTTCTGCTTTCGCATCTTCGCCCCGTTCCTCGACCTCATGGTGTGGTCCGTGATTCTCGCGGTCACGCTATATCCGCTGCAAACGAAGCTGCAGCGCAGCTTCCCTCACAAGGATGGACTCATCGCCACGCTCATCATTCTCCTGGCGTTCGCCGTGATCCTCGCACCCACCTGGCTGCTCGGTGTCGCCGTCGCCGATTCGATCGAACATGCCATGAGCGTCGCGAAGGGCGGCACGTTTCATATCCCGCCTCCCGCCGACTCGATCGCTCACTGGCCAATCGTCGGTCAGCGCGTATACGACTTCTGGATGCAGGCGTCGACCGACATCGCCGGTCTCGTGCAGCGGTTCGCGCCGCAACTGAAGGCGGCTGGCCTTGCGCTGCTCGGCACGATCACCGGGCTTGGCGCCGCGCTGCTGATTTTCTTCGTAGCCCTGATCGTTGCGGGCATTCTCATGGCCCACGGCGAGTCAGGCTATCGCAGTACGGTGCAGATCGCGTCGCGCGTTTCCGGCCCGGAAAACGGCCCGCAAATCGCCGACCTTTGCACTGCCACGATTCGCGCCGTCGCCCAGGGCGTGGTGGGCATCGCGTTCATCCAGATGGTGTTGATCGGCGTCGGCTTTATCGTGATGGGCATTCCCGGCGCAGGCCTGCTCGCGCTGGCCGTGCTGCTGATCGGCATCATGCAGCTGCCCGCCACCCTCATTACCGTGCCCGTCATTATCTTCGTGATCATGACGCAGGGCGTGAGCACGGCGACCATCGTCTTCGCCGTTTACGAGTTCGTCGCCGGTCTCGCCGACAATGTACTCAAGCCGCTGCTGCTTGGCCGCGGCGTGGCCGTGCCGATGCCCGTGGTGCTCATCGGCGCGATTGGCGGCATGGTCACGGGCGGCGTAGTCGGCCTTTTCATCGGCCCGGTGATGCTCGCCGTCGGCTATCAACTGTTCTGGCGCTGGGTGAAAGACCAGCCGCAAGCCGAGCACGCACGAGAAGAACAGCAGGCTTGAGCCGCGAGGCCGCCCTGTGATCCTCTGCGAGCGCCCTTACTGGCTCCCGCTCGGCGCCTGCTGCCTGAGCACGCTAATGGGCGCGTGCATGCGCGTGGGCCCCGATTTTCAGCCGCAACGCGAAAGCTGGAGCGAACACTGGAGCAGCGCGTCGATCGAGCAGGTCACGTCGATCGCGGCACAAGCCAACGCGCAACCCGACGCGCGGCAATGGTGGCGTGTATTCGGAGACGAAAATCTCGAACAGCTGATTGCCGCGGCCGACGCGAACAACGGCGACCTGAAGATCGCCGCCTTGCGCGTGATCGAGGCGCGCGCCCAACTCGGCATCGCGCTCGCAGGGCGTTACCCGCAGGTGCAGCAGGCCAACGCCGACGTGCTGGCCTCGGCGCGCAAACGCCACGACGGTTTCGACCCGCGTTCGGGTGCGTACTTTCAGTACGGTCTTGGCTTCAGCATCGGCTGGGAGCTGGACTTCTGGGGGCGCTTCAGCCGCGCGATCGAATCGGCCGATGCCTCGTTCTTCGCCGCCCGGGACAACCGCGAGGACGCGCTCGTGCTCGTTCACGCGCAGGTCGCGGACACCTATTTCACGCTGCGCACGACCGAAGCGCGCCTGCGCATTGCGCGCGAAAACGCGCAACTGCAAAAGCGCAGCTACGAGATCACGCAAAAGCTCTTCAAGAGCGGCGAAACCGACGAGCTCGATCTCGAGCAGGCGAAAACCCAGTATCTCGGCACGCTGAGCAGCGTTCCCGTGTTCGAAAGCCAGATCGCGGTGGCGCGTCACGCGCTTAGCGTGCTCCTCGGGCGCCCCCCCGGCCCGCTGCCGGAGCTCGACGTGCAGCCGGCCAAGGCAGGCTTCGTCCCGCTCGTCGACCGTGCGGTGCTGCAGGACGTGCCCGCGAAGCTGTTGCTGCGCCGGCCGGACGTACGCGCCGCGGAGCAGCAGATGGCCGCGCAGTCGGCGTTGATCGGCGTGGCGAAGGCCGACCTGTATCCGTCCATTTCGCTCGTTGGCTCACTCGCCTGGAGCGCCAGTTCGCTTGCGGGCGCGCCGAGCACGCTTGGCGTGGCGGGCGGGCCGAGCATTACATGGAACCTGTTCGATCACGGCCTCATCACGAACAACGTGCGCGTGCAGGACGCCCGTCTGCAGCAATTGATCGTCGCGTATCAGGACACCGTGCGCGACGCGGCGCGCGAAGCCGACGACGCCGCAACGGCGCTGAACGCGGCGCTGCAACGCGACACGATCCTGCACGACGCGCAAGGCGCGGCGCAGCGCTCGCTCACGCTCGCCAATACGATCTATCGCGAAGGGTACTCGGACTTCCAGCGCGTGCTCGACGCGCAGCGCGCACTCTCCGCGCAGCAAGACGCGTTCGTCGTCAATCGCGGCAACGCCGTGAGCAGCCTGATTGCGCTGTACAAGGCCGTGGACGGCGGCTGGGATCTCGATCAGCCGCTCATCGATCCCGCGACCCGCGCCCAGATGCAGCGACGCACGGACTGGGGCGACCTGCTCGACGAACCGGCGTCGCCCGCTGCCGCGCAGGGTGCCGGCAACCGACAGGGCGGTCCGACACGATGAGCAGCGCGTCCGAACCTTCGAACCCGCGCGAGACGCAGCCGGCTTCCGACCCCTCCGGCAAGGCGCTCAAGTGGATTGTCATCCTGATTGTCGTCAGCCTGATCTGGTATCTGCTTGCCGATCGCTTCACGCCTTATACGCAGCAGGCGCGCATCGCTGCCTACGTCGTGCCCGTTGCGGCTGAAGTGTCGGGACGCGTGACGCGCGTGCTCGTGCACAACAACCAGGAGGTCAACGCAGGCGACGTGCTGTTCGAAATCGACAGCGAGCAATACCGTATTGCCGCCGACCGCGCGCGCGCCGACCTCGAATCGACGCGGCGGCAAATCGGCGCGAGCACGGCAGGCGTCGAGTCGGCGCAAGCCTCATTGCGCGCGGCCCTCGCCAACGAGGTCAAGGCGCGCCAGGACAGCGACCGGCTCGAACGGCTGTACCGCGAAGACGAGGGCACGGTCTCGCTGCGGCGGCTCGAAGTGGCGCGCGCGACGCACGAGCAGGCGCAAAGCCAGGTCGAAGCGGCCCGGGCCGAAGTCGAACGCGCACGCGAACAGCAAGGCGGCAACGAAGCGGAGAACGCCCAGTTGCGCAGCGCGGCGGGCGCGCTCGAAAAGGCCGAACTCGATCTCGCCAACACGCGTATTCGCGCGCGCCCGGCCGGCGTCATCACCGACCTGCGCACGGAAGTCGGCCAGTTCGCGGCCGCGGGCAATCCGGTCATGACGCTGATTGCCATTCACGATGTCTGGGTCAGCGCGGACATGACGGAGAACAATCTGGGCCGGCTCCATACGGGCACGCCCGTCGCCATCGCGCTGGACGCGCTGCCGGGCGAAGTGTTCGCCGGACGCATCCGCAGCATCGGCTATGGCGTGAGCGTGGGACAGAGCACACCGCCCGGCACCTTGCCGACCGTGCAGAATAGCCGCGATTGGCTGCGGCCCGCGCAACGCTTTCCCGTAATCGTCGAGTTCGACAGCGACGAGCGCGCACGGCTGCGTAACGTTCGCGTGGGCGGGCAGGCGGAAGTGATGGCGTTTCCGAGCGCCGGCAACCCGCTCAATCCGCTCGGCCGCGTGTTCCTGCGCGCGATGAGCTGGCTCTCCTACGTCTACTGAGGGGCACCCATGCAAACGAGCCCATGGCTTCCCGGCCGCCGCGCGCTACGCGTGGCCTCCGGCACGGCGCTCACGCTTGTCATCAGCTTCGCGCTCGACTTTCCGATTCCGGTGATCGCGCCGGTGCTCGCCGTCTTTCTGCTGGCGACGCAGAACCGGCCGCTTTCGCTCAAGGCGGCGCTCGCTCTCGCCGTAGTCGTTGCGCTCACGACGGGCAGCGGCCTGCTGCTCGTCCCCGTTCTGCGCTATTACGCGTTCGGGGGCGTGTTGCTCGTCGGCCTCTGTCTCTTCCTGGCGTTCCGCGCCGGCCTGCGTGGCGGCAACAATCTCGTGGCGACATTCCTCGCGGCAGGCCTCACGATGATCAGCGCGGCAGGCGTGGCCGACCAGCAACTCGCGGCCACGGTGGTCGGCGCGCTCGTAAAGGGACTGCTGCTCGCGGTGCTCGTCTCGGTCCTGAGTCATGCGCTCTTTCCCGAGCCCGGCGCCGCGGGTGCGGGCGCCAAACCCGCCGCGCGCGTCATGCCGCCGGACGCAGCGTCGCGCATCGCCTTGCAGGCCGCGCTCGTGGTCATGCCCGCCTGGCTGCTGGCGATGAACGACCCCGCGAGCTACATGCCGATCATCATGAAGTCCGTGAGCCTCGGCAGGCAAACCTGCACCACGTCGGCACGCGGCGCAGCGCGCGAACTGCTCGGCTCCACGGCGCTCGGCGGACTGCTCGCCGTCGCGTTCTGGTTTGCGCTCAGGCTCTTCGTGAATATCTGGATGTTCTATCTCTGGATGCTGCTGTTCGGTCTGCTCGTGGCGCGCAAGCTATATCGCATCCGCCCTACGCGTTACTCGCCCGGCTTCTGGCTGAACAGTCTCGTCACCATGATCATTCTGCTGGGTCAGTCGGTCGAGGACAGCGTGGCGGGCAAGGACGTGTACCGCGCATTTGCCGTGCGCATGGCGCTCTTTCTCGCCGTCACCGCTTACGCGTGTCTGATGCTGCAGATAGTCGAGCGTTTCGCACGGCGCGGCGCAACCGCACTCAAGAGGAATACGCCATGAACGATGCGTCAACGAGCGCGGACCATGCCCCGAACGCACGCGATATTCTGCTGGAACCGGGGCGGCGCCTGCTTCTGGGCGGCCTGCTACTGCGCGGACTGGTCGGCGTGAAGGCGGCCTCACGCCATGCGCAATCGGGTGTGAGAAGGCTTTAAGCGAATTCGAGCAGGTGTAATCAGACCCAATCGGGCATCGGGACCCGGCAGGATCGAACATGACGAACACCACCGTCCATTGGCTGCAACTGCGCATCGCGCTAGTGAAGACTGGCGTGGCGATGCTCGCCGCAGTGCTGCCGTGGCATGCGCACGCGCAGAACGTACCGGGCCAGCTGTCGAACCAGACCGTGATAGGCGGCAACATCAAGCAGCATGCGGACGCCGTGCTGTCCATCATGACCTACACCACGGTGCCGGACGTCACCACCAGCTCGCTTTCGATCAACAACGGCACCACCGGCAACCCGGGCTTCGGGCAAACACAGCTAGGCGGTGGTTTCACGCTGAGCCGGTCGTTTCCGTTGTACATGGAAGGCACGATCGCCTATAGCCGCTACGACCCGACGTTCATCGCGACCGACGGAACCGAGACACGCGCTGTGCCCACCAGGTGGAATACCTTCAGCGGCACGGTGGGGCTTGGCTGGGACTTCCGCATCACCAACGAACTCGTGTTTCGCCCGATCATAAACGGCACGATTGGCCGTGTTTCCAGCGATCTGCGAATCGGACAAACGCTGTTCAACCATGTCACGGACAGCAATCTCCAGTTCCTCAATAACGGCTATCTGGACGCGTATGGCTACGGCGGCTCGCTCATGCTCGACTATGAGCACTACCGAGAAAACTACGAAATCGATGCAGAACTACGCGCGACCGATATCTACCTGCGCAGCTTCGGCGGGAGTTCTGAAGCCGTTCAGGGTTCTGCGATGGCACAGCAAGTGAGCCTCTGGACGCGCTGGCGCGCGCCGACGGGTTGGCACGCGCTCGACAAGCCGGTGCGCTACGTGCTGGAGTTCGCCTACTCGCATTACTTCGGTGACAGCGCCGGGGTGCTCGGCTTCAACGAACTCACTTCGCTGGGCGTGGGCCTGGAACTCGACAGCAGCGCGTATCCCGTCATCATTACCCGAACGCGGGCGATGGTCCGCTATGTGTTTGGCCACAACGTGCGCGGCGTGTCGTTCGGGCTGGCGGTCAGCTTTTAGGAATTCGAACGATGGATGCGTGAGGTAAATTACGATGAGTCCGAGAGGTGAGCGTCAACCACGTTCAACGGCAGGTTCCGCATCGAGGCGTCTCGCGCTCGCGGGCGTTTGGGCCTGTCTGCCGCCACTGGCGGGATGCCCTACTACGCGGCGCCACCGGGCACCGTGGTCATGACGCCCGCCAGCTACGACCGGCGCATGGGGCGCCAGGGGATCGTTTTCCGATTGAACGCGGGGCCCGCGAACGCCGCCCCACCCGCTTACGCAACGTGCGCGGCAAACCCCGTGCGTTCCGGCGCAACGTCCTCACGCAGCGTGAGTGCCGGAATGTCATACGCACCGCCATTTTGCTTGCGGAACGCGATCGGTTCGGTCTGCGCCAGCGCATCCAGGCGAGCGCCGAGCGCGTCGCGTATTTGCGCATAGCGCTCCTCGTCCATGCGCCCCGTGCGATACACGAGAAACGGCGGCAGCACGTCGTAGCCCGGGTAATAGAGCACGCCATGATGGATCGGAAACAGAATGTCGTCGATCGGGCCGTTCACGCCCCGAGGCCCGTAGTGCGACGCCCAGCCGCCCATCGTCACGACGAGCATCGCGCGCTTGCCGGCCAGCGTCCCTTCGCCGTAGCGGTCGCCCCAGCGCACGTCGGAGTGCTCGCCCACGCCATAGGCGAAGCCGTACGCGAAAACACGCTCCACCCAGCCCTTGAGGATGGCAGGCATGGAGAACCACCAGAGCGGAAATTGCAGGATGAGCGTATCGGCCCACAAGAGTTTGGTCTGCTCCTGCGCGATGTCCCCGGTCTGGAGGCCGTTCTCGAAAGCGTGCTTCGAATCGAGCGACGGATCAAACGGCGTGTCGCTCCGGCGTTCGACGCTGTCCTGAGCGTCGAGCGCCGCTTTCCAGTTCATGGCATAGAGGTCGGACACCTGAACGGCGTGCCCCGCCGCCTCGAGACGCCGCACGGTGAAATCTCTGAGCGCGCCGTTGAGCGACTTCGGCTCGGGATGCGCATAGACGAGCAGGATATTCATGGGGCGGGCTCCGTGATGTGGTACGAACCCAGCTTAGTTGCCCGGCTGCTATAGTGAAAATGAATAACGAGAATACCAGCCATTATGTCCGCTAATTTACGCAGCCTCGACCTCAACCTGCTCGTCACGCTCGACGTGCTGCTCGCCGAGCACAACGTCACGCGCGCGGCGCGGCGCCTGAACTTCTCGCAACCGTCGGTTAGCGTGCATCTCGCGCGGCTGCGCGAGATATTGGGCGATCCACTGCTGCTGCCAGGCCCACGCGGCATGCAGCCTACGGCACGCGCGCTCGCCTTGCGCGAACCCCTGCGCGAGGCACTCGAGTCGCTCGAGCGCGCCATTGCGCCCGAGAGCCCGTTCGATCCCGCCAGCGCCCACGATACCTGGTGCGTGGCCGCGAGCGACTATGGCGAGTCCACCATCGCGTTGCCAGCGCTGCGCGGCTTGCGCGAGGCCGCGCCGCATACGCGCCTTGCCGTGGTGGAACTCGCGCCGGCGCGCGTCGCGAAGCAGGCGGCGCAGGGCGAAATCGATCTGGCCTTCCATACCACCAGCGACGCACCCGAGAACCTGCGCCGACGCGCGCTCTTCACCGAGCGCTACGTGCTCGCGGGCCGCGCGGACCATCCGCGCCTCAAGCGCCGTCCGGGCGTCAAGCAGTTCTGCGCACTGGAGCACGTCATCGTCTCGCCCGATGGCGGCGGATTTCGCGGCATCACCGACGAAACGCTTTCACAAGCCGGACTCACGCGGCGCGTCGTGCTCTCCGTTCCGCACTTCCTCTTTGTCATTTCCGTACTCGAACGCAGCGACCTGGTAGCGATGCTGCCGTGGCGGCTCGTGCGCGAAAGCACGGCACTGCGCGTGGTCGAACCGCCTGTCGAGGTACCCGGCTACGAAATGTGCATGCTCTGGCACGAGCGCTCGCATCGCGACCCCGCGCATCGCTGGCTGCGCGAGCAAATCGCCCTCGCTGTTTAACTGCGTGAGACGGACAGACGCCGAAGAGAACAACACGATGTCACCCAGTCGCGCACGCCGGCGCCTGAAAAGCCGGTGCGCGATATCGCTAGCAAACCTGTCGCGTAGGCGCTCGCGTCAGCCAGCATGTCAATGGCATCGGCGAGTCATCCGCTGGAGCCAGGGGACATTGTCACGACTGCAAGATAAGGAAGCCCTAAGAATCATTCCCTAAGCTCGCCACAGGGAATTCATAAGTCGAAGCGCATTCTGCGCCGTCCCATAGGGCTACACACTTCCCTGGTCGGGCAAGGGTGAACTCGCAGGAACTGATGAATGAGCCATGTAGATGCGAGCAGACCGGCAACGCTGACGCGCATTGCGCGCGCATCCGCACCGGCTAGTCGTGAAAGGAAATGGAAAGGCAGGATTCACGTATGTCGGTTCAGGTCGTATGGGCACGGGCTGGACGGCGAACCGCACTTTCAATGCGTTGAATGCGGCGTGTTTATGGTGCGTGGCGTCCTGTATGGCCCAGATTGACTCCCCTTGATGTTCCGCAGCCCATGCGGCCAACAGCGGGCAGTCGTGAATTGCTTCAGAATACTGGCTGGCCAATTCACTGAGGCTACAAATGGTTAATTCGTCTGCTATTGCGACAGTCTTTTCCGTCTATGCGGCAGCTGTCGTCATACCTGGGCCGAACTTCGTCGCAATCACTCAGAAGGCGGTAGCCGGCAGACGCTCCGACGCGCTCGCGCTTGTCGCCGGGATCGTGACGGTGAATCTGTTCTGGGCGACTTGCGCCATTCTTGGTATCGGCATGGTGTTCGCTATTTTCCCGTGGCTCGCTGTCGGTATCAGGCTTGCTGGCGCGGCCTATCTGATCTGGTTCGGGGTGCGGCTCATTGTGTCGGCACGGGCAACCCCCTCCGAAACACGTCACCCAACGAAGGTGCCCCTGTTTCGTGCCGCGTTCCTGCAAGGTATCGCGACAAATATCGCGAACCCGAAGTCCATCGCCTTTTATGCGGCGGTGTTTTCCTCAGCGGTGCCCACGCACGTCCCCATGCCGACGTTTTTCGCGATGCTTGCTACCGTCGGTACAACAGCGACGTGCTGGTACGGAGCAGTCGCGCTCGTCCTATCGCACGCGGCGATTGCGACGGCGTATCGACGCGCGAAGTCATGGATCGACCTCACATGTGGTGGGCTCATGATTGCGCTGGGAATCCGGCAGGCATTTCGGTAAGCGAAGAGATGAAGTCGTTGGTCCGCAAGGGCGGGTGTTTCTTTTCTGAGAGCGAGCAGCAAGCAAGACAGCAGGGTCGCCCTCTGGCACCTTCGCAGGCGGCCCCAATACCGTGCAATAACGGTTAGTCAAGAGGTGAAGCGCTACAAAGGTCGCGGCTCCGACTTCCTCCCGTTGCTCCGGTCGTGTCCTTGTGGTTGAAAGGTCTATGATGGGACTGTGAGCTTGCCATGCGTTGTCAGGACCCGAGCATCGAATGAAGCCACCACGTAATACCGACTCCGCCCCAGGGGAGTGGTACATCGACACAGCGTGCATCAATTGCGGTGCATCGCGTCATGTCGCGCCTGGGCTGATCGTCGAGCGAAACGACAAAAGTATCTTCGTTCGCCAGCCCGGCACGCCGGAAGAGCAGCTTGCTGCCTGGCGGGCGGCGTTCGTATGCCCAACGGCATCGGTACGCAGCGAAACGAAGCAGCTTCGTCCGAACGCGGTGATCTTTCCGCAGCAAATCACATCGGGCGTGTGGCGCTGTGGATTCAACTCACGCTCATCGTTTGGTGCACATTCGTATTTTGCCTCGCGCGCTGACGGCAATCTGCTGATCGACTCACCGCGCTACACGGCCGAGCTCGTCAAATGGTTCGACGACGCCGGTGGCATCGCACACATTCTTTTGTCGCATCGCGACGACGTCGCAGACGCGGACAAATACGCGCGCCGATTCGGCGCGCGCGTCTGGATTCACCGGGAGGACAGCTCGGCTGCCCCCTATGCAACCGATCTACTCGACGACGTGTCGGCGCCGACCATTGCGGCCGGCGTACAGGCAGTCCCCGTGCCCGGTCACACGCGGGGTAGCGTCGTGTATCTCCTCGACGATCGCATTCTCTGCTCCGGTGATTCGCTTGCCTGGAGCCCACGCGAGCAGGACCTCGTCGCATTCAGGGACGCGTGCTGGTACTCATGGGCCGAGCTCACCGAATCGCTCGGCAAGCTCGCCATGTATCGTTTCGAATGGCTGCTTCCTGGTCACGGCTGGCTCGCACACTTGCCGGCCAAGGAAATGAATGCTCGCCTGGTCGCATTAGTTGCACGCATGCGAAACGGTTGAATCCGCCGCCAGTTCCGGACACTCGATCGCCAGGTGCACTTCACCGCGAAGCAGACGTTCGCGAGAGCTCTCTCTACTCGCTAGAAGCGCTCGGCGCACCAGCACACGACGTCTTCCTTATCCGGCACACGGTTTTCCCAGGTCCACTGGGCGCCGCCCCAGCGCCAGAAGCGACACAGGACGAACGGCACGGCCGTGGCTATTCCATGCCCTAAGGGAGCAACGCCATTTTGCGCCGCACGATGCGTAACAACGCATCCAACTCTGATGCGTGTTGCGCATTCCCGTAGGCGAGGCCGAATCCGATCCAGAATTCCCCTTCCTTGAGCGGCCTGAAAGTCGCACCGGCGCGCCGCACCTTCGTCATCGACTTCGGTATGAAGCCGATGCCCCGTCCGCTTGCCACTTCGGCCAGCAGGAGGTGGTGATCCGCGGGTTCCGTCAGTCTGCGGCTCGGCGCATGTCCGAGCTTCGCGAACACTTCCTCGTAGTGATCGAAGAATCCGGGATTTGTTCGGCGCTGCGGCCAGAACAGGGGTTGGTCATTCAACTGCGCGATCGACAGAACTTTGTGCCGCGCGAGCGGATGCCGCACGGGGATTACCGCGACCAGCGGCTCTTTGTGCAGCGGTTCAACCACAAGCTCCCCTGTTGCGCTGGGCAGTCCGATCAAGGCGACATCGAGCGCGCCACGCTGCAGGCGCCGGATAAGCTCGACGGAAATGGCGGCAACGAAAGCCAGCGACCCGCCAGGAACCGCTTTCTTGAAGGCAGGCTCGAGGGAAGGAAAGACCTCCGGGTCGAAGACCTTGGTATAACCGACCCTGAACTGCCGGGGCGTTCCCTTCGAATGCCGTCGTGCGGTTTCGATCGCCTCTGCGGCTTGAAGCAGCGTCTTCCTTGCCCCCTTCAGGAATGCGCTGCCCGCCGTCGTAAGATCCGCGCCCGCCGAATCGCGATTGAGCAACGTCACCCCGAGTTCGCTCTCGAGCTGTTTGATCTGGCGGCTTAGAGGCGGTTGTGACATGTGCAGTCGTTCGGCCGCGGCGCGGAAGGTGCCTTCCTCCGCCACTGCAACGAAGCACTCCAACTGGCGTAGATCGATTCGTATCCTCATGCAGAAAAGGTATCACGAATTTGGTCTTGGCCCATTGCATCTTCCTGCCCGTATGCTTCGTTCCACCGACTTCGAGAAGGAGCAAATCAGACATGGATACGTACAAGCGCAGGGACTTTCTGCAGAGGATCGCCGCAGCCGGAACGCTGGCAGCGGCCGAAGGCGAAACACCGATGAATGGATCTACGGCTCAGACAGGCATGACGGCCTTGTTGGATGCTTCCGCTGGCGAAACCAGTGCAGAACGTCATTCCCGGGGTATCGAGGTGCTGAAGAGGATCGGTGGCGCGGGCTATGGTATCCCGGTCCACCGTCTGGCGCAGGTTGCCCCGGATTTGGCACGATTCACGGTTGAATTTGCCTATGGAGACATCCTGTCGCGGCCGGGGCTGGATCTGCGCCTTCGCCAGATCGCCACCGTTGCCGCGCTGATGGCCCATGGCAGCGTGCAGCCGCAGCTGAAATATCACATGACCGGCTTCCTCAATACCGGCGGAGAGCCGGCAGAACTGGTCGAAATGCTGTTCCAGGCGATTGCCATCCTGGGGTTTCCGGTCTCGATCAACGCCGTGGGCATCGTTCGCGAGATCTTTCTGGAGCGCGGTCTGGCTTTCGATCCGATAGCCCCAGTGTCCGACGACGGCACTGCGCGATATCAGCGGGGTCTCGAGGTGCTCGACGACTTGATGGCTAATCCTGATGAGTACATGGAAAAGCTGGAAGGCACTTCACCCGAGCTCTCCCGCTGGGCGGTCGAGTTCGTGTTCGGTGAGATCTTCGTTCGCGAGGGACTCGATCCAAAGGCAAGACAGATCGCGATCATCTCGATGCTTGCGGCAGCTGGCAATCGCAGCGATCTGCTCCACCTTCATATCGAAGCCGGGCTCAAGTCGGGCCTGTCCCGCACCGAGATCACCGAAGCCCTGATGCAACTGGCCGTCTATGCCGGGTTCCCGAGCGCTTTAAATGCCTTTGGGGTTGCGAACGCCGTCTTCACGAAGCCGGAGCAGAAAGAGAAAGAACGAGCAGGCGGCCGGGTACGCGCGAATGCCATCGTCTCCGAAACTCGCAAGGCTCGCAGCGAACGCGGATTGGCGACACTTGCCACGACTTCTGCCCAGGCGGGCGAGGCCGTGGTCAACAGCTTCAACGACCTGGCCCCGGATATCGGCCGCGCGATCGTCGAGCACTCCTACGGCGACATCTTCAGCCTTACCGGGCTCGACGCGAAGACGCGCGAGCTTGCCGCATGCTCGGCGCTCGCCGCGGTGGGAAGCAAAGCGACGGAGACGCCGCTGCGGGTCCATGCGAATGCGGCGCTGACGGCGGGAGCGACGCAGGCGGAAATCGTCGAAACGCTGCTAAACGTCATTCCCTATCGCGGATATCCCGCAGTCGCGGAAAGCATGCGTATCGTCGGCGAGGAATTCAGAAAACGCAGCGATCACGCCTGAAAAGCGGCGGGAGAACGGCAACGAATGCCACGCGCTTTGGATACGCGGCCGGCCCGAAGGCAGCACGACCGGTATCGGGAACAGAGCTAGCGGGCGTACGAGCCGCGTGGTTGTAGAAGACTGAAGTAGACGCTCTAATTGCCTGAATTTCGGCTTTGCTCCGATTCGATGTCCGGTTCTGGGAGCGGTCTACGTCGGCTCAGGGTCGGTCATCGGGCCGCTGCGCAAGCGACGTCAAGGTCCTACCGTAAAATGGCGCCCATGAACATGGAACCAGCGGATCCCCCAATGCTCAGTGAAACCGAACTGCGTGAGCAGTATGCGAACCTCCAGCAGCGCGCGCTGAACCTCGGCTCACATGCGCAGTCACGCATTGACCAGCTCACCGCGGCAATGCAGTTGCCACCGACGCAACATACCGATGCGTATTTGCACGCGCTGCAGGGCGCGACAGATGACGCGAGGGTGGCCGTCCTGAGTTATCGCCGTGGGTTGCCCTTCGTCGAAACGGCCAACTCGCTGATCGAAAGCCTCGCGAAGCCTTCCCCGTCTGCCGACGAGGAGGAGGAATGGCGCGAACAGTTGCTGTTCAGGCTCGCCGAGGTGCTGGAGATGGGCGCCGACTTGATCGCTGAAGGCGAAGCGCACCTCGAGCGCAGCGCGCGCGCTGAAATCGAGTGATCGCCCTACGTAGGCGCCCCGGTGTCTAACTGGATGAGTTCAGTCACAGCAACGGTCAATTGCTGAGGAAACGCGATCGCTGCTGGGCGCGTCCCAAAGCGATCGCGAGCCCCTTCGCTAACGCGTCAGGTAAGGACTCTCATGGCCCGGCTCATACGGCCGCGCCTTGATCTCCATGCGCGCAATGCTCTGGAGATGCACCTCATCCGGGCCATCCGCGAACTTCAATGCACGCCCCCAGGTCCAGCTGTCCGCCAGCGGCGTATCAGGGCTCAGCCCCATCGCGCCGAAGGTCTGCATCGCGCGCTCGCATACGGCGGTGTGCACGCTCGGCACGAGTGCCTTGATCATGGCGATTTCCTTGCGCGCCTCCTTCGCACCCACGTTGTCGATCATCCAGGCCGCCTTCAGCACGAAGAGCCTTGCCTGATCGATTTCGATGCGTGACTTCGCGATCCACTCGCCAACGCAGCCGTGCTGATAGAGCTTCTTGCCGAATGCCGTGCGCGCCTGCGCGCGTTCGATCATCAGTTCAAGCGCAAGTTCGGCGGCGCCGATCGAACGCATGCAGTGGTGAATGCGCCCCGGTCCCAGACGCGCCTGGGCGAGCGCGAAGCCGCTGCCTTCTTCGCCGAGCAGATTCGAACGCGGCACGCGCACGCCCTTGAATTCGATCTCGCAGTGACCTTCGGGCGCCGTATGATTGACCACCGTGATATTGCGGATGATCTTCACGCCCGGCGTGTCGCGCCGCACGAGAATCATGCTTTGCTGACGGTGCGCGGGCGCCTCCGGGTCGGTTTTGCCCATGACGATGAACAACTGGCAGTTCGGGTGCGCCGCGTTCGTGATGAACCATTTGCGGCCGTCGATCACATAGTCGTCGCCGTCGAGTCGAATCGACGTGGTGATATTGGTCGCGTCCGAGGACGCCACTGCGGGCTCCGTCATCGCAAACGCCGAGCGGATCTTGCCTTCGAGCAGCGGCTCGAGCCACTTCTTGCGCTGCGCGGGCGTGGCGAACATATGGAGCAACTCCATGTTGCCCGTGTCCGGCGCATTGCAGTTGAACACTTCGGATGCCCACGACACGCGCCCCATGATCTCGGCCAGCGGCGCGTACTCGAGATTGGTCAACCGCGTGCCCGGCTCGTCGTCGCGCAGATGCGGCAGGAACAGGTTCCAGAGGCCTTCGGCACGCGCCTTCTCCTTCAGGTCTTCCATGAAGGAAACGGGGTACTGCCCCGCGCTCACTTCTTCATGCCATTGGTGGATGCGCGGCACGATATGCGTGTCCATGAACGCGCGCAACTGCGTGCGCAGCGCTTCGACTTTCGGGCTATAGGCAAAGTCCATCTTGCTCTTCCTTGAATCGTGGTGAATGTCATGCGGCGCGTAGGTCGATGACGCGCGCCGCTCCCATCGTCAAACCGTCAGGCCGCCGTCCACGACGATGCACTCGCCGTTGGTATAGCTCGCCGCGTCGGAGACGAGATAGAGCACGGTGCCGGCCATCTCGCGCGGCTCCGCATGGCGGCGCAGCGGAATCTTCGTCATCCAGCTTTCGTACATGGCCTGGTCTGCGAACAAGGCTCCGGCAAATTTCGTTTTGGTAAGACCCGGTAGCAGCGCATTCACGCGAATGCCGAGCGGGCCGCACTCCTTGGCGAATGCCCGCGTCATGTTGACTACAGCGGCCTTGGTGATCGAGTAGATGCCCTGTTTGTCGCCTGGCTGCAGCGCGTTGACGGAAGCCGTGTTAACGATCGCGCCGCCGCCGTGCTCGCGCATCAGCTTGCCCGCCTCGACCGACATGAAGAAGTAGCCACGCAGATTGACCTCCGCCGTCTTTTCGAAGGACGAAAGATCGGTGTCGAGAATGTGGCCGAAGTATGGGTTCGCCGCCGCGTTGTTCACGAGGATGTCCAGCCGGCCATGTTTCGAGCGAATGTGCTGGAAAACGCCTTGAATGTCGTCGAGACGCCCCACGTGGCACGGATACGCCTCGGCGCTGCCGCCCGCTTCCCGGATGCCGCGCGCCACGGCTTCGCAATCGTCGAGCTTGCGGCTCGACACGATCACATGGGCGCCCTGCTCCGCCAGCAGCTTCGCAATCTCTTCGCCAATGCCACGGCTGGCGCCAGTCACCAACGCAATTTTTCCGTTCAGATCGAACAAATTAGTAGTCACAATTGTCTCCTCAATGTATTCGCGTATCCGCGTCAAACGCCAGGCGTCAGGTGACGTCGACGCCCATCTTCGCGAGCGCGCCGGCCATTTCACCGACCTGGCGCGCCCTCTCATGCGATGCGTTGCCGCCCAGCGCGCGCTTCTTCACGCCCTGCGCGATCGCAGCGAGCCGGAAGAAGCTGAACGCGAGATAAAAATTCCAGTTCCCGATCGATCCGATTCCCCGCAAGCCGCAATACCGCTCGACGATCGCGGCCTCGTCCGGCACCCCAAGCGCCGCCCGGTCCACGCCAGCAAGACCGCCGATATGGCCTTTCGGCGGCAGCCGCAGGCACATGCAGAAGTACGCGAGGTCGGCGAGCGGATTGCCGAGCGTGGAGAGTTCCCAGTCGAGCACGGCGCGAACCTTCGGCGTGCCGCGGTGGAAGATGAGGTTGTCGATGCGAAAGTCGCCGTGCACGAGCGAAGGCTTGCCCGCTTCGGCCGGACAATGCGCCGGCAGCCAGTCGATCAGCGCTTCCATGGCGTCGAGGTCGTCGGTCTGCGCCGCGCGATATTGCTTCGTCCAGACTTCGATCTGTCGTGAGAAGTAGTTGCCCGCGCGGCCGTAGTCGGCGAGGCCAACAGCCTCGACGTCCACATCGTGCAAAGCCGCCATCGTGCCGATCAGCGCGTCGTACAGGGCGCCGCGCTCTCCAACGGGCAGCGCGGGCAACGCTGGATCCCAATAGATTTCGCCCTCTTCGAAACTCATCACGTAGAACAGGCTGCCGATCACGTCGCGGTCCTCGCAAAGATGCAAGGCCCGCGCAACAGGAACCGATGTATCGCCGAGCGCGCTCAGCACGCGGAATTCGCGGTCCACGGCATGCGCGGACTTGAGCAGTTCGCCGGGCGGCTGACGCCGCAGCACATAGCGGCCGCTTTGCGCCTCGAGAAGAAACGTGGGGTTCGATTGCCCGCCGGCGAACTTCTCGACGACCATCGGCCCCTGAAAGCCGGGTACGTGCGCGGTCAGATAGCGCGCGAGTGCATCGACATCGAACTGAAGACTTGCATTCATCATGGAGCGGGAATCCGGATTCGAATCAGCCATAGGTGACGAGTTCGCGCCTCTCGGCCTGTTCGAGATGCGGCAAGGTGTTGAAGGTGACCAGCGACATCGCGCTGTCGTTGAAGACGTACTGGCTCACGCTGCTGTTGCGGATCTGCATGTTGAGCGCGATGGCGGCCGCAGCCGGCGCCTGCAGAACCTGCTGGGTAAACACCGCGATCGGTCCGCCCGAACTCACCACCAGAATGCGCTTGCCGCCGCTGCGCTGAATGGCGAGACGCGCACGCTCGCAGCGCGCCTGAAACTGCCCCCAGGTCTCGGGAATGCGTCCGGGCAGCTTGTCTTCGGACCAGAGCTGCAAGACCTGCTTGAGCCCCTTGTAGAAGGGCTTCATCGAGCCTTCGGCCAGGAGGCCGGGCGCCAGACCGCTCTCGCCGAGCGCGGAAAAGAGGGCGTGAAAATCGTACTCGTTCAGATCCGCGTCCTGCACGACCTCCACTGTCGCGCCGCCCATCGCGGTGAGCAAGGCGTCGGCGGTTTGCGCGTGCCGCCGCATCGTACCGGTCACGACGCGATCGAACGTCAGGGCCGCCTGCGCGCAATATTCGCCCAGCCAGCGCGACTGGGTAACGCCGGAAGAGGAAAGCTCGTCATAGTTTTCCGCGCCGAATGACGCCTGCCCGTGCCGTACCAGGTAGAGTTCCGCCATGCCAACCTCGTCTGGACATGACGCAAACGATACCGGGACACTGGCTATTCAGGAAATTTATTCTGGTGATACCGCGCCATAACGATTCGTGACAGCTACGGACGCTGCTTGCGCATGAGACGGCCGATCTGCTCGCGCAGCCAGCGATGGGCCGGATCGGTCGTGACGCTGCGGTGCCAGTAGCCATGCGTCTCGAGATCGGGGAGATCGAACGGCAGCGCCAGGATGCGCGCGTCATAGCGCTTGAGCAACATGAGCGGCGCAGTCAGGACGAGATCGGTGCGCATCGCGATCAGGGGCGCGACGAGATAATGCTGAACGCGGGTCTGGATGGTGCGCCGAAGTCCCAGCTTGTTGAGTTCGGTGTCGACGAGACCAGGTCCCTGCCGGCGGCTGGACACATGGATATGGCCGAAGCGCAGGTAGTCGTCGATCGTGAGCTTCTTCTTCGCGAACGGATGGCCCTCGCGCAGCATGCACGCGTAACGGTCGCGGCCCATCGGTTCCTGCTCCAGGTACGGATCGTCGATGAGCGGCGCGTCGATCGCCAGATGGACCGCGCCGCTCGCCAGCGCTTCCGGCACGTCGCGGCGCGTCGTGAAGTAGCTCTCGATGCGGATGCCCGGCGCAAGACGCTGCAACACCTCTTCCAGCGCAGGAAGCAGCATGGTCTCGGTCAGATCGTTCATGCTGAGCCGGAAGGTTCGCTGCGACGAGGCCGGATCGAAGCGTTCACCGGCATGGGTGCTCGAATCGAGCAACTGCAGTGCCTCGCGCACGCGCCCGATGATGTTTTCGGAAACGGGCGTGGGCATCATGCCCGCCGGCGTGCTCACGAACAGCGGATCGTCGAATGCCTTGCGCATGCGCGCCAGCGCGTTGCTCACGGCGGGCTGCGTGATGAAGAGCAACTCCGCCGCACGCGTAAGGTTGCGCGTTCGATAGACGGCCTCGAACACGACGAAGAGATTCAGATCGACTTTGGATGGGCGCATGGTCCCGAGCCTAACCGGCCCATCGCAATGCCGTCAATCGAGGGCGTGATCGGGCATCGCGTCGCCTCGAACGTCAGTCCGCATACCCCGGATAGGCTCGATCGAGCCGGCGCAGCAGACCGGGCCAGACGAGCGCCCCTGGCATGACGCCCCGCGTCACTGCCACGATCTGCTGCCTGAAGCCGTCGAGAATGGGCTGCGCGATTGGCGTGAGCTTTGCGCCGCCCGACTGCGCGCGCACCTGGATCATGCAGGCCGCCTCGAAGAAGTACATCGCGACAAAGGCGTCCGCCGGCGTGCTTCCGACGGTCAGCAGCCCGTGGTTACGCAACATCAGATACATTTTGTCGCCGAGGTCTCGAACCAGACGCGGCTTTTCGGCTTCGTTCAGCGCAAGGCCTTCATAGTCGTGGTACCCGAGCGACGCCAACACCCCGAGCGACTGCTGCGAGAGCGGCAGCAGTCCCGCCTCCTGGGCCGACACGGCCACGCCGTTGATCGAATGCGTGTGCATCACGCAATGCGCGTCGTCACGCGCCGCATGCACGGCGCTATGGATCGTGAAGCCAGCGGGATTGATGTCGTACGGCGACTCGCTCACCTTGCGGCCATCGAGGTCGATCTTCACCAGCGAGGACGCCGTGATTTCCTCGAACATCATGCCGTACGGGTTGATCAGGAAATGATGCTCCGGGCCGGGCACGCGCGCCGAGATGTGGGTAAACACCAGATCGTCCCAGCCGAACAACGCTGTGAGGCGATAAGCAGCTGCCAGATTGACGCGCGCCTCCCATTCGGCGGGTGACACGTCGTTCTTGACATTGACACAGGGTGAAGCCATGTCGACGCTCCTTGGTTGGTTTGGTGAACACCAGAGAGTCCTCATGATGCGTGCGAACTCCCCGAAAGATTGTCGGCCAGGCGACAACTCCATTCAACCGCGGCCGGCACATGCCATTCGATACTGCTCGCCTAAGGCACCGCCTTGCGATCCCACGGCGGTTCGTCGCCAAACGTCTCGGCGAGGTAATCGACGAACCGGCGCACCTTGAGCGGTATGCGCCGCACGCCAGGATACACAGCCTGAATCGCCAGTTCCGTCGCGCGATAGTCTGGCAGCAGCGCCACCAGTTCGCCGCGCCTGAGGTGCTCGCCGAACACGAAGGTCGGACCATAGGCGATGCCGGCACCCGCGAGCGCCGCGCCGAGCAGCATCTGCGTATTGTTGGCCGCCAGCCGGCACGGCCCGTCGATGACGTGTGCGCGGTGGCGCGCATCGAGCAACGTCCAGTCGCCCACCGACACCGCCTCGCTGAAGGCGAGGCGCTGCGCGCGCCGCAACTCGTCGGGAGTGCGCGGCGTGCCATGGCGCTCGAGATACGCGGGCGACGCACACACGACCATCCGGCACGCTGCGAGCCGGCGCATTACGAGTCCCGGTTCCTGCAGCCGTCCGATCCGGATCGCGACATCGACGCCCGCATCGATGAGATCCACGTAGCGGTCCCCCAGCAGCACCTCCACATTCACGTCCGGATGATCCTCCAGATAGCGCGCGACGACTCCGCCCAGATGCATCGCGCCGAACGTCACCGGCGCGGCGACGCGCAGCACGCCGCGCGCCGTGCCCTGCGAATCGCTTGCCTCCCGATTCGCTTCGTCGAACGCTTCGAGAATCCGCTTGCAGCGCTCGTAGTAGGTGCGGCCGACATCGGTCAGGCTCAGGCGCCGGGTCGTTCGCTGAAGCAGCCGCGCATTCAGTGCGGCCTCGATTGCGCTCACGTGCTTGCCGGCCATCGCGGCCGACAGCCCGAAGCGCCGCGCCGCCGCGGCGAGGCTACCCTCCTCTACGGCGGCGACAAAGACGCCAAGGCTCGTCAGTCGGTCCATTGGTTCCTCCAATTCGATTGTCCGATTATCGACTGACGACACTGCAACGGCAATTATCGAACCCAAG
Organism: Paraburkholderia sp. BR10872; assembly: GCF_040965835.1. Classification (NCBI taxonomy): domain Bacteria; kingdom Pseudomonadati; phylum Pseudomonadota; class Betaproteobacteria; order Burkholderiales; family Burkholderiaceae; genus Paraburkholderia; species Paraburkholderia sp. BR10872. Next base: position 64,148 of record NZ_JBFRCN010000045.1, read on the forward strand.
GATTGAATCTACCATGCATCCATCACCCAATCGGGAAGGAGCCTGGCAATGGAAATCAAGTCGAACGGCACACGGATTCACGTCAAGGAGCAAGGCAACGGCGAGCTGGCGCTGGTGTGCCTGCACTACTACGGCGGCTCGTCGCGCACATGGGACGATGTAGCGAGCGAACTGTCCGACCGGTATCGGATCGTAGCCACCGATCACCGCGGCTGGGGCGATTCCGAGGCGCCGGCTGACGGCTACCGCATCGCCGATCTCGCCGCAGATGCCGAGGGTGTCATCGAGGCGCTGGGCCTGCAGCGCTACGTGCTTGTCGGGCATTCAATGGGCGGCAAGGTCGCGCAACTGATCGCATCGCGCCGGCCGGGCGGGCTCGAAGGTCTCGTGCTCGTGGCGCCTTCGCCGCCGTCGCCGATGGTCCTGTCGGACGAGCAGCGCGCGACGTTGACCGGCGCGTATCAATCGCGCGCATCGGTCGAATACGTCATCGACCACGTGCTGACCGCGAAATCGCTCGACGCCACCCGCCGCGAGCAAGTCATCGAGGACAGCCTGAAGGCCGCGCCGCAGGCCAAGGCGGCCTGGCCGAACGTAGCCATGGGCGAAGACATCACCGAGGCGGTGGCATCCGTCAACGTGCCGACCATCGTCATTTCAGGAGAACTCGACCAGGTCGATGGCGTGGCGACGCTGCAGGCGGAACTGCTGCCGCGCATCCCGCACGCGGCGTTGCACATCCTGCCCGGAACGGGACACTTGTCGCCGCTCGAAGCGCCCGCCGATGTGGCGCGGGTCATTGCGCGGTTCGTCGGCGCGAATATTCCCGCGCGACGCATTGACTCGAAAGCAGCGGAGTGAAGGGAATGGAACCCGGCGCAACTCGCCGGGTGCTCAGCCCGCGCCGCCATCAGGGTTACTGATCGACGGGAATCCAGTTCGCCGTCGCCGCGTCGCTGGCCCGGAATGCCGGGAATTTTGCCCCCAGTTCCGCGATGGTGTGGATATCGTTCTTGACAAGATCGTCGCGCGTGACGAGCGCGGGCTTCACGAGGATGTGATGGTCGAGCGGCTGCCCGGCCACGTCGAGCGCCGCGGCCCGCACCGATACGGCGCCCACCACGGCCGGGTTGGTCGCCGCGGTGGCGACCCACGCGCTGTTCGGCGCGCGAATCGCCTCGATGTCGGCAGTCGAGATGTCCGCGCTGTAGATCCGCACCTTGCTCGCCACGTTCGATTCATTCGCCGCGAGATTGGCGCCGCGCGCAAATTCGTCATAGGGGGCAATGACCACGCGAATATCCGGATGCGCGCGGTAGGCGGCAGCCGCCTGATTGGCAACCGACTGCGCAATCGGATTGTCCACGGTGCCCCAGCGCGCCTTTTCCTGGATGCCGGGATGCTCGTGCTTGAACGTCTGCCAGACGACGTCGCGCCGGTCGAGCGGCGCAAAGCCCGCTACGTACACGTAGCCCGCGGAAAACGCGTTGCCATTGTCCTTGACGGCCTGAGCGAGCAGCAGCGAAGCGAGGTCGCTGTCGCTCTGCTCGATTTGCGGGACCCTGGGGTTCGTCAGATTGACGTCGAAAGCGACGACCTTGATGCCCTTGTCGAGCGCCTGCTGGACGACGTCCTTGAGCGACTCGGGCAAGCCGTGATTGACGATGATCGCCGACACGCCCAGATTGATGGCCTGCTGGATCTGGTCGCGCTGCTCGGCCGCGTCCTGGCGCCCTTCGTAAATGCGCAGGTCGATGCCGAGCGCCTTCGCCTGCTTCTGCGCGCCCGCCTCGTAGGCCTGGAAGAAGTCGCCCTCCGAAAGATAATTAACGAGCGCGATCTTGACGCCGCCTTTGTCGAACGGCGCCGGGGCGCCCGCCAGGGTGGCCGCCTGCGCCGTGAGCGTGCCGAACAGGGCCGCCGTGCAGAGCGCCAGCGCGCTGTTGCGAATGAGCCGTTGAATCGATGTCTTCATGACGTTCCCGTTTGTGCGATGGGGTCAGTTCCAGGCGTGACGTGCCGGCTTGACGCCGTTGAGGTAGTAATTGCCAACAAGGTGATACTTCCAGCGCACCGGATCGTGCAGCGTGTGCGTTCGTGCGTTGCGCCAGTGGCGGTCGAGGTTGTGCACGTCCAGCGTCGACTGCGTGCCGGCCAGTTCGAACAGCTTCTCGCCGGCCAGCAGCGCGACTTGTGTCGTGAGCACCTTCGCCTCGCCCACGGCGACCGAGGCGCGCGCCACGTCGTCCTCCGTCGTCTCGCCCTTTGCGGCGAGTTCGTCGAGTACACGCGCCGCACGCTCGAGCAAGGCCTCGGCGGCATGCAGCTGGATATGCAGATTGCCGACCTCGCGGATCGTCAGGGGGTCGTCGCTTGCACGCTCGACGCCGCTATCGACCCACGGCCGCGAGCGAGAGCGCACGAACGCGAGCGTGTCTTCGATCGCCGCGCGGGCAATGCCTGCGTCGATGGCGGCCTGGATGATCTGCGAGAGCGGACCGTTGAGCGTGGGCTGCTCCGACACGCGATGCGCGGGCAACACGAGCCGTGCCGGCACGCGCACGTTCTCTAGCGTCACGGTGCCGCTCGCGGTGGTGCGCTGGCCGAAACCGGACCAATCGTCGACCACGCTGAGCCCTGGCGTGCCGCGCGGAATATAGGCGAGCCAGCCCCTGCGGTCCTCGTCGAGCCCGAGCACGGGAACGTAATGCGCGAACAGGGCGCCCGTTGAATAGAACTTGGTGCCGTCCACGACGTAGTGGTCGCCGTCGCGGCGCACGCGTGTCTTCAGGTCGAGCACGTGTTTCGTGCCCTTTTCCGAGAAGCCGTTGCCAAAGCGCTTGCCGGCGATGACTTCGCCGAACAGCTCGCGCTTTTGCTCCTCGGTGCCCGTCAGGGCGATCACATCGACGAGGCCGAAGTGATTCTGCGGCAGTTGCCCGAGCGACGGGTCCGCAGCCGCAATGATCTTGACGACCTCCGTGAGCGTGACGTTAGACACGCCAGCGCCGCCATACGCTTTGGGCACCGTAATGCCCCACAGCCCCGAGCGCGAAAACCACTCGATCTCCTCGTGCGGCAGGCGCCGCTCGCTGTCGCGCTGCGCCGCGCCAACGGCCAGCCGCGCGGCCAGTTCCGTTGCGACCGCGATCGCTTCGTTTTCCGTAGCAATCACATGCGCGGCCTCCGCTACGGGAGCGGCGCCCAGTGTCTCGCTGCCTGCCAGTGTCTCTGCCATGATTTGCTCCGCTCGATCAGATTGTGTAACTCGCTAACCACGAAATTGCCGGGCGTCTGCCGGCTTCAGTTGCGCCCTTCCGCCCGGCGCCCGATGCTGAACGTGAACGCCAGCGCCACGACCAGCAATGCGCCCTTGATAAAGTCCTGGAGGTAATACGGGGCGTTGAGCATCGTGAGCCCGTTGAGCAGCACGCCGACGAACACCGCGCCGATCACCGTGCCCGGAACATTGGGCCGCTTCGCGCCCCATACCGCATAGCCAACCAGCGCTGCCGCCACCGCATCGAGGAGCAACGAATGCCCCGCGCTCACGTCGCCTCGCCCCACGCGCGCGGCGATGAGCAGCCCGCCGAGCGAGGCGATCGTCGCGGAAGCGACATAAGCCGCGAGCCGGTAGCGGGCCGTTGGCGCACCGGCCAGCCGGGCCGCCGTCTCGTTGCCGCCGATCGCATAGACCACCCGGCCCCAGCGCGTGGAGCCCATGACGAATGAGACGAGCGCGGTCAGCACGAGCAGCATGATGACAGGCACCGGCACCACATCGAGGAGGCGTGCGCGGCCTAGCGCGAGAAACGCATCGGGGAACGTGCCGCTCGCTTCGGTGCCGTCGGGCAGGATCGTGCCCCTCGCAAGCGAGCGGCCCCCCGTGGGAATCAGTTGCAGGCCTGCAAGCAGGAAGAGCGTGCCGAGTGTCGCGAGCTGGTCCGGGACATGCAGGCGCGTGATCAGCAACCCGTTGAAGAGCCCCGCCGCCACACCCAGCGCGAGACACGCGAGCACGGCTTCCCAGCCGTTGCCGTGCCACACCACGAGCACATAGCTAGCGGCCATCTGCGCCGAGGCGGCGACACTGCCCACGGAAAGATCGAAGCCGCCCGCGGCGAGCGTGACCGTTACACCGATGCCGAGCAACGCCACGATCGAGACGGCCTGCAAGATGCTGAACAGGTTCGCGACGTTCAGAAACGCGGGTTCGCGAACCGTGAAGATGACGCCAAGAGCGACGAGCACGAGCAGTAGCCCGCCGCGCTCGAGCGCGACGAAGAGGCTGTGCCGGCGCTGCCGGGTCGTGTCGCGCGCGGAAGACTCGTCCGATGCTGCCGTGGGTGTGATGGATCTCATGAGTGGGCTGATAAGAAGGATTCCGCTACGGCTACGCGTTCGACTGTGCCGCGGTCGAACAGGACGATGCGGTCGGCGACTTCATGCGCCTCTTCGAGGTCGCTGACGAAAACGAGCGTCGCGCGCGTAGCGGCGCGCTCGCGCAACGCGGCGGCGATATCGGCCCGTGCGCCCGCATCGACGCCCTGGAACGGCTCGTCGAGCAGCAGCAGCCGGGCCGGCTCGGCGTGCCAGCGCGCGAGCAGCACTTTCTGCTGATTGCCGCCCGAAAGCCGCGCGACGCGGTCGTCCGGACCCGAGCAGCGAATGCCGAATGTCTCGATGGCGTCTTGTGCCTGCGCGGCTTCGCGATCGCGAGGCAGGCCCACGCCGCGCTGCCAGCGGGACAGAAACGGAAAACTGATCGTGCCGGCGATCGATGCGAACGCAACGGTGTCGGGAAAGAGTGACGTGCGCCACCGGTCTTCGCCGGCGAGGAATACGCCCGCGCGGATCGCGTCGGTTGGCGAGCGCGGGGCCCAGGCGCTGCCGTAAAGGCGCATCTCGCCCGCGGCCGCGCGCAACGCGCCGAATATCACCTGGGCAAGCCTCGACTTCCCCGCGCCGACCGGGCCGACAACCGCGACGATCTCGCCTTGCTGCACGTCGAGATCGAACGCGTCGCCATGCGCCGTGAGGCGCAAGCCGCGCAGCCGCAATGCGGGTTCCGCGCCCGCCTCGCCTGGGCGTGGCAAGACTCGCGCCTGCGGCAGTGCGCGGCCGATCATCGCCTCCAGCGCCGCGTCGAAATCGATGGGCGCGCTCTGTTCGGACACGATGCGGCCGTCACGGAGCACGGCCACCCGCGAAGCCAGTCTTCGCAGGTCGCCAAGCCGATGCGAGACGAGCAGCACCGCCACGCCCTCCGCGCGCAAGTCATCCACTAGCGCATGGAGCCGTGCGGCCTCGCTCGTGGAAAGGCTGGCCGTAGGCTCGTCGAGAATCAGCAGCCGCGGGCGCGAAGCCAGCGCCCGCGCGATCACCACGCGCTGCTGGCCGGCGAGAGAAAGCGAACCGAGCGGTGCGGTGAGATCGGCTTCGAGCCCCACGCGCGCGGCCAGCGCGGCTGCACGGGTGTAGCGGGAGGCGCGCGGCGTCCACCAGCGCGCTCCGCCGCCGCAAAGTTCGTCGAGCAGAAGATTGTCGGCAATGGACAGCGCGGGCACCACGGCGTCGGCAATGCTCTGATGCACGGTCGCCACGCCCAGACGCTTCGCCGCCTGGGGCGAACCCGGCGCATAGGCGTGTTCGCCGAGCGTGAGCCCGCCTTCGTCCTGCGAATTCACGCCGCTCAGGATCCTGACGAACGTCGATTTCCCGGCGCCGTTCGCGCCCATCAGCGCAACGACCTCTCCGGCGTGGATGGAAAAGTTCAGCCGCGACAGCGCGAGCGTCGCGCCAAAACGCTTCGTGATCGAGTGGGCAGTCAGAATCGGAGCGGACATCGCTGGGTTAGCCGGTTGGGGATCGCTAGCGGACAGTGCTGCCCATCGTAGCGAGGCATGGGAGGGAGCCCAACGAAGCGATGCTCATATTCATGCGTCTGCATTTGATAAGGCGCCCTACCGAAAGCGGCCTGACAGCAACAGGGCGTATCCGCTGTCGCAACAGCCAATTCGACGACATTGCAAAGAACGCGCAGAAGCAAATCGGGCAAGCCGATATCGATTCATCAATCAGTTATTGGAGCCGCAGCGCGCGGGTTTCTATACTTTTCTTCTTCGCTGCGTGGTGCGCAGTCTCTCCACCCCCAACCGAGAAAGAACGCATGAATGTCTCCCGATCCCATGACGCGCTCTCGCAACGCGCCGACTACGAAACCCTCGCCGCCCGCTTCCGCCCGATCTTCACGGAGATCGGCCGCGAAGCCGCCGAACGCGAGCGCTCGCGCACGCTGCCGCATGACGCGATTGCCGCGCTCAGGCAAGCGGGCTTCGGCGCCGTGCGCATTCCGGTGCGTGACGGTGGCGCGGGTGCTTCGATCGCGCAGTTGGCGCAACTGCTCATCGAGCTTGCCGCCGCGGACTCGAACCTGCCGCAGGCGCTGCGCGGGCACTTCGCCTTCGTCGAGGACTGGCTGAACGTGCCTGCCGGCGCGGACCAGCGCGCATGGTTCGATCGCTTCGTGAGCGGCCAGCTCGTCGGCAATGCATGGACCGAGGCTGGCGACGTCGCGCTCGGCCAGATCAACACGAAGGTCGCGCGCCGCGACGGCGGCTTCGTGCTCAACGGTTCGAAGTACTACAGCACCGGCAGCCTCTACGCGGACTGGATCGACGTGTCCGCGCAGCGCGAAGAAGACGGCAGCGACGTGATCGTGGCCGTGGCGACGGACCAGCCCGGCGTGCTTCGCGAAGACGATTGGGACGGCTTCGGCCAGACGACCACGGGCAGCGGCACCACGCTCTTTCGCGACGCCGCGGTCGAGGGCCGCAACATCATCGACTTCAGCCGCCGCTTCAAATATCAGACCGCGTTCTATCAGCTCTTTCACGTCGCCACGCTCGCAGGAATTGCCGAGGCAGCGAGGCGCGATGCCGCCACCCTCGTGCGCAGCCGCAAGCGTATCTACAGCCACGGCAACGCGCCGCGCGTGAGTGACGACGCGCAGATCCAGCAGGTGATCGGCGAGATCGCCTCATGGGCCTATGGTGCAAAGGCCGTCGCGCTGCAGACTGGAGAAGCCGCACAGCGCGCTTACGAGGCGCGCTTCGAAGGTGACGACGAGGCCGAGCGCGCGGCAAACGTGGAAGCCGAAATCGCTTCGGCACAGGCCCAGATCGTCGCCTCCGAATTCGCGCTGCGCGCGGCGACGCATCTGTTCGATGCGCTCGGCGCGTCTGCCATCCGCGCCGGCCACGCGCTCGACCGCCATTGGCGCAATGCACGCGCGGTGTCGTCGCACAATCCGCTCGTCTACAAGGCGAAGATCGTGGGTGACTGGACCATCAACGGCACCGAGCCGCCCTTTCTCTGGCAAATCGGCAACGGACAGGAACGCGGGAGTAATTGAACATCATGAGCAAAACCATCCACCTGAACGCGTTCGAGATGAACTGCGTGGGCCACCAGTCGCCAGGCCTCTGGACCCACCCGCGCGATCGCTCGTGGCAATACAAGGATCTCGATTACTGGACCGACCTCGCGAAGATACTCGAGCGTGGCGTCTTCGACGCGATCTTCATCGCAGATGTAATCGGCTACTACGACGTCTACAAAGGAAGTAACTATCACGCGCTTCATCAGGCCGCGCAGATTCCGGTCAACGACCCACTGCAACTCGCCGCGCCCATCGCGATGGTGACTTCGCATCTAGGTATTGGCATCACGGCCTCCACGAGCTTCGAGCACCCCTACACGTTCGCGCGGCGTCTGTCCACAGCCGACCATCATACGAAGGGGCGCCTCGCGTGGAACATCGTGACGTCGTATCTCGAGAGCGGCGCGAAGAATATCGGGCAAGGCGGCCTGCGCGACCACAACAACCGCTACGAGGTCGCGACGGAATACGTCGAAGTGCTCTACAAGCTGTTCGAGGGCAGCTGGGAAGACGGCGCCGTGGTGCGCGACCGGGACCGGCGCGTGTTCACGCACCCGGAGAAAGTGCACGAAATCGGCCACAAGGGAAAGTACTTCGAAGTGCCAGGCTATCATCTTTGCGAGCCCTCTCCGCAGCGCACGCCGGTGCTGTTTCAGGCCGGCGCATCGGGCCCCGGCAAGACGTTCGCGGCGCAGCATGCCGAATGTGTGTTCGTCGCGGCGCTCACGAAAAACCTGCTGCGCGACTATGTGGCGGACGTGCGCCGCCAGGCGGCGCTCGCCGGGCGCGATGGCAACAAGCTGCTGATCTACAACCTCGTCACCGTGATCGTCGACGAGACCGATGCCAAAGCACAGGCGCGCTTCGAGGAGTATCAGCGCCACGTCTCCTACGACGGCTCGCTCGTGTTCATGTCGGGCTGGACCGGCATCGACTTCGGGCAGTACCTGCCCACCGACACAGTCAAGCGTGTGCAAACGAATGCGATCCATTCGGCTGTCGAACATCTCTCGGGCGGCGACACGACCTGGACCATCGAAGCGCTGGCGAAGTGGGGCGGCGTAGGAGGAATGGGACCGGTATTCGTCGGCTCCCCCACGACGATTGCCGACATCCTCCAGGAGTGGGTCGAAGAGACCGGCGTGGACGGATTCAATCTGGCGTACGCGCTCGCGCATGAGACCTTCGAGCATGTCGTCGAGTACCTCGTGCCCGAGCTGCAGCGCCGCGGCGTGTACCCGTGCGACTACGCGCCGGGCACCTTGCGCGAAAAGCTCTTCGGCGGCGGTGCGCGATTGCCCGACGAGCATCCGGCGGCGCGCTATCGCGACATCGAGCGAGTGAAGCGCGAATCGGCCGTTGAGACGGGCGAAGTGGTTCCCGCCCCGGCTGCGTAAATCAACATAAGCAACCCAAAACAGGAAGGCGCATCCGTGGATGCAGCACATCCGTCGTTATATTCCACCAGCGCATATGCATAGCGAATGTGTCTGGTTTGCAGGCAGACACGCCGACAGTAGAATCCGTCGACTCACTGATGCCGTCAACGAAACTCTCATTACGAACATTTCAATCATGAAAGCCATCCGCTCCGCTCTTTTCGCCGCTCTGCTGTCGGTCGTCGCCGCGGCGCCGGCCCTCGCTGCAGACGAACTCGCGCAGGTCAAGTCGTCCGGTGTGTTCCGTGTCGGCACCGAAGGCACTTACGCGCCGTTCACCTACCATGACGAAACCGGCAAGCTGACCGGCTTCGACGTCGATATCGCCACGGCCATCGCACAACGGCTTGGCGTGAAGCCGCAGTTCGTCGAAGGCAAATGGGATGGCCTGATCGCGGGCCTGGACGTCAATCGCTACGACGCCGTGATCAACGAGGTTTCGATCACCGACGCACGCAAGGCCAAGTACGATTTTTCGAAGCCGTATATCTCGACGCACGCCGTGCTGATCGTGCGCTCGGAGAACACGACCATCCATTCCTTCGACGACCTGAAGGGCAAGAAGTCGGCCAATACGCTGACCAGCAACTTCGGCAAGCTTGCCGCGTCGCATGGTGCCGACGTCGTGCCGGTTCAAGGTTTCAACGAATCGATCGATCTGCTGACGTCGGGCCGCGTGGACGCCACCGTCAACGACGCGCTTTCGTTCCTCGACTTCCAGAAGCACAAGCCGGACGCGAAACTCAAGATCGCCGCCATCGACGCGTCTTCCGCTGACGACCAGTCGGGCGTGCTGCTGCGCAAGGGCAACCCGGACCTGGTCGCGGCCGTCGACAAGGCGCTCGCCGATATCAAGGCCGACGGGACCTACGCGAAGATCTCGCAGAAGTATTTCGGCAAAGACGTTTCGCAATAAGGCGGACTGAACGATGCCGGCATGGCTGCATTTGATGGCGCAATCGTTGTGGCCACTGCTCTACGCGGGACTGGTCTTTACCGTCCCGCTCACGCTGGCTTCGTTCGCGATCGGTATGGCGCTCGCGTTCTGCGCGGCGCTCATCCGCCTCTTCGGGCAACGCTGGGCGGTCGCGGCCGTGCGTTTCTATATCTGGCTCTTTCGCGGCTCGCCACTGCTCGTGCAGCTGTTCGTCATCTTCTACGGGCTGCCCAACGTGGGCATCGTGCTCGATCCGTTGACGGCGGCCATCATCGGCTTTTCACTCAATGTGGGCGCTTATAACGCGGAAGTCATTCGTGGCGTGATCGAATCGATTCCGCGCGGCCAGTGGGAAGCCGCCTACTCGATGAACATGACGCGCGCGCAGGCGCTACGCCGCGCCATCCTGCCGCAAGCGATTCGCGTAGCGTTGCCCGCGCTCTCGAACTCGTTCATCTCGCTCGTGAAGGACACGTCCCTCGCGGCCGTGCTGACCGTGCCGGAAATCTTTCAGGCTGCACAACGCATCGCCGCCGTGACTTACGAACCCCTCATTCTTTATACCGAGGCCGCACTGATCTATCTCCTGTTCAGCTCCGTGCTCTCGCAGGCGCAAGGGCGTCTCGAAGCGCGCTATGGCCGCCATGCCCTGTTCCAGGCAGGGCGCTGATGATCCACATCGAGACACTCCACAAGTCGTTCGGCGACCACGAGGTGCTCGCGGCCATCGACCTCACGCTCAAGGCCGGCAGCGTCACGGCGCTGATCGGGCCGTCCGGCAGCGGCAAGAGCACGCTGCTACGCTGCATCAATCTGCTCGAAATGCCAGACTCCGGCACGTTGAGCGTGGGCGATGCCCGCCTCGAATTCAGCCGCGGCCGGCGGCTCTCCCACGCGGAAATCGCCTCGGTGCGTCGGCATACCGGCATGGTGTTCCAGAACTTCCAGTTGTTCCCGCACCTGAGCGTGATCGAGAATGTGATGGAAGGTCTCGTCACGGTCCTCAAATGGGAGAAGGAGCGAGCCCGCGAGCGCGCTGCCGCGCTGCTTGCGAAAGTGGGGATTGCCCAGAAGGCGGACGCATGGCCCTCCACGCTTTCGGGCGGCCAGCAGCAACGCGTGGCGATCGCGCGCGCACTCGCGCCCTCGCCCCAGGTGCTGCTCTGCGACGAGCCGACTTCGGCGCTCGACCCCGAACTCTCCGCGGAAGTGGTCGACGTGCTGAGGCAGCTCGCGCAGGAGGGCACGACCATGCTGATGGCGACGCATGATTTGCGGCTCGCGGCTTCCGTCGCGCACGACGCAGTCTTTCTCAAGGAGGGTGCGATCGTCGAAGCCGGCCCGTCGCATGAACTCTTCGCGCGGCCGCGCGATGCGCGCACGGCTCGCTTCGTCTCTACGCTTACCCAGGCCCTTCCGCCGCTCTGAGCCCACGCAGGCGGCGTCGCCCGACGCCGCCTGATCGTATCCGCTCAATGCACCCTGGGAAAACCGTGACGATCGGCAAGCAGCGCGAGAATGCGTTTCGTGTCGGTTACGAAGTGACGGCCGTTCAGCGTCTGTACGCCCTCGGGTACCGGATGCTCGTCGCCCAGCACGAGCACGGGCAACCCCTGATGCGCCTCGTCGAGCACGTCGATCACGGCCGCCCGCGGGCGCGCAAACGGCAGGCGTTTCACATCGAGCCGCGCGACGCGCTCGGGCTCGGACACGAGCAGTCCTTCTATCGGCGCGCCGTCCGGGCAGATGAAACGCTCGCCGGGACGCGCGGGGTCAGTGAAGCCAGGTTCCAGCAACAGCAGCAGGTCTCGAGTCATGGTAGATCGACGCTCCGTGATCGAATTGAGGGCACACGGGGATTGTCGTGCGCGGCGGCCACTGCCGCCACGAATGAATCGATCCAACAATATTCGCGCCGCTGCTAACCGGCATTTTGGCTGACCGCAAAAAACCGGTTCTCCGGTCTCGGCAGGCCGAGATGTTCGCGTAGCGTATTGCCCTCGTACTCGCGACGGAAAATGCCGCGCCGCTGCAACTCGGGCACGACTTTCTCCACGAAGTCGTCGAGGCCCGCGGGCAGATACGGGAACATCACGTTGAAGCCATCGCTGCCCGCCTCCACCAGCCATTGCTCCATCTCGTCCGCGATCGAATCCGGTGTGCCGACCATTTGCAGGCCCGAGTAACCGCCCACGCGCTGCGCGAGCTGGCGAATCGTCAAGCCCTCGTCGCGCGCCCAGTCCACCACGCGTTGCCGCGCGGTACGGCTCGCATTGCTCTCCGGAATCTCGGGCAGCGGGCCGTCCGGCTCGAAACCGGAGACGTCGTGACCGAGCGCGATCGAAAGCGAGGCAATGCCGCTGTCATAGTGCACGAAGCTGTCGAGACGTTCGCGCTTCTCGCGCGCCTCTTCCTGCGAGTCGCCCACTACGACGAACGCGCCAGGCAGGATCTTCAGATGATCGGGATCGCGGCCCAGCTTTTCCATGCGCCCCTTCACGTCGGCATAGAAACGCTTGCCGGCTTCGAGATTCGGCTGCGCGGTGAAGACCGCCTCGGCCGTTTCGGCAGCGAGTTGCCGCCCGGCCTCCGACGATCCGGCCTGCACCACCACCGGCCAGCCCTGCGGCGGCCGCGCAATATTGAGCGGCCCGCGCACGCAATAGTAGTCACCCTTGTGCGCGAGCACATGGAGCTTCTCCGGATCGAAATACTCGCCGCTCTCCACGTCGCGCAGGAATGCATCGTCGGCCCAACTGTCCCAGAGGCCAGTCACGACGTCGAAGAATTCGCGGGCGCGGCGATAGCGTTCGTCGTGCTCCACGTGTTCCTCGAGGCCGAAATTGAGCGCTGCGTCTGGATTGGAAGTCGTCACGAGGTTCCACCCGGCGCGGCCGCCGCTCAGATGATCCAGCGAGGAGAAGCGGCGCGCGACATGATATGGCATGTCGAACGTCGTCGAAGCCGTTGCGACGAGTCCGATCTTCTCCGTCACGGCGGCAAGCGCCGAGAGCAAGGTGAACGGTTCGAACGAGGTGGCGGTGTGGCTTCGCTTGAGCGCGTTGACCGGCATGTTCAAGACGGCGAGGTGGTCGGCCATGAAGAACGCGTCGAAACGCGCACGCTCGAGCGTCTGCGCAAAGCGCTTCAGATGCGCGAAATTGAAATTCGCGTCAGGGTACGCACCGGGGTAACGCCACGCCCCCGTGTGCAGGCTGACGGGGCGCATGAATGCGCCGAGATGCAACTGTCGGTTACGGTTCATCGCTTCGGCCGCCGGAAAACGAAAGTCACAACATACTCCGGATCGGCAAACTCCGCTGAGGGCGTCAGCGCAGATAAGCATCTGACAATATCTTGGTTGTGCCGATGTTGAAACAGATTAAGGTGAGAGATGGATCGCCGCGCACCCGCGGCAGTTTCAACATGCATCTTTAAACAGGCAACGGCACGATGTCGAACGACAACTACGACCATCACGACGACCACACGGCAAACGGCGCACGCCGCAAGCTATTGAAGCTCGCAGCGGGGGCCGCGACGGCCGCCGCGCTGCGTGGCGCAACGGGGCTCACGAGCGCTGCCGCGTTGACGCTTCAAAGCGGCGCGGCACGCGCGGACGAAGGCCGGGTCCTGCGCATCGGTTTCCAGAAGTACGGCAACTTTGTGGTGCTAAAGGCTCAGCACACGCTGGAGAAGCGGCTCGCGCCGCTCGGCTTCACCGTGCAATGGCTCGAGTTTCCCGGTGGCCCGCAGTTGCTGGAAGGGCTTGCCGCCGGCGCAGTGGATGTCGGCACCGTGGGCGAAACGCCGCCCATCTTTGCGCAGGCCGGCGGCGTGGATTTCGTCTACATTGCCAGCGAACCGCCCGCGCCGCAGGGTGAGGCCATTGTCGTGCACGAAGATTCGCCGATCCGCACGCCCGCCGACCTGCGCGGCAGGCGCGTTGCGTTCAACAAAGGCTCGAACGTGCACTATCTGCTCGTCAAGGCGCTGCAGAGAGCCAACCTCAAGTATGAAGATATCCAGCCCGTCTATCTCGCTCCCGCCGATGCGCGCGCCGCATTCACGAGCGGCAGCGTGGACGCCTGGGTGATCTGGGATCCCTACCTCGCGGCAATCGAACGCCAGGCGAAAGTGCGTTCGATCGCGAACGGCGAAAACCTCGTTCGCAATACACAGTACTACATAGCAAGCCGTAACTTTGCGAACGCACATGCGTCTGTCCTGCATGCGGTCGTGGAGGAAATCGGCGCCGTGGACGCCTGGGCACGCGACAACGTTCCGGCCGTTGCGGCTCAACTGTCACCGCTTGTCGGCCTCGACGCGTCGACGCTCGAACTCGCCCTCAGGCGCGCGAGCTACGGCGTGCAGCCCGTCGACGCGCCCACGCTCGCCTACCAGCAGCAAATTGCCGATACGTTCTCCGAACTCAAGCTGATCCCGAAGAAGCTCGTCGTCGCCGATGCGCGCTGGCAATCCGCCTGAGCGCGCTGACGCCCGGTTGTCGAGACATGGCAGCCGCGCCTGGCATCACGCCAGGGCGGCCTTCCCCCCTTGCCCGGCAAAACCGGCCTAGAAGCCGAGATCGGCGCCGCCAGGGCCACCCACCGGCGCTTGCGCCGCCTGGGCTTTGGGAGCCTCATGAACCGTGGCATCGGTCGTGAGCAATAGTCCCGCCACCGAAGCCGCGTTTTGCAGCGCCGTGCGCGTGACCTTGGTCGGATCGAGCACGCCCTTTTCGACCAGATCGCCGTATTCGCCCGTGGCCGCGTCGTAACCGAAGTTGCCCGTGCCTTCCGCGACCTTCGCCGCGACCACGCTCGCTTCTTCGCCCGCATTGCTCACGATCTGACGCAGCGGTTCTTCCAGTGCACGCAGCACGATCTTCACGCCCGCCGTCTGGTCGGCGTTCTTGCCCTTCAGGTCGAGGATCGCCTGACGCACGCGGATCAGCGCCACGCCGCCACCCGGCACGATGCCCTCTTCCACGGCCGCGCGCGTGGCATGCAACGCATCGTCCACGCGGTCCTTCTTTTCCTTCACTTCGATCACGGTGGCGCCGCCCACCT